>DASSSQ010000022.1:0-16622 GCA_035708405.1 Gaiellaceae bacterium
GCCGCGCGCCGGTGCGAGCCGCTAGCCCTTGACCACGGCCGGCGGCACGATCTTGCCGGCCCTGATCTTCTTCGCGACGGCGTTCACCTTCGCGATGATCGACTTCGGCACCTTCGGGCTGACCTTGCCGATGCCCGCGCCGCCGTTCTTCAGCGTGAAGAACGAGTTGCCGCCGCCGTGGTACACGTTCTTGGTCGCGTTCTGGATCGTGTCGTAGACCGCGACGTCGACCTTCTTGATCGCGCTCGTCAGGATGTGCTTGCCGAGGTAGGCCTGGTCGGCGTCGACGCCGATCCCCCAGATGCCCTTCTCCTTGGCGGCGTCGAGCGCGCCGAGGCCGCACGCGCCGGCGACCTGGAACTCGACCTGCGAGCCGGCGGCGATCTGGTTCAGCGCCAGCTCCTTGCACTTGTCCTGCGCGACGAAGTCCTGCGAGTACCCGTTCAGCGTCTTGATCCCCGGGTCCGCCGCCTTCGCCCCGGCCTGGAAGCCGGCGATGTAGCGGTCGACCGGCGGGATCTTCTGGCCGCCGACCGAGCCCATCATCTGCGTGCCGCCCTTCGCCTTGACGACGAGCGCCGCGAGGTAGCCGGCGAGGTAGCCGGACTCCTGCTCGTGGAAGAGCAGCCCCTCGACGTTGGCCGGCTTGTGCTTCAGCGTCGTCTGGTCGACGTCGATGATCGCGAAGTGCGTGTTCGGGAACTTGGTCGCGACCGTGTCGATCGCGTCCGCCATCAGGAACCCGACGCCGATCACGAGCTGGTAGCCCTGGCGGGCCAGCGTCGACAGGTTCGGGATGTAGTCCGAGCCCGACGTCGAGGTGAGCACGCGTCCCTGGATGCCGAGCTTCTTCTCCGCCCGCGTCAGTCCGAGGTACGCCAGATGGTTGAACGAGCGGTCGTTGAGGCCGCCGATGTCGGTGACGAGACCGACCTTCACGGAGGCCGTCGGCGCCGCGCTGGCGCTGCCGCTGGTGAAGACGGCTGCGAGCGCTGCCGCAGTGACGGCGGCGAGCACGAGCAGGCCGCCGACGATTCGAGTCCTTCTCACGATGCTTTCTTCCTCCCTCTCGGGTGCCCGGTTACGAGTTCGGCCCGATGCTATACCGGCAGCCGGAAAGCGAGAAGGGTGGTTTTTCCGCAGCGCTAGCCGCGGTCGGCGAGCGTCTGGAGCTGCGTCTCGTCGACGAGCACGCGGCGCGGCTTCGAGCCCTCGTAGCCGGAGATGATGCCGCGCCGCTCGAGCATGTCGACGAGGCGGCCGGCACGCGTGTAGCCGACGCGGAGCCGCCGCTGCAGCAGGCTCGTCGAGGCGGTCTGCGCCTGGACGACGATCTCGATCGCCTTGTCGAGCAGCGGGTCCTCGTCCGGGTCGAACTCGCCGTGCTCGTCGCCGTCGTCGCCGTCCGCGAACGCCTCCGGCAGCTCGAGCAGGCTCTCGTCCAGCTCCTGACCTCGCTGCTTGCGGCAGGCCTCGACGACGAGGGCGATCTCCTCCTCGCCGACGTACGCGCCCTGGACGCGCTGCACGCGCGAGGTGCCGAGCGGCTTGAAGAGCATGTCGCCCTGGCCGAGCAGGCTCTCGGCGCCGGCGGAGTCGAGGATCACGCGCGAGTCGGTCTGGCTGGAGACGGCGAACGCGATCCGGCTCGGCACGTTCGCCTTGATCATGCCGGTGATCACGTCGACCGACGGGCGCTGCGTCGCGAGGACGAGGTGGATCCCGACCGCGCGCGACTTCTGCGCGAGCCGGATGATCGCTTCCTCCACCGCCTGCGGGCTGATCATCATCAGGTCGGCGAGCTCGTCGATCACGACCAGCAGGTACGGCAGCTGCGTCTCGCCGCGCTTGCGCAGCGCGCGGTTCGCCTCCGGCAGGTTGCGCGCGCGCAGGATCGACAGGCGCTCGTAGCGACGCTCCATCTCGGCGACGCAGTTGGCGAGGACGGCCGCGGCCTCCTTCGGGCTCGAGACGACCGGCGTCAGCAGGTGCGGGATCGACTCGTAGTAGTTGAGCTCCACCCGCTTCGGGTCGATCAGGATCAGGCGCACGTCGTCCGGCGTCGAGCGCAGCAGGATCGAGGTCAGGATCGCGTTGATGCAGCCGGACTTGCCCGAGCCGGTGGTGCCGGCGATCAGGACGTGCGGCATCCGCGCGAGGTCGGTCCAGACGGCGGCGCCGGAGATGTCCTTGCCGAGCCAGACCGAGAGCGGGCTCGCGGTCGCCGGCAGCTCGCCGTAGATGTCGCCGAGCGTGACGATGTTCGGGCTCAGGTTCGGCACCTCGACGCCGACCGCCTGCTTGCCGGGGATCGGCGCCAGGATCCGGATCTCGGTCGTCGCGAGTGCGTACGCGAGGTCGTCGCGGAGCTGTGCGACCTTCGCGACCTTCGTGCCGGCGGCGAGCTGCAGCTCGTAGCGGGTGACGCGCGGGCCGGAGATCTGGCCGACGACGACGGCATCGACGCCGAAGCTCGCGAGCGTCTGGACGAGCAGCTCGGCGGTGCGCGCGCCGGTCTCCTTCGACGGGCCGGCGGTGCGCTTCGAGCGCGCGAGCAGCGACGGGTCGGGGAGCCGGTAGTCGGGCGTCGAGGCGGGCAGGTCGAAGAGGGTCGGCGGGTCGTCGGCGAGCTCCTCCGAGTCGGGCTCTCGCCCCTGCTCCTGCGTCGGCGCCTCGCCGACCACGTCGGGGTAGACCGCCTCGGCGTCGACCGGCGCGGTCGCCGGCACGAGCAGCGTCGGCTCCGAGACGGGGTCGAGCGCCGTCCTTCCTTGTGACACTGTGTCACGAGGACGGGGGCGGCGGGTGTGGCTCGCGGCCGTGCGGACGGCGCGGCCGGAGCGACGGAGGATCGCGCCGAGCGAGGCGCCCGAGAGCAGCAGCGCGCCGCAGAGGAGCGCGAGGACGCCGACGATCGTCGTCCCGGTGCCGCCGATCAGCGCGCCGAGGCCGTGCGCGAGCACGCGCCCGAGCCAGCCGCCGTGCGCGGAGCCGAGCACGAGCAGCAGCCCGAGCGCGGTCAGGGCCTCGCCGGTGCGGAACGGCCGGAAGCGGACGAGCGCGCTGCGGCCGACCATCAGCGAGCCGACGGCGACGAGGCCGGCCGGCAGCGGATAGGCGGCCCAGCCGAGGAAGCCGCGGCAGCCGTCGGCGACCCAGCCGCCGACGAGCCCGCCGTTCCACCCGAGCCAGAGCACGGCGACGAGGAAGACGCCGATCGCGGCGAGGACGAGCCCGACGAGCTCGGGCCGGTGCTGGTGGCGGCCCCGCGGCCGCGCCGAGCCGCGCGCCGTCTTCTTCTTCGTCCGCGCAGGCTTGCGCGGGCGCAGCCTGCTCGTCCGCTTCTTCCGCGCCATGCGCGGGCTTTCGCCGGGAGCGGCGCCGGTCCTCCCCCGGCTACGGTTTCCAGGTGCTCGCCGTCGTCTACTCGTGGACGCTCGCGCCGGCGCCGATCGCGATCGCGGCCGTCGCGGCGGCGCTCTTCGCGCAGGGATTCGTGCGGCTGCGGCGGCGCGCGCCGCGCTACGCGCCGTGGACGCGGCCGGCGCTCTTCGCGCTCGCGCTCGCCGCCGGTGTGCTGCCGCTCGTGACGCCGCTCGACGTGGTCGCAGACGACTACCTGCTCTCGGCCCACATGCTCGAGCACGTCCTGATCGGCGACATCGCGCCGATGCTCGCGATCCTCGCCCTGCGCGGGCCGCTCGTCTTCTTCCTGCTGCCGCAGCCGGCGCTGCGCACGCTCGCCGGGATCGGCCCGTTGCGGACGGCGCTCTCGTTCCTGCTGCGCCCGGCCGTCAGCTTCGTCGTCGCGGTCGCGGTCGTCGCAGGCTGGCACATCCCCGCCGCCTACGACTACGCCGACCTGCACGAGCACGTCCACGACCTGCAGCACCTCTGCTTCGTCGTCGCCGGGACGCTCGTCTGGACGCAGCTCGTCGACCCGGCGCGGCGGCGCGCGCTGACCGACGCCGGCCGGATCTTCTACGCCTGGGGCCTGTTCGCGGCCGGCGAGCTCTCGACGCACGTGATCCTGCTCGACAACGTGGCGCACTACCGGCCGTACGCCGAGCAGCCGGTGCGCCTGCTCGGCCTCTCCGCCGTCGCCGACCAGCACTGGGCCGCCGCGGTGATGAGCATCGAGCAGGTGCTCGTCTTCGGCGCGCTGACGCTCGCGCTCGTCCGGCGGATCCCGATCCCGGGCGAGCTATCCCAGCGAGCCGACGCGCTCGACCAGTAGCTCCGCGAAGCGGGGCCCGTCGATCCCGACCGCGACATCCACGTTCGGCTCGCGCTCGGTCCGCCGCCGCAGGTGGACGTTCGTGCGGCCGCGGCCCTGCGCCCAGCCGCAGTCGACCTCGACGAACGCGCGGCGCAGCTCGAGCAGCGAGTCGTCCAGCAGGTGCGCGACGCAGACGGGGTCGTGCATCGGCGAGCCGCCGCCGAACTCGGGGTAGTTCTGCGCGTGGAAGCGGCCGTAGAAGTCGAGCAGCTCGGCGGCGACCGTGCCGACACGGCCGGCGGCGCGCAGTCGCTCGCGTTGCTCCGGCGCGATCAGCGCGCGGTGGGTGACGTCGAGGCCGACCATCGTGATCTCCCAGCCGCTCGCGAAGACGCGCGCCGCGGCCTCCGGGTCGGCCCAGATGTTGAACTCGGCGGCCGGCGTCGTGTTTCCCTCTCCGATCGCGCCGCCCATCAGCACGAGCCGCTCCGGCCGCGCCTCCGGATGGAGCGCATGGAGGAGCGCCACGTTCGTCAGCGGCCCGGTGGCGACGAGCGTCGTGCCGGCGACGTGCTCGGCGAGGAAGTCGACGGCATGCGCGGCGACGGGCTCGGTCGCCGGCGGCGGCAGGTCGGGCCCGTCGAGGCCGGTCTCGCCGTGCACGTACGCCGCGACCGAGCGCGCACGGACGAGCGGCCGGTCGGCGCCGCGCGCGACGGGGACGTCGCGACCGACGAGCTCGAGCAGCCGGAGCGCGTTCGCGGTCGTCTTCTCGACGGTCTGGTTGCCGGAGACCGTCGTCACCCCGGCGAGCTCGAGCTCCGGGCTCGCGAGCGCGAGCAGGAGCGCGAAGGCGTCGTCGTGGCCCGGGTCGCAGTCGAGCAGGATCCGCATCAGGCGGGCGCGAGGGCGGGGCCGGGCTCCGCGTCGGGCTCCGGCACGCGCACGATCCCGCGCGGGCGCACCGGCAGCGCCAGGACGACCGCGGCGGTGACGGCGACGCCGAGCCACTGCGACCAGCGGAGGGTCGCGCCGAAGGCGGCGTAGCCGACGATCCCCGCGGTCAGCGGGTAGGCGAGCTCGGCGAGCGCGGAGAGCGTCGCCGGCGTCCGCTTGAGGCCGTAGTAGTAGAGGCCGAGCGCGAGCGCGCCGGTGACGAGCGCGAGCCAGACGATCCAGATGCTGTCGTGGACGCTGCTCCACGCGGGCGCGCCGAGCAGCGGCAGCGCGCAGGCGCTCGCGGCGAGGCCGAAGACGAAGCGCAGCGTCGCCACGTGCTCGAATGCGATCCGGCGCGAGAGGTAGCGCCCGAAGACCGTGCCGAGCCCCCAGAGCGCCGCCGCGCCGAGCGCCTCCGCGATCGGCTCGAGGCCGCGCGCGTCGACCGCGGTCGGGTGCGGGAACGCGATCAGCCAGATCCCCGCGAGCGCCGGCAGCAGGAACCAGCCGAAGCGGCGCCGCGGCTCCTCGCCGAGCAGGATCCGCGCGCCGACGACGGCGACGAGCGGCTGCACCTTCTGCAGCACGACCGGCGTGATCGGGTCGCCGTGCACGAACGCCTCGGTGAAGAGGATCGTCGCGATCGCCGACGCGCCCGCCCCGACCGCGACCGCGGCGGCGACGTAGCGGAGGCCGGCGCGGGCAAGCGCGCGCAGCGCCGGGACGACGAGCGGCAGCGTCACCGCGACGAGGACGACGTGCTCGCCGAAGACGATCGTCGCCGCCGAGGTCGACTGCGCGAGCGGCCGGCGGAAGAGCGCGTCCGTCCCCCACATCGCGGCCGCGACGCTGATCAGGAGGACGCCGGGGGCGCGCCGGAACATGCCGCGAGGTTACTTGAGCACGCGCTGCCGGCCGGCCGGCACGTCCACCGGCAGCGTCTGCACGAGGCCATGGTCGCCGTAGATCTTCAGCGTGGCGACGCCCTTCGGCACGTCGACGGCGGCCTCGAACTGGCCCCAGGTCTTGCCACGCGTGTAGATCGGCTGGTCGCCGAAGGTCGTGCCGGGGACGTCGAGGACGACGCGGCTGACGTCGCCGCGCGCGACACCTGCGAGGTCGAGCGAGTTCGCGGGCGCGCCCTTCGCCTTCCAGGCGTAGGTCGTGGCGGCGACGAGCACGCGCGAGTCTGCGAGGTCGTGCGGGCAGAGCCAGTGCACCGGCGCGTCTCCGCGCAGGATCGCGGCGAGGCAGGTGTCGACCGGAGGCCCCTCGTAGAGCGCCGGCGCGGCGACGATCGCGAGCACGCCGTCGCGGCCGCCGCGGACCGCCTGGACGACGCGGACGCCGCTCGCGTCCAGGCCGGCGCGCGCGGCCGCGAGCTGCGCCGCCTGCACCTCGATCGGCTGCAGGCCGGAGACGTCGACGCCCTTGACCGTGTAGCCGGGCTGCCAGCCGGGCGTCCCGTCCGGCCAGACCCAGCCCGCGGCGCCGTGCGCGTCCGCGGCCGGCTGCTTCGCCGGCAGCGTTATCGTGACTCCCTGGTGCGGGTGGTAGCCCGGCCGCGCGAAGAGGAGACGCCTGCCGTCGCCGCCAGCGCGGCGAGCACGATCGCGACCGAGAGCGGATAGCGGGCGATGAGCCCCATCGGCGCGAACATCGGCGGCGCCGGCCCCGCCGGCGTCACTCGTTCGAGGGACGGCTTACGCGGCCGCGAGCGCGCGCACGTCCTCGAGCGCGCGCGCGAACAGGTTCTCGCGCAGGTCGAAGAGCCCGGCCCAGAGCGAGGAGCGGTCGACGTCGACGCCGAAGCGCACCGTCGCCGCGAGCCCGTCGAGCGCGCGGACGAGCACCGCCAGCTCGAGGTAGACCTGCGCGACGCGGCCGGGCGCGACCGCGACGCCCGCACGCTGCAGCACCGGCTCCCAGGCGACGAGCTCGCCGGCGCCCGGCTCTCCGTACCAGGAGCGACCCTCCGCGAGCTCGACCTCGAGCTCGAGCAGGTAGCGGCCGAGCGGCTCCTCGAGGCCGGTCAGCGCCGTCTCGACCCGCTCGGCCGCGCGACGCAGCGCCGCCTGGCGGCGACCCGGCGTGCAGGGATCGGCCTCGCCGCGCGCCCAGCCGTCGAGCAGCCGGCAGAAGGAGATCGCCGCCACCTCGCAGGCGCGCAGCTGGGCAACGAGCCGGCGGCCGGTCGCGTCCACCACGGCGTTCCCGGAGATCACCTCGGCCCAGTCGGGCCGCACCCCGGTGGCGCTCATACCTCGACGAGCACGGGCAGGATCATCGGCCGCCGCCCCGTGCGGTCGTAGACGAGCTGGCCGACGCCGTCGTGCAGGTGCTCCTGCAGCAGCTTGATCTCCGTCACGTCCTGCTCGAGGCACTCGCGCAGCAGCCGGTCGGCCTCGCTGCGCATCTCCTCCTCGATCCCGCGCGGGTCGCCGAAGCCGCGGAAGATCAGCTCCGGCGCGCTCGAGCGATGGCCGTTCTGCGTCGAGAGCGTCGCGACGATGATCAGCACGCCGTCCTCGGAGAGGTGCTGGCGGTCGCGCAGCGCGACGTCGGAGATGTCGCCGACGCCGAGCCCGTCGACGAAGGTGACGCCGGCCGGGATCTGGTCGACGATCCGCGCGCGGCCCTGGTCGAGCTCGACCACGGTGCCGTTCTCGCAGATCAGGATCGCCTCCGCCGGCACCCCGCCCTGCTGGGCGAGCCGCGCGTGCGCGGTCTGCATGCGGATCTCGCCGTGCACCGGCATCAGCGCCTTCGGCCGGACGAGCCCGATCAGGGTGCGCAGCTCCTCGGCGCGCGCGTGGCCGGAGACGTGCACCGGCGCGTTCTCCTCGTGCAGCACCTCGGCGCCGGCGCGCGTCAGCTCGTTGATCGAGTCGTGGACGCGCAGCTCGTTGCCCGGCACCGGCCGCGCCGAGATGATCACCGTGTCGCCGCGCTCGACGTGCACGGCCGGATGGTCGTTGTAGGCGATCCGCGTCAGCGCCGACATCGGCTCGCCCTGGCTGCCCGTGCAGAGGATCAGCTGCTCGCCCGGCGGGATCCCGTCCAGCTCGACCGGTCGCACGAGCACGTCGTCGGGCACGTCCACGTAGCCGAGGCTGCGCGCGATGTTGATGTTCTTGCGCATCGAGCGCCCGACGACCGCCACCTTGCGGTCCGTCTCGACCGCGACCTCGATCGCCTGCTGCATCCGGTGCACGTTCGAGGCGAAGGACGAGACGAGGACGCGGCCGGTGCGCTGCGGGATGATCTGCCGGAACGCCTCGCCGACGACGCGCTCGGAGCGCGTGTAGCCGGGCCGCTCCGCGTTCGTCGAATCGCCGAGCATCAGGTCGACGCCGCGGTTGCCGAGCGCGGCGAGCTTGCCGACGTCGGTGCGCAGGCCGTCGACCGGCGTGTGGTCGAGCTTCCAGTCGGAGCTGTGGAAGACGCGACCGGCGGCGGTCTCGAGCACGATGCCGACGCAGTCGGGCACCGAGTGCGCCATCCGGACGAACTCGACGCGAAACGGGCCGATCTCGACCGGCGGCCCGTCGGGGTCGGACTCGCGCAGCTCGGCGGCGCGCAGCAGGCCGTGCTCGTCCAGCTTCGACTTGACGAGCCCGAGCGTCAGCCGCGTCGCCCAGACCTCGTCGACCTGCACCTCCCGCATCAGGAACGGCAGGCCGCCGACGTGGTCCTCGTGCGCGTGCGTGAGCAGCACGGCGCGGATCCGGCCCTGCTCGCGCAGGTACGAGAAGTCGGGGAGGATCAGGTCGACGCCGAGGTGCTCGTCGCGCGGAAACGCGATCCCGGCGTCGATCACGATCGTCTCGCCCTCCGTCTCGAAGACGGTCATGTTCTTGCCGACCTCGCCGAGGCCGCCGAGCGGGATGATCCGCAGCGTCATGCGCCCAGTCTAGGCGGCGACGAGCAGGCCCTGGCGCGCGAGCAGCGCCTTGATCCGCGCGATCTCCTCGTCGGTCGCCTCGACGAGCGGCAGCCGGTGGCCGCCGACCTCGTGGCCGAGCAGCCGCAGCGCGGCCTTGATCGCGATCGGGTTCACCTGCACCTTCAGGATCTCGAGCGCCGGCGCGAGCTCGCCGGCGATCCGCCGCGCGGTCTCGACGTCGCCGTCGCGGTAGCGGCGCACGAGCTCCTTCAGCTGCGGGCCGACGAGGTGCGCGTGGACGCTGATCACGCCGACGCCGCCGAGCTCGAGGAACGGGAGGACGAGGTGGTCGTCGCCCGCGTAGAGGTCGAGCCCGAAGCCGGGGATCCGGCGCGCCTGCTCGAGGTCGTCGTTCGCCTGCTTGACCGCGCGCACGTTCTCGATCGCCGCCAGTCGCTCGATCGTCTCCGGCTCGATGTTGATCACGACCCGGGACGGGATGTTGTAGACGACGACCGGGCGATCGGTGGCGGCGGCGACCGCCCGGAAGTGCTCGACGATCCCGCGCTGCGGCGGCTTCGAGTAGTAGGGCGTGACGACGAGGACGCCGTCGACGCCGAGCTCGGTCGCCTGACCTGTCAGGTGCGCCGAGTGGCGCGTGTCGTAGGTGCCGGTGCCGGCGACGACGGTCGCCTCGCCGCCGACCGCGTCGACGGCGATCCGGAAGAGCTCGAGCTTCTCGTCGTCGGAGAGCGTCGGCGACTCGCCGGTCGTGCCGCAGACGACGAGCCCGTCGGAGCCGTTCTCGACGAGGTGCCGCGCGAGCGCGCGGAAGGCGTCCCAGTCGACCGTCCCGTCCTCGCGGAACGGCGTCACGATCGCCGTCAGCACCTCGCCGAGCACGGCTCCATCCTATGACGCGGGCCGCTCCCGCCGCGTCAGATCAGGAGGTGCATCCCGTTCGAGGCGTTGAGCGCGGCCGCCCACATCAGGTACATCAGCCAGAGGCCGGTGCCGAGATGGAAGAAGCCGAGCGACCGCTCGCCGAGCATCCCGATCCTCGTCGGCTCGCGGACGGGCACCGGCTCGGCGGGCGACTGCCGCTCCCGGAAGCCGAGGCTCGCGAACATGTCGCTGACGTAGATGCAGGTCAGGCCGATGAAGAGCCCCGCCACCGGCGCGTCCGAGGCCTTGAAGAAGACGACGATCCCGAGCGCCGAGATCATCGTGAACGCGAGCGCCATGAAGCCGTTCGGCCGCGGGTCGGCGCCGAACGCGCGGCCGAGGCCGATCGCCCACCAATGGACGCCGTATGCCGTGAACGCGAGCGCGGCCATGTACATCGGCGCCTCGCGCACCGAGTCGAGCCAGATCAGCGCGACCCAGATGTAGGTGCCGGCGAGGAACTGCATGAAGCCCGGCATCCAGATTCCCCACACGCCCGTCGAGAGGTCGACGGCGCGGCTCCGGCGGGGGAACTTGAAGAGCTCCTGCGGCCCGTAGATCAGGTAGCCCGTGCCGAGCCCGAAGAAGCCGACCGCGAGCGGGATGAACTTGGAAACGGCGAACTGCACCTGCGTCGCCGCCAACAGCGTTCCCATCGATTGCCTCCCTTGGCGAAGAGTTGCTCCGCCGGCGCGATTCCCGGATTGGCAACAGCGGAAACGCGCTATCGCAGCAGCGCGTCGAGCCCGACGGTCAGCCCCGGCGGCAGGCCCGGAAGCCGCTCGAGCACGAGCAGGACTCCCGGCACGAACGCCTCGCGCGAGGTCGTGTCGTGGCGGATCGTCAGCAGCTCGCCCGGGCCGCCGAGCAGCACCTCCTGGTGGGCGACGAGGCCCGGCAGCCGCACCGAGTGGATCGGCGTCTCGCCGGGGAGGAGCGCCGCCGTCGCCTTCGCCGTGCCGGAGGGCGCGTCCTTCTTCGTCTCGGCGTGCAGCTCGACGATCTCGGCGTGCGGCAGGTGGCGAGCCGCCGCGGCGGCGAAGCGCATCATCAGCACCGCGCCGAGCGCGAAGTTCGGCGCGTAGAAGACGGCGACGCCGGCCGCGCGCGCCGGCCCGTCCGCCGCCGCCGTGTCCCAGCCGGAGGTGCCGACGACCGACGGCACGCCCGCCGCGACCGCCGCGAGCACGTTGCCGAGCGCGGCCTCCGGCGCCGTGAAGTCGACCATCGCGTCGGCGTCGGCGAGCGCGGCCAGCTCGTGCCCCGCCGCCTCGAGCGCCGGCGCGAGCACCGAGCCGACCTTGCCGCGGCGTCCGTTGAGCGCGACTCTCACGCTGCGGCCTGCGCCGGCAGGATCGCGTCGACCGCCTCCTGGAAGCGCTCCTCGCTCGGGCCGATCCCGGCGGCCGACAACCGGCCGCGCGCGAGCAGCAGCGCCGCTAGCTCGCAGACCGACTCCGGCGTCACGGCGTCGATCTCGGCGACGATCCGGTCGACCGAGAGCAGCTCCGAGTCGGTGATCAGCGACTTGCCGAGCCGGCTCATCCGCGTCGAGGTCGACTCCATCGAGAGCATGATCCGCCCCTTCAGGTTCTCCTTCGCCCGCTCGAGCTCGCGCTCGCGCAGCCGGCCGTCGCCGATCTCGTCGATCTGGGCGGCGGCGATCTCGAGCGCCTCGGCCAGGTTCTCCTCGCGCGTGCCGACGTAGACGCCGATCTGGCCGGTGTCGGTGTACTGCGAGAGGAAGCTGTAGACCGCGTACGCCATGCCGCGCTTCTCGCGGATCTCCTGGAAGAGCCGCGAGGAGGCCGAGCCGCCGAGGATCGCGTCGAGGATCGAGGCGGCGAAGCGGCGCCGGTCGGAGCGCGCGATCCCGGGCGCGCCGAGGCAGACGTGGTACTGCTCGGTGTCCTTGCGCTGGAAGCGAAGCCCGGGCGCCGGCTCCTTGACGAGCGGCGCGCGCACGTGACGCGCGGCCGGCGGCGTCGCCTCGGCACGCGCGAGCGAGCCCTGGACGAGCGCGACGAGCTGCTCGTGCTCGACGTTCCCGGCCGCCGCGAGCACGACGTTGCCGGGCCGGTACATCGCGCAGTGGTAGCCCTGGATCGAGCCGCGGTCGATCGACGAGAGCACCTCCGCCGTCCCGATCACCGGCCGGCCGAGCGGGTGCGATCCGAAGACGGCCTCGGAGATCAGGTCGTGCACGAGCTCCTGCGGCGTGTCCTCGTACATCGCGATCTCCTCGAGCACCACCTCGCGCTCGGAGTCGATCTCCTCGAAGGCGGGCGCGAAGACCATGTCGGTCATCACGTCGAGCGCGGTCGCGAGGTGGTGGTCGGGCACGCGCGCGTAGACGACGGTGTGCTCGCGCGAGGTGGCCGCGTTCAGCTCGCCGCCGAGCCCGTCGAAGATCTCGGCGATCTCGAGCGCGCCGAAGCGGCTCGAGCCCTTGAAGAGCAGGTGCTCGATGAAGTGCGAGACGCCGGCCTGCGGGTCGACCTCGTCGCGCGAGCCGGCGCCGATCCAGAAGCCGACGGCGGCCGAGCGGACGTGCCCGATCTGCTCGGAGACGATCCGCTCGCCGGAGTCGAGCTCGGTCAGCGAGTAGTTCTCCACGCGCGGATGGTATCCGGGTCGCTGGCTGATGCCGGGAGCCCCACCTCCCGGCACCGGCCTCGCGATTGCGGCGGGCGAGGAGCAGCTCGCTCACGCGACGGGATCAGTCTGCGCCGCGGGTGTGCGGAGGCCGTTAAGGCCGGGTTAAAAAAGGCACAAACGCTCGTGTCAGACGGCGAGCGGCCCGCGGCCGCGCTTGAGCGCGACCTGCGCGGCCCAGACCTCGGCCCACGAGCCGGTGCGGGTCAGGTACGCGTCGTCCGCGCGATCGCCGGTCTCGCCCCAGGCGCCGCTGTAGCTCTCGTAACCGGCGTGCGCCGCGGCCGGCTCGATCTGCGTCCCCTCGTGCCACTCGTTGTAGCTTGTGATCGTGATCGCGTCGGCGCCGGCGGCGATCGCCGACTGCCACATCGCGTCGTAGGTGGCGCCGTCGCGCCGCGGCTTGACCCGCGTGTCCCCCACCGCCCGCCGCGCGTCGTAGCCCGGGCCGACCGAGGGCGCGCAGAGCAGGCCCACCGCGTGGGCCTCGTGGCAGAGCCGGGCGAAGGTGTTGCCGCCGTAGGTGACGATGTCGTAGGTGTAGAGCCCGGCGAAGTGGCCGGCGAGCGCCTGGCCGACGAGGCCGGTCTGCGCGAATACGCGCACGCCCGTCGCCGCGAGCGCGTCGTTCATCGGCACCCAGTCGGCCGCCGGCTCGGCGAACGGCTGGTAGAGGTAGAACGTCCAGATCCCGAGCCCGCGCAGGTAGGCGATGTCCGCCTCGGTGGACTCGACGGTGCGACCGCCGTACGGCTCGAGATGGACGGCGACGTCGAGCCGCTGCGCATGCGCGGCGCGGATCACCGCCGGCAGCCGCAGGTCCTCCGGCGAGCCCCGCCCCCACCACGAGACCGCGATCGCGGCGATTCCCGCGCTGCGGATCTGGCGCATCTGCGAGTCGAGAACGGTCGGGCTCGAGCTCGAGTAGATCCCGCGCGCCGGCCAGTAGTTCGAGGCGATGCTGAGCGGCGGCACCTGCCCGCGCTGCTCCCAGTGCTCGAAGGCGCCGTCCGCGCCCGGCGTCCCGTACCACGGGTAGTAGAAGGCCGTCACGCCGCCCGCGCGCGCCGTGGCCGGCGCAAGGAGCGCCAGCACCGCGCAGAGGAGCAATCGCCGCATGTCGAGGGGTCGTGACGGAGGGGAGCCGCGATCATCTCACTCGCGCCCGACGGAGGGAAGACGCGCGGCTAGACTGCGGACGGCGGGGAGTGGCGCAGTCTGGTAGCGCGCACGGCTGGGGGCCGTGAGGCCGCGGGTTCGAGTCCCGCCTCCCCGATCTCGCTCACCGGCCCGGGCGCCGCCGGAGGTTGCCGCCGAGCGGCAGGAGGCCGGCTGCGCGCAGGCAACGCGTGAAACGGCGACGGCAACCGGTTCGCCGGTTTGAACCAGCGGAGTCCGGCTAAGACCCGGAGGCGGGGTCCCGCACCGCGCCCGGAGAGAAGGTCGCCGCTGAACGCCACCGACGTCACCGCCGTCCCCCTCCCGCCGCCGCGGCGGCGGCCGGATCGGGCCGAGCTCGCGCGGGTCGCCAGGTTCGCGGCGGTCGGCGCCTCAGGCTACGGCGTCAACCTCGGCGTCTTCGCGATCCTCGTCCACGCCGGCACGCCGGCGACCGCGGCCGCCGTCACCTCCTTCGTCGCCGCGGTCGCGAACAACTACGGCTGGAACCGCGTCTGGACGTTCCGGGCACGCGGGTCGATCGCCGGCCAGGGCGCGCGGTTCGCCGGCGTCTCGGTCGCGACGCTGGTCGTCAACCTCGCCGCGCTGCACCTCCTGCTCGCGGGCGGCACGCGGGCGGTGCCGGCCCAGGCCGCGGCGATCGTGATCACGATGCCGCTCAACTACCTCGGCAACCGACTGTGGACCTTCGCGCCGGCGACGCCGGGGCTGCGCGACCTGCGCGCCGGCGCATACGCGCGCATCCTCGTCTGGTGGGGGCTTTCGCGTACGCTCGTCTTCGCGACGGCGCTCGTCGTGCAGGCGCTCCGCTGGCCGCGGCCCGGCTGGTACGTCGCCGTCCACATGCGCCCGCTCGCACTGCTCGAGGCCTGGGACGGGCGCTGGTACCGGATGGTCGCCGCCCGCGGCTACCTCGCACTGCCGCACCGCCAGAGCGACACGGCCTTCTTCCCCTTCTACCCGGCGACCGTCGACGGCGTCCACGCGCTCGGCGTGCCGCTGCAGGCGGCGGCGCTGCTCGTCGCGAACGCCGGCTTCGTCCTCGGCCTGATCGCACTCTACGAGCTGGCCCGGACCTGGCTGCCGGAGAAGACCGCGGAGCGGACCGCGATCTACGCCGCGCTCTTCCCGATCGGCTACGTCTTCTCGATGGAATACCCGGAGGGGATGGTGCTCGCCGCGGTCGCGGGCGCGGGCGCCGCCGCCGCCCGCGGGCGCTGGACGCTGGCCGCCGCGCTCGGGGCGGTCGCGACCCTCGGCCGGCCGGAGGGAGTCTTCGTGGCGCTGCCGCTCGCCGCGCTCGCGCTCCGCCGCGACCGCCGCCCGGTCGCGTTCGCCGCCGCCGCCGCGCCGGTCGTCGCGCTCGCCGCCGTCGCCGCCTACCAGCGGCGGATGGTCGGCGACCCGCTCGCGTTCAGCACCGCGCAGCACGCGTGGGGCCGCCGCTTCGAGCTCGCCGGGGTGCAGCGGGCCGTCCGCGAGCTGCTGCACGCCCAGGGGCAGAACCTCTGGCTCGCGCGCGACGCGGCCTTCTGCGGGCTCTACGTCGTGCTGCTCGTCGTCGCGCTGCGCGCCGGCGTGCCGCTCGCCTGGATCGTCGCCGGCGCGCTGATCGTGCTGCTGCCGCTCGAGAGCGGCTCGTTCACCTCGGACGCGCGCTTCGGCCTGCTCGCGCCGGCCGCCTACGCGGGCCTGGCGGTCGCCGGCCGGCGCCGGCTCCTCGACCTCGCGCTGCGACCGGCGATGCTCTGCCTGCTCGGCGCGGCCACCGCCACGATCCTGCTGCGATGGCCGTGATCCGCGCCGGCCTGCTGCTGGGCGCGATCGCGGCCGCGTCGTTCGGCCTGCTGCTCGTCGCGCTGCCGCAGCCCTCCCACGGCGACCGCGTCGCGATCGGCGTCCTCGACCGGCTGCAGCAGACGCGCTTCCGCGGCAGCGTCCTCCGGCTCGGCGGCCGGACGCTGCCCGTCTGGTGCACGCGGCACCACCGCTCGACCTCGGTGCTCGAGCTCGCGACCGGCGAGCGGCTGCGCGTCCGCAACCAGCACGTCGCCGTCGTGCGCGACCCGGCCCGCGAGCTCGCCTCCGACACGCGCGCGGCGGTCGACCTGCTGCCGGCGGCGGTCGCCGACCTCGCCGGCACGCAGGCGCTCTACGTCTCGGAGCTCGTCGGACGCCTGCTCGCCGGCAAGTCCGCCTACGCCGGCACCGGCGTCGTCGACGGGCGGCCCGTCTACCTGATCAGGCTCGGGGACAGGCCCTCGGTCGAGCTGCTCGTCGACCGGAGGACGGGCAAGCCGGTCGGGGCGCGGTTCGACTCGCGCCGCGCGCACGGGACGAGCCGGCTGCTGCTCACGGTCTCGCGGACGGGTTGTTAGTGCGGCGGAGCGCGCTTGTCGCCCTGCTCACGCTGCTCGTCCTGCCGCTCGCGCTGGCCGGTGCGACGGCGGCCCGCCCGGCCGACCCGACCTACCTCGCGCTCGCGCAGAAGGGCGTCGCGGACGCGAAGACGTTCTGGTGGGACGCGAAGCGCGGCTGGTACGACGACACGATCCGGGATCCCTCGCCGATGCCGCTCGCGCGGCTCTGGAGCGCCTACCCGCTGTTCGAGGCGCTCGACGGGATCGCCGTCGCCAGCCCGACGGCCGCGAACAGGGCCGCCGTCCGCGCCTTCGCGAAGGGAGCCGAGCGCTACTGGAACCCGGACGTCGGCGGCTACGCCTACTACCCGAACGAGCGCGGGCCGAACAAGATGACGTTCTTCGACGACAACGGCTGGTGGGGCCTGGCCTTCATGGA
>DASSSQ010000023.1:0-19050 GCA_035708405.1 Gaiellaceae bacterium
CACCTCCTCGACGCCCTCCTGCCCGCCCGCGGCGAGGCCGTACGCGTAGGGCCGGCCGACGAGGGCCGCGTCGGCGCCGAGCGCGAGCGCCTTGACGACGTCGGCGCCGCGGCGGATGCCGCCGTCGACGAGCAGCGGGAACCCGTCGCCGACCTCCGCGCGCACCTCGACGAGCGCGTCGAGCGAGGCGACCGCGCCGTCGACCTGGCGACCGCCGTGGTTGGAGACGACGATCCCGTCGACGCCGTGCTCGACCGCGAGCCGGGCGTCCTCCGCGGTCAGGATCCCCTTGACGAGCAACGGCAGGCTCGTCTGCTCGCGCAGCCAGGCGAGGTCGTCCCAGGTAAGGCCAAGGTTCGGGAACATCGAGAGCATCGTCGCGGCGGCGGCGAGCGGGTCGTCCGCGGGCGAACGGTCGAGCCGCGCGCAGAAGACCGGGTCGCTGAAGTACTGCCCGCAGCCCTCGCCGCGGATGAACGGCAGGTAGGCGAGCGCGAGGTCGCGCGGGCGCCAGCCGAGGATCGCGGTGTCGAGCGTGAGCACGATCGCCGAGTAGCCGGCGGCCTCGGCCCGGCGGAGCCAGCTCGCGGCGACCTCGCGGTCGTTGATCCAGTAGAGCTGGAACCAGCGCGGCGCGTCCCCCATCGCCTCCGCGACCTGCTCGATCGTCGCCTCCGCGGCCGAGGAGAGGACGAACGGGACGCCGTTCGCCGCGGCGGCGCGCGCGCAGGCGGGCTCGGCGTCCGGGTGCGCGATCGAGAGCACGCCGACCGGGCCGAGCAGGAAGGGCAGCTCCGAGCGCGTGCCGAGGATCTCGACCGCGAGCTCGCGCCTCGCGTTGCCGCGCAGCATCCGCGGGCGCAGCCGGTAGCGCTCGAACGCGTCGAGGTTCGCGCGCATCGTCGACTCGGAGCCGGCGCCGCCCGCGATGTAGCCGAAGTTCCCCTCCGGGATCGACTCGCGCGCCCGCTGCTCCCAGCCCTCCGGCGTCAGCGGCCACGGATGCTCCTGGCGGCCGATGTAGATCGCGTTCTGGACGAACGATCCTTCGAACCCCATCGCCGCGATCATACGGGCCGCCCTTCCTCGTGACACAGTGTCACAAGGAGGTCAGCGGCGGTACGTGCCGCGGCCGGCACGGACGAGGCCGGCGGCCTCGGCGGCGGCACGCTCGTGCGCGTCCGCGACGACGACCCGCGCGCCGGGCCGGAGCACGCGGCGCAGCTCGGCGAAGTCGGTCGGGCCGGTGACGTACGCGCCGTCGAAGCTCTCGTCCTCGAACGGCAGCGTGTGCTCGCCGCCGACGAGCGTCACCGACTCGAGGCCGCGGTGGTGCGCCTCGTCGGCCGCCGAGTCCGGGACGTCGACGAGCGCGAGCTCGCCGCCGGGCCACAGCTTCTCCGCGACCTCGGCGGCGAACGCGCCCGCGTGCGGCCCGGCGCCGAGCAGGCGCTCGCCCGGCCGCGGGGCGAGCAGACGGACGACGCGGCTGCCGCGCAGCTTCCAGGCCGCCGCCGCGCCGATCCCGACGAGCGCCGCGGCGCCGACGCCGACGTGCAGCCGCCGCACCCTCACCGCGCCCTCGCGAAGCGGTGCACCGCGGCGAGCAGCTCCGCGCTCTTCTCCGCCGCGACCGCCTCGTCGCCGGAGGAGAGCGCGCCCGCGACGCAGTGGTTGACGTGCTCGTCGAGGATCTTGAACGCCACCGACTCGAGCGCGGTCGTCGCCGCCGAGATCTGCGTCAGGATGTCGATGCAGTAGCGGTCCTCGTCGACCATCCGCTCGATCCCGCGCACCTGGCCCTCGACGCGGCGGAGCCGCTTGAGCAGCGCGTCCTTGTCCTGTGCGTAGCCGTGGCTCATCTGACCGACCGGAAGCGACGGAGGCGGAGCGAGTTGCCGACGACGAAGACGCTCGAGGACGCCATCGCCGCCGCGGCGACCATCGGGTTCAGCAGCCCGGCCGCCGCGACCGGGATCGCCGCCACGTTATACGCGAAGGCCCAGAACAGGTTGCCGCGGATCGTCGCGAGCGTGCGCCGCGCGAGCCGGATCGCGTCGACCGCCGCGCGCAGGTCGCCCGAGACGAGCGTCAGGTCGGAGGCCTCGATCGCGACGTCGGCGCCGGTGCCGATCGCGATCCCGAGGTCGGCCTGCGCGAGCGCCGGCGCGTCGTTGACGCCGTCGCCGACGACCGCGACCACCTCGCCGGCGGCCTGCAGCCGCCGCACCTCGGCCGCCTTCCCGTCCGGCAGCACGCCGGCGACGACGCGCTCGATCCCGACCTCGGCCGCGACCCGCTCGGCCGCCTCGCGCGCGTCGCCGGTCAGCAGCACCGGCCGCAGGCCGAGCGCCTTCAGCTCGGCGACCGCGCGCGCGCTCGTCGGCTTGACCGTGTCGCGCACCTGGAGCTCGCCGACACGGGCGCCGTCGACGAAGACGCCGTCCCGGTCGACGACGACGCGCCGCCCCTCGACGACGCCGCCGACGCCGCGGCCGGGCAGGTTGCGGAAGTCCGAGACCGGCGGCAGCGGCCCGCGCGCCGCCGCCGCGACCGCGCGCCCGACCGGGTGCTCGCTCGCCGACTCGACCGCCGCGGCGAGCCGCAGCACCTCGTCCGGCAGCTCGTTGACGAGCTGCAGCTTGCCCTCGGTGACGGTGCCCGTCTTGTCGAGGACGATCGTGCCGACCCGGCGCGTCCGCTCGAGGATCTCCGGCCCGCGGATCACGATCCCGAGCTGGGCGCCGCGGCCGGAGCCGACCATCAGTGCCGTCGGCGTCGCGAGGCCGAGCGCGCAGGGGCAGGCGACGATCAGCACGGCGATCGCGGCCGCGAGCGAGCCGCCGACGAGGAAGGTGGCGACCGCGATCGCGATCACGGCCGGGACGAAGACGGCGGAGACGCGGTCGGCGAGCCGCTGCACGGGCGCCTTGCCGCCCTGCGCCTCGGCGACGAGCCGGACGATCTGCGCGAGCGTCGTCTCGGCGCCGACGCGCGTCGCCCGGACGACGAGCCGGCCGTAGCTGTTGATCGTCGCGCCGACGACCTCGTCGCCCGGCCGCACCTCGACCGGCAGCGACTCGCCGGTCAGCAGCGCGTTGTCGACCGCGGAGACGCCCTCCTCGACGACGCCGTCGGTTGCGATCCGCTCGCCGGGGCCGACGACGAAGCGGTCGCCCGGCCGCAGGTCGCGCGCACCCTCGGCCTCGAGCTCGAGCAGCGCGCGCAGCGCGTCGCCGGCGCGCGTCTTCGCCCGCGCCTCGAGCACGCGCCCGAGCAGGATCAGCGTAACGATCACGCCGCTCGCCTCGAAGTAGACGTGCCCGCCGAGGCCGCCGGCGAGCACCGCCGTCGACCAGCCCCAGGCGGCGAGCGTGCCGAGCGAGACGAGCGTGTCCATCGTCGCCGCGGCGTGCCGCAGCCCGAGGGCGGCGGCACGGTGGAACGGCCAGCCGGCCCAGAGGACGAGCGGCGTCGCGAGCGCGAGCTGCGCCCACGGCGCGCGGCCGAGCATGCCGAGGACGACCAGCGGCACCGCGAGCGCGACCGCGACCGCGAGCCGACGCGTCAGGCTCGAGAGCTCGTCGCGGCGCGGCGCGACCCGGTAGCCGGCGGCCTCGACCGCCCGCACGAGGTCGGCGTAGTCGACCTCCGGCGCGGCCCGCACGGTCGCCGCCTCGGTCGCGAAGTTGACGGTCGCGACGACGCCGTCGAGCCGGTTCAGGCGCTTCTCGATCCGCGCCGCGCACGAGGCGCAGGTCATGCCCTCGATCGGCAGCTCGAGCCGCTGGTTCATGCGGCCTCGTAGCCCGCGTCGTCGATCGCCGCGCGCAGCGCAGCGTCGTCGAGCGCCTCGCCGCGGACGACGACCTGCTTGCTCGCGAGGTCGACGTCGACCGACTCGACGCCGGCGACCTTCTGCAGCTCGCCGCGCACCGCCGCCTCGCAGTGCGCGCAGCTCATGCCGGGAACCCGGTACTCCTGGATCTCGCTCATGCCTGAAGTATATACCCGTTAGGGGTATAACCGTCACGCGCGGCGCGGCACGTGTTGATCCTCCTCGACCGCCTCGTCGCGACGCAGCTCGCGGCTGCGCTCGAGCTCGGCGTTCAGCTCGGCGCCGAAGAGCAGCGCGATCCCGGTCAGCCAGAGCCAGGTCAGCATCACGATCACCGCCGAGAGCGACCCCCAGGTCTTGTTGTAGGAGCCGAAGCTCGCGGTGTAGACCGCGAACAGGCCGGACACGGCGAGCCAGACGAGCGCGGCGACGAGCGAGCCCGGCGTCAGGAGCTGCCAGCGCGGGTGCTCGACGTGCGGCCCGAGGTAGAGCAGCACGGCGAACGCCGCGAGCAGCCCCGCGAGCAGCACCGGCCACTGCGCGACCCACCAGATCCACGCGACCGCGCTCCGCGCGTGCACGAGGCCGCCGACCCAGCTCTCGATCTGCGGCCCGAAGATCAGCAGCACCGCGACGAGGATGAACGCGAGGCCGATCGCCGCCACCATCTCGACCGCGACGAGCCGCCTGCGGAGGAAGCTGCGCCGGTCCTTGCGATCGTAGGCGAGGTTGAGCGCGGTCATGTACGAGCTCATCGCGCCGGTCGTCGACCAGAGCGCGAGCACGAAGCCGACGATCGTCATCACGATGCCCGAGGCGGGCCGCGCGTCCAGGTTGCGCAGGCTCTGGTTCAGGAGCGAGGTCGCCTGGCCCGGCATCACGTGCCCGAAGTGGTCGATCAGGCTCTGGATGCCGCCGGGCCCGGCGACGAGCGTGAACAGGCCGACGGCGACGAGCAGCACCGACGGGATCGCGAAGAAGGTGGCGTAGGCGAGCGCGGAGGCGATCATCGTCACGTTGTCGGCGAGCGACTCCTTGCCGGCGCGGATCGTCGCGGCCTTCCAGTCGGCGAGCGAGAGGTCGCGGAGGCGGACGGGCGGCGGGAGCTTCGGCTCGTCGCGCTCCGGCTGCGGCGTCGGCGCCGCCTGCTCCTCGAGCCGCCCCTCGCGGTCGCGTGTCCGCTGCGCCATGACTCGGGTCTCCCCCGCCGGGCGCCGGCGGCAAACGCGTTTCCGACCGGCGGCGGCCGGGCACCGGTCACGCGTGGCGACCGTCGTCCGCGACGAGCACACGTTCGGTCAGGACAGTCCGGTGCTGGCGTACTGGCTCCTGCACAGCGAGGGCTTCCGCGTCCGCGGGCGTCGCGGGACGAAGATCGTCGCGGGCGTCTACGTCGAGCCGCCGGGGGCGGTGACCGAGCTCGCGCTCCGCGGCCGGCTCTTCCGTCACGTCCGGATGCTGCCCGCCGACGCGATCGTCGCCGTCGTCCCGGGTGCGCGACTGCTCGTCGCCGGCCACCGTGCCCACGGCCGGCGGACGCGCACCGCCGCGACCGGCCTCGCGCACAGCCTCGTCGTCACGACGCGCGTGCTCGCCGAGATCGTCGTCGCGCTCGCGCACATCGTCGCGCTCGTCTCGATCCTGCTCGCGCGCGCCGCGCGGCCGCACGTCGTCGCCTCCGGCCGGCTCGCGTTCGACCTGGGCCGGCGAGGGTTAGCGAAGGCGAGGGACGGAGAAGCTGCCAGGCGGTGGATCGCGATCAGCGTCGGGAAGGCCGGGACCGTGGGCGCCGCTCTGCGGATCGCGATCTCGCGCTGGTCGTCGTCCGCAGCCGTCGTCGCCAGCGACGCCAGGAGGTCCGCCGCGGCTTCCGCCCGCGCCGCGGGTTCGTCGTGGCGGTCCTGGCGCTCGCAGCGGCAGGCGTCTGCGCAACGCTCCTGGCCGCCGCGGCGGCACCGAGCCTGATCGAGTCCAGCTGCACGATCCGCGACCTGAAGCCGATCAGCCTCGGCTCGAACTCGTTCGTCGCCTCCGCCGACGGCTCGCTGCTCGGCGTGATCCCGGCGAAGAAGAACCGGCAGCGGATCTCGCTCCGCCAGATGACGCCGTGGCTGCCGAAGGCGACCGTCGCGATCGAGGACCGCCGCTTCTGGCAGCACGGCGCGCTCGACTACGTCGGCATCGTCCGCGCGGCCGTCGCCGACGTGAAGGCCGGCAAGCCGGTGCAGGGCGCGTCGACGCTGACCCAGCAGCTGGCGCGGAACCTCTACATCGGCAAGCCGAAGGACACGATCTCGCGCAAGCTGCAGGAGGCCTGCCTGGCGATGAAGCTCGGCGACCGCTGGTCGAAGCAGAAGATCCTCGCCGCCTACCTGAACGCCGTCTACTACGGCAACCAGGCCTACGGGATCGAAGCCGCCTCCCGCACGTACTTCGCGAAGCCGGCGTCGAAGCTGTCGGTGTGGCAGGCGGCGCTGCTCGCCGGGCTGCCGCAGGCGCCGTCGGTCTACGATCCGCTGCGCAACCCGCACGCCGCGCGCGCCCGCCGCAACGAGGTGCTGCTCGCGATGCGGAACGCCGGCTACCTGAAGCCGGCCGCCTGGGACTGGGCGCGCCAGCAGCCGCTCGACCTCCACCCCGGCTCGCTCTACAAGACGATCCACGAGCCGTACTTCTTCAGCTACGTCGACGACCAGCTCGTCTCGCGCTTCGGCCAGGGGCTCGTCGAGAGCGGCGGCCTGCGCGTGAAGACGACGATCGACCCGCGGCTGCAGAACCTGGCGACGCGCGCGATCCGCGGCATCCTCAAGTCGAGGAGCGACCCGTCGGCGGCGCTCGTCGCGATCGACCCGCGGAACGGGAAGGTGCGCGCGATGTCGGTGGTCGTGCCGAGCGGCGAGCGGCTGCAGTTCAACCTCGCGGTGCAGGGCCACCGGCAGGCAGGCAGCGCGTTCAAGCCGTTCACGCTCTCGGCCGCACTCGAGCACGGGATCTCGCTCTACTCCGGCTGGAACGGGCCGTCGGAGCTGACGATCACCGACCCGGCGTGCTCGAACGGGATCGACGAGCCGTGGCTCGTCCACAACAACGCCGACGAGGCCGAGGGGTACATGAACCTGATCGACGCGACGGCGAACTCGGTGAACACGATCTTCGCGCAGGTCGTCTCGCAGGTCGGGCCGCCGGCGGTCGTGCGGATGGCGCACCGGCTCGGGATCCGCTCGCGACTGTTGCCGGTCTGCTCGATCACGCTCGGCACGCAGGCGGTCAGCCCGCTCGAGATGACCTCCGCGTACGCGACGCTCGCCGACCGCGGCGTCCGGCACGACCCGCAGGCGGTCGAGTCGGTGCGGACGGCGTCCGGCCGCACGGTCGCCTACAAGCAGGCGAAGCCGGCGCGGGCGCTCTCGCAGGACGTCGCCGAGCGGGTCACGTACGCGCTCGAGGCGGTCACGCAGAAGGGGACGGGCACCGGCGCCGCCCTCGGCGACCGGCCGATCGCCGGCAAGACCGGCACGGCCGAGAAGTTCGTCGACGCCTGGTTCTGCGGCTACACGCCGCAGCTCGCGACCTGCGTCTGGGTCGGCTACCCGCACCGCGAGGAGCCGATGTACGACGTCGAAGGCTACGCGCCGGTCTACGGCGGCGGCATCCCCGCCTCGATCTGGCACACCTTCATGAGCGGCGCGCTCGCCGGCAAGCCGGTGCTGAGCTTCCCGGTGCCGGCGGATCTCTACAAGGGCTCCGGCTACAACCGGGCGCCGCTCTACTCCTCCGGCTCCTCGTCCTCGACCCCGTACACGCCGGCGCCGACGACGACCGCGGCGCCGGCGCCCGCTCCGGCGCCCGCTCCGGCGCCGACGACGACGAGCGCGCCGCCGCCCGCTCCCGCTCCTGCTCCTGCTCCTGCTCCGGCTCCTGCGCCGCCGGGCCACGGCAACGGGCACGGCCAGGGCCACGGACACTAGCCGCCGCTAACGTGGCGCCCGGATGCGGCGCCGGCTTCCTCCCGTCCTCCAGCAGCGCGACTTCGCCCTCTACTGGGTGCTGAACGTGCTGCGGATGCTGCCGCTGCAGATGGTCGCGGTCGCGGTCGGCTGGCAGGTGTACGCGATCCACCGCGACCCGTTCGACCTCGGCCTGATCGGGATCGTCGAGTTCGTGCCGCTGCCGCTGCTCGCGCTGCCGGCCGGCCAGCTCGCCGACCGGATCTCGCGCCGGCTCGTGCTCGCGATCTCGCTGCTGCTCAGCATCGCCGACGTCGCCGGCCTGCTCGTCGTCAGCATCGTCGGCGCCGACCGGCTCTGGCCGTTCCTCGCGCTCGCGGTCGGCAGCGGCGCGGCGGCCGCGCTCGGCACGCCGTCGGGCCGCGCGCTCGCGCCGGAGCTGCTGGCGCCGGAGGAGCTCGCGACCGGGATGGCGCTGCGCTCGATCGCGAACCAGGTCGGCGTCGTCGCCGGGCCGGCGCTCGGGGGACTGCTCTTCGCCGTCGCCGCCGAGCTCGTGTACGGGACGGCGCTCGGGTTCCTCGCCGTCGCGCTCGCCTGCACGCTCGCGCTGCACCGCCGCGGTGGCTGGGCGCCGGTGCCGGGACAGGCGCCGTCGCTCGCGCACCTGCTCGGCGGGATCAGCTTCCTGCGCCGCTCGCGAATCGTGCTCGGCGCGATCATGCTCGACCTGTTCGCGGTGCTGTTCGGCGACGCCGTCGCGCTGCTGCCCGTGTTCGCGCGGACGATCCTGCACACGGGGCCGATCGGGCTCGGGATCCTGCGCAGCGCGCCGGCGGTCGGCGCGCTCGTGGCGGGCGCGCTCCTGACGCGGCGCGCGAGCCTCGGCCGCGCGGGCCCGACGCTGCTCGGCGTCGTCGCGCTCTTCGGCGCCAGCATGGTCGTGTTCGGGCTCTCGCGCTCGTTCCCGCTCTCGCTCTGCGCGCTCGCGATCAGCGGCTTCGCGGACATGGTCAGCGTCAACATCCGCTCGACGACGGTCGCGCTCGCGACGCCCGACGCGCTGCGCGGCCGCGTCAACTCGGTCGAGATGGTGTTCATCAGCGCGTCGAACCAGCTCGGCGCGTTCGAGTCGGGAGCGGCGGCGGCGCTGATCGGGACGGTGCCGGCGGTCGTCGCCGGCGGCGCGGCGACGATCGCCGTCGCGCTGCTCTGGAAGCGGTTCTTCCCGTCGCTCGCGCGCCTCGACCGGCTGGAGACGCTGCAGCCGGACGTCGGCGCCGCGGCGGTCGCGCTGCCGTCCGGCTGAGAGAGGCGCCTAGCGGATTCGAACCGCTGTAAACGGCTTTGCAGGCCGCTGCCTAACCACTCGGCCAAGGCGCCCGGGGGCGTACATCGTATCGGCGCGCGCGGGTATCTCCCGGCCGTGCCCACTGCGGAGTCGGCGGAGCCCTTCGTCCCCGAGCGGCGCTCGTTGCCCTCGTTGCGCGCGGCGGCGGCCGGCTGCAAGGGCTGCCGCCTCTGGGCCGGGGCGACGCAGACCGTGTTCGGCGAGGGAACCGCGGCCGCGGAGGTGATCCTCGTCGGCGAGCAGCCCGGCGACCGCGAGGACGTCGAGGGCGCGCCGTTCGTCGGGCCGGCCGGGCGCGAGCTCGACCGCGGCCTCGAGGCGGCCGGGATCGACCGCCGCCGCGTCTACGTCACGAACGCGGTCAAGCACTTCAAGTTCGAGCCGCGGGGGAAGCGGCGGATCCACCAGAAGCCGAACTGGTCGGAGCTCGCCGCCTGCCGGCCGTGGCTCGACGCGGAGATCGAGCTCGTCCGGCCGAAGGTGATCGTCTGCCTCGGCGCGACAGCGGCGCAGTCGCTGCTCGGGCGCAGCTTCCGCGTGACGAGGCAGCGCGGCGAGGCGATCGCCGGCGAGCCGCTCGCGGAGTGGATCGTGGCGACGATCCATCCCTCCGCGATCCTGCGCCAGCGGGACGACGACGCGCGCCACGCCGAGCGGGACGCGTTCGCCGACGACCTGCGCGCGGTCGCGCGGCTTCTGTAGTCAGGGGCGGATCGCCGCGAGCCAGCCCGCGACCGCGCGGTGCGCCTCGCCCTCCGGCCCCGTCGCCCAGGCGAGCGCGTGGACGATCCCCCAGCCGCGGACCCGCGCCCGGTCGAGCCGCAGCCGCTCGGTCAGGTAGTCGAAGCGGCGGCGGACGACGCGCGCGTCGATCTCCCAGCGCCGGTCGCGGAGCAGCGAGGCGAGGTCGAACGCGCGGTCGCCGGCGAGCGGCTTCGGGTCGATCACGAGCCAGCCGCGCTCCGAGCGGAGCACGTTCGAGCCCTGAAAGTCCTGGTGGAGCAGGAACCGCTCGTCGATCGACTCGCCGAGCTCGCGCGCGAGCGGCGGCCACGGCTCGGGCAGCGTCTCTGCCCAGCGCGCCGCCTCGCCCGCGAGCTCGCGGAACGGCTGTTCCTCGGGAAGCGGCCGCCAGAAGCGCTCGAGCGCGTCCGCGGCGACCGGCAGCGCCTCCTCCTCGGGGAGCGACCAGAGCCGCGTCCCCGGCCGGGCCCGTTCGAGCAGCATCGCGTGCAGGTCGTGGGCCTGCGCAAGCAGCCGCGGCGAGCCGTCGCCGGCGACGAGCGCGAGCGCGTCCGGCTCGCGCTCGGCCTCGAAATGCGGGAAGCCGACCTTGAGGACGACGTCGTCGGAGACGGGCGCGACGAAGCCGCCGGCGCCCGGATCGAACCGCTTCCCGGCGCGGACGCCGAAGCGCTCCTCTGCCGCCGCCACCCACTCCGGCAGCCGCGCCTCCCATTCGGCGTGGCTCAGCGCCACGTGGCGGCGAGGACGCGCAGCCAGTTGCCGTGCGTGATCTTCGCGAGCGCCTCCTCGTCGTAGCCGCGCGCCCGCAGCGCGTCGACGAGCCGTGGCAGCCCGGCCGCGCCGCCGAGCGCCGCCGGGATCTCGGCGCCCTCGAAGTCGGAGCCGAACGCGACGTGGTCGATCCCCATCCGCTCGGCGAGATGGTCGACGTGGCGGCAGATCTCGTCGAGCGGCGTCTCCGGCACGAGCGAGCCGTCCTCGCGCAGGAACGCGACCGCGAAGTTGACGCCGACGACGCCGCCCGAGTCGCGGATCGCGTCGAGCTGCTCGCCGTCGAGGTTGCGCGAGGAGGCGCAGAGCGCGTGGGCGTTCGAGTGCGTGGCGACGAGCGGCGCCGAGGAGAGCTCCGCGACGTCGAAGAAGCCGCGCCGGTTCAGGTGCGAGCAGTCGACGAGGATCCCGCGCTCGTTGCAGGCGCGCACGAGCTCGCGCCCGGCCTCGGTCAGCCCGGGCCCCGTGTCCGGCGAGTGCGGGAACGCGAAGGCGACCCCCTCGGCGAAGTCGTTCGGGCGCGACCAGGTGAGGCCGAGCGAGCGCAGGCCGCGCGCGTGCCACTCGTCGAGGTCGGAGAGGTCGGGCGCGAGCGGCTCGGCGCCCTCGAGATGGAGGATCGCCGTCACCTGCCCCTCGGCGAAGTCGCCGGCCGCGCGCGCGATCCGCAGCTCGCCCTCGCGCTCGAGCCGCTCCAGCACCGCGACGAGCTCGAGCGCGACGCGGCGCGCCTCCTCGCGCGGCAGCGGCTCCGGCAGCTCCATCCGGTACGGGATCGCCGGCAACGGCACGTGCGGCTCGGGGCCCGGCACGAAGACGGCGAAGAAGCCGCCCGCGAAGCCGGCCGCGCGCGCCGCCGCCAGATCGAGGTGCTTCGGCTCCTCGCCCCGCCACAGCCGCAGCAGCAGGTCGTTGTGCCCGTCCAGGATCACGCGCCCTAGGCTACTTGCGTGCGCTACTTCGAGGACTTCGCGCCCGGCCAGGTCTTCGACCTCGGCTCCCGGACGGTCGAGCGGGACGAGATGGTCGCCTTCGCGCGCGCGTTCGACCCGCAGCCGTTCCACGTCGACGAGGCGGCGGCCGAGCGCGGCCCGTTCGGCGGCCTGGTCGCGAGCGGCTGGCACACGGTCGCGCTCTTCATGCGCGGCTACGTCGAGGGCGTGCTGAACGAGTCCGCGAGCATGGGCTCGCCCGGCGTCGAGGAGCTGCGCTGGCTCGTGCCGGTGCGTCCCGGCGACGAGCTGCGCGGCCGCGTCACCGTGCTCGAGACGGCCCCGTCGGCGAAGCGGGCCGACCGCGGCACGATCCGCGTGCGGCTCGAGATGCGAAACCAGCGCGACGAGGTCGTGCTGACGATGCTCGCCCGCGGCATGTTCGGCCGGAGGCCCTGAGCTGCCGCGCACCGTCGTCCAGACCGTCGACTACCACACCGCCGGCGAGCCGTTCCGGATCGTCTCCGGCGGCATCGGACCGATTCCCGGCGCGACGATCCTCGCCAAGCGGCGCTACTGCGCAGAGCGGCTCGACCGGGTGCGGCGCCTGCTCGTCCACGAGCCGCGCGGCCACGCCGACATGTACGGCTGCTTCGTCACCGAGCCGTGCGCGCCGGGCTCCGACCTCGGCGTCGTCTTCTTCCACAACGCGGGCTACTCGACCGCGTGCGGGCACGGGACGATCGCGCTCGCGACCTGGGCGCTGGCAAGCGGCGCCGTCGAGGCGACGGAGCGGCTGCGGATCGACGCGCCGTCGGGGACGCTGGACGTCGAGGCGCGCGGCGGCCGCGTCGCCTTCCGCAACGTGCCCGCGTTCGTCGCGCTGCGCGGCGTCGAGGCGGCCGGCCTGCGGGTCGACGTCTCCTACGGCGGCGCCTTCTACGCGTCGGTCGAGTCGCCGCTGCCGATCGCGGCGGCGAGCCTGCCGCGGCTGATCGAGCTCGGCCGGGCGGTCAAGCGCGAGCTCGAGGCGGCGCACGAGATCGTCCACCCGGACGAGCCCGAGATCGCCGGCGTCTACGGCGTCGTCTTCTTCCGGCGCGAGGGCGAGCGCGTGCAGCGGAACGTGACGATTTTCGCCGACGGCGAGGTCGACCGCTCGCCGTGCGGCTCCGGCACCTCGGCACGGCTCGCCCTGCTCGACGCGGACGGCGAGCTGCCGCGCGGCGAGACGCTGACGCACCTCTCGGTCGTCGGCACGGCGTTCGAGGCGCGCGTCGTCGACGAGACCGAGGCGGGCCTCGTCACCGAGGTCGCCGGCAGCGCCCACCTCACGGGCTACCACACCTTCGTGCTGGAGGCAGACGACGAGCTAGGCGACGGCTTCCTGCTGCGGTAGCGGCCGGGCGGCGAGGGCCACCGTCCCCTCGAACGCGTCCTTCAGGTGCCGCTCCTGGATCGGCAGCGCCCACGCGCAGAGCTCGACGATCGCGGGGTCCCACTGCCCGTTCAGCTCGGCGAGCGCGGCCCAGGTCGCGATCTCGCCCGCCTCGCCCATCGCCAGGAACTGGAAGGCCTGGATGCCGTCGGTGGCCGCCTTGAACCACGCGTTCGCCAGCTCGCCCGCCTTGCGCTGGACGTAGGCGGCGTGCGCCTGCAGCTCCCAGCCGACCTCGGCCTCGTAGCGGCCGGCGACGCCGACGATCCGCGCCTGCGTCTCGCGGGCCTCGCGCCGCATCGCGCGCAGCGTGTCGACGAGGACGGGATCCTCGACGCGCTCCTCGACCTTCCCGGTCGCGATCTCGGCGGCGAGCGCGAGGCCGAGCGCCTCCGCCAGCTTCTCCTGGACGATCGTCAGCTCGGCCACGGGCGGCTCCTACCCGGTCGGCGCCGATCGAAAAGCGAGCGTGAGCCGACGTAGAAAAGGCCCGCGCGTGCGGGCCTTTCGCTGATGGAGCGGCTGATGGGACTCGAACCCACGACCTTCTGCATGGCAAGCAGACGCTCTAGCCAACTGAGCTACAGCCGCCCGGCGGAGCGCAGGCAGTATAGCGTCGATGCTGGCGCGCTCAGCCCTCCCGCAGCGGCTCGCCGGGCCGGCGCTCGTGCTCGGCGCGGCCTCGTCGGTGCAGATCGGAGCGGCGGTCGCGACGCGCCTGTTCGGGCGGATCGGCCCGGTGTCGGCGGTCTGGCTGCGGCTCGGCTTCGGCGCCGTGATGCTGATCGCGGTCGCGCGGGCACGGCGCGGGCGGCGGGCGGCGCGCTTCGACCCGCGGACGGTCGTCCTCTTCGGGCTCGTCGTCGCCGGGATGAACACGTGCTTCTACCAGGCGATCGACCGGCTGCCGCTCGGCGTCGCGGTGACGATCGAGTTCCTGGGGCCGCTCGGCGTCGCGGCGGCGGCCTCGCGGCGGCGGCTCGACCTGCTCTGGGTCGGACTCGCCGCCTGCGGGGTGGCCGCGCTCGGCTCGCCGACGGCGCACATCGACGCGATCGGCGCCGTCTTCGCGCTCGCGGCCGGCGCCGGGTGGGCCGCGTTCATCGTCGTCGGCCGGCGGATCTCCACCGGCGGCTCGCTGCTGGACGGGCTCTCGATCGGCGTCGTGATCGCCGCGATCGTGCTGACGCCGTTCGGGATCGGCTTCCGCCACGGCCCGCTGCTCGACGCGCGGACGCTCCTGCTCGGCGTCGCCGTCGCCGCGCTCTCGAGCGCGCTGCCGTGGGTGCTCGAGCTCGGCGCGCTGCGCCACGTGTCGCTGACCGCCTACGGCGTCCTCGTCTCGCTCGAGCCGGCGATCGCCGCGGTGGTCGGCGCGATCGGACTCTCGCAGCGTCTCGGCGCCGCCGAGATCGCGGCGACGGCGGCCGTCGTCGTCGCCTCCGCCGGCGCGAGCCTGCAGGCGCCCGTGCCCGAGGCACCGACCTCCTAGCCGGCGGCGTCGAGCGCCTCGTTGACGAGCCGGTCGGCGAGCTCGTTCTGCTCGCGGCGGACGGCCCGGTAGCGGACGGCCGGGAACGCGCGCGCCAGCTCGTCCGCCTCCTGCCAGAGCATGCGCAGCGCCGCGTTCTTCACGCGGTAGGCGCCGGTCATCTGCCGGACCATCAACTCCGAGTCGGAGACGACCTCGAGCTCGGTGACGCCCAGCGCGGCCGCCGCCCGCAGGCCGGCGAGCAGCGCGGAGTACTCGGCGACGTTGTTGGTGGCGACCCCGATCGCCTCGCCGCGCGCCGCGAGCACGGCGCCGTCCTCGTCCTCGATCACGTAGCCGTAGGCGGCCGGGCCGGGATTGCCGCGCGCGCCGCCGTCGGTGAAGAGGCGCGCCTTCACGGGTCGAGCAGCGGCACGACGTCGAAGGCCGGCTCCTCGTACGGGTGCGCGCGGCGGAGGGCGGCGACGACCGCATCGTGGTCGGCGTCGGCATAGACCGTCTCCAGCCGGTGCTCGGGCACGCGCTCCTCGACCCCGACCTCGCCGACCGCCGGCTCGGCACCGGCGCGTGCGAGGAAGGTGCCGGTGCCGGGCGTGTACCAGCTGCAGCGCTCGTAGTCGCCGATCCGGCCGGCGCCGGCGGCGAAGAGCGCGTCGCGCACCTGCTCGAGCGCGTCCTCCGGCACGAAGACGACGAGCTTCCTCGTCACGTTTCCATGCCCGCGCGCGCGGGAACCGCCGAGGCATGGCATCGATGAGCGTTGCACCCAGGAACACGCCCGCCGAACGCGACACCGAGCGGATCGACGTCGAGGTGGACGAGGACCTGACCGTCCTCGCCGCGACGCTCGAGGACTGGGCGACTGCCCGCCCCGGCTGGGAGTACGAGCTGCGCGAGGGGCACGAGTTCGGCCGCTCCAACAACGTCGAGGTGCGCATGCTGTACGTCGAGGGCGCGCAGACCTCGTCGCTGCTCTTCCGGCTCGATCAGCTCGACGCCGCCGACGACACCGGACAGCAGCTCATGCTCCGCTTCGAGGAGCGCGAGGGGATCGCGAAGCTGGCGACGCTGTCGGCGAACGGGCTCGACGTGGAGCTCCACCACATCCTCACGTACACGTAGCAAACGGCCCGGCCCCTTCCCGTCGAACACACCCCCACCCTGGGTGGGGTTTTCGACCCGCCTCCCTCGGAGGCGACGATAACCGAGTGGGCGCAACGCGGGTGTGACGCGCGCGTGAATTCTTCGCAACGATTCGTCCACGGGCGGCGGGGCTAGCAGGTGCCGCTGCCGTACTTCAGCGACGGGATCGGCCGCATCGCCTCGAGCGCCTGGAAGCAGTCCTCGCAGACGCTCGTCACCGTGGCGGCTGCCTCGTCGATCACGCGGTTGCGCCGCACCGGCGGCAGGTAGCCGAGGTCGAGCAGCAACCGGTCGGTCGCGCGCGAGGTCGCGGCGTGGCTGTCGGCGCGGGCGGCGCGGCGGACGGCCGCCAGGTCGTTCGGCACGCGCGCGACATGACGCCGCACCTTCGCCGCACCGGTGCAGGCGGCGGTCGTCGAGCGGGTCGCGGTCACAGCCGAGGTTGTTGCCGCCGAGCCGCCGCCGCAGCCGCCGACGAGCGCGAGCCCGGCGAGCGCCGCCGCGCTAGCGAGCGGTCGCACGCTCCCCATCGATCTGCGCGCCCCGCCCCGCGTCGCGCTCGCCGCCATGCGGCGATGCTAGCGCCGCCGCCTATTCGGGCGCGTCGGTCTCCGGGAAGGTTCCCGGGATCCGGCGGCGGCGGCGGTCCTTGAGCACCCGCTGGCCGCCGTACTCCTTGCCGCTCCGCCGGTCGGGGCCCGAGCGCCGGTCGACGATCACCTGCACGTTCGGGTTGTCGGCGTAGTAGTCGACCATCTTGTCGTAGAGCTGGTCGGCGAGCTCGCGGGGGATGACGCAGTAGATCATCCCTTCGCAGTGTAGGGATCCGGCCGGAGAGTGCTAGATCGTCTCGATCTCGGGCACGATCCGGCCCGTCTCGTCGAGGTGCGCGTTCCAGGCGGTGAACGACGCCTCCAGCTCCTCGTCCGGGTCGTGGCCGCGCTGCTCGAGCCGCACCGGCTGGGCCGACTCGAAGCTGACGCGGTACTGGTACCACGAGATGTCCCAGGCGACGGTGATCACGAGCTCCTGGACGACGCCCGAGAGCGGCACGATCGAGACGCGCGGCTCGCCGAGCGACTTCGCGATCCCCTCGACGGTGCGCCGGTAGGGGCTCGAGTTGAAGACGTCGGCGGCCTCGACGACCGCCAGCTCCTCGTCCGAGAGCCGGCGCAGGATCGGCTCCGAGACGACCGGCCCGGCCGAGCGCGGCCTGCCGCCGAGCCGCGCGAGCAGCGGCCGCCGGCGGCGGCGTCCCTCGGCGACGGTCGGCGTCGTCGGGCTGCCCTCCTTCAGCCAGCCGTGCTCGAGCGCCGTGTCGACGCAGAGCGGGCAGACGTCGACGAACTCGGAGCCGCCGTCCGGCGCGAACCGCGTCGCGCGCTCCCCCATCAGAAGCGTCCGCTCGCAGATCGCACACTCGCGGGCCTGGGCGTGGCGCGTGATGCGCATGGACGAAGGGTAGCCGCCTGACGGCGGGAGACTAGACCTTCGCCTCTTCGCGCTCGCGCTTCGTCTGCTCGATCAGCTTCTGCGCGATGTGGCTCGGGACCTCCTCGTAGCGTGCGAAGTGCATGTGGTAGTCGCCGCGGCCGCCGGTGAGCGAGGTCAGCGACTGCGCGTAGGTGAGGATCTCCGCCATCGGCACCTCGGCGCGGATCGCGGTCATGCCGCCCTGCGGCTCCATCCCGAGCAGGCGGCCGCGGCGCGAGTTGAGGTCGCCGTTGACGGCGCCGACGGTCTCGTCGGGCGCGGCGATCTCGACCTCCATGATCGGCTCGAGCAGTACCGGGCTCGCCTGCTCGTACGCCTGGCGGAAGGCCATCGAGCCGGCGATCTTGAACGCCATCTCCGAGGAGTCGACGGTGTGGTAGCTGCCGTCGACGAGCCGGACGCGGATCCCCTGCACCGGCGCGCCCGCGAGCTCGCCGTGCAGCATCGCCTCCTGGATGCCCTTGTCGACCGCCGGCCGGAAGCCCTGCGGGATCACGCCGCCGACGATCTCGTCCTTGAACTCGTAGCCGGTGCCGCCCTCGATCGGCTCGAGCACGATGTGGCAGTCGCCGAACTGGCCGCGACCGCCGGTCTGCTTCTTGTACTTGCCCTGCGCGCGGGCGGAGCCGCGGATCGTCTCCAGGTAGGGGACGCGCGGCTGGTGCAGCTCGATGTCAGCGCCGAAGCGGCGGTGCGCGCGCTCGATCGCGACCTCGACGTGCACCTGGCTGAGGCCGGAGAGCAGCTCCTCGCCGGTCTGCGGGTCGCGGCGGAGCTGCAGCGTCGGATCCTCCTCGGCGAGGCGGCGGAGCGCGGTCGCCATCTTCTCCTCCTCGCCCTTCGCCCGCGGCGTGACGGCGAAGCTCATCACCGGCTCCGGCAGCTTCAGGTCGGGCGCGACGACGTCGTGGGCGGCGTCGACGAGCACGTCGCCGGTCATCACGTCCTTCAGCTTCGCGACGGCGGCGATGTCGCCGGCGCCGACCGCGTCGACCGGCGCCGAGTCCTTCCCCTGCAGCAGCAGCACCTGGCCGATCCGCTCCTTGGCGTGGTCGCCGCCCTTGACGAGGTTCGAGTCGCCCGAGACGGTGCCGGCGAGGACGCGGAAGACGTTGATCCGGCCGGCGAACGGGTCGGCGAGCGTCTTGAAGACGAAGGCGGCGGTGTCGGCGTCGCCGAGCTCGATCGGGATCGGCTTCTTCGCCGGGCTGGGGACGCCCTCGACGAGCAGGTCGAGCAGCGCCGTCGTGCCGAGGTTCTTCGTCGCGACGCCGCAGGCGACCGGGTAGAGCTCGTCGCGCGTGACCGCGTCCTTGAGGCAGCGCGCGACGTCCTCGGCCGGCAGCTCCTCGCCCTCGAGGTAGCGCTCCATCAATGCCTCGTCCGTCTCGACGACGGCGTCGAGGAGGGCCGTGCGGTATTCCTCGACGAGGCCGGCCATCGACTCGGGGATCTCCGTCGCGCGGCCCTCGCGCTGCGCCTCCGGGCTCGCGTAGGCGCACATGTGCAGCAGGTCGACGATGCCGGTCAGCTCGTGCTCGGCGCCGATCGGCAGCTGGACGGCGACGCAACGGTCGGAGAGCTGCTCGCGGCACGCGGCGAGGGCGCGGAAGAAGTCGGCGCGCTCGCGGTCGAGCATGTTGACGAAGACGACGCGGGAGAGCCCGAGCTCCTCGGCACGCGCCCAGACGCGGGTCGTGTTGACCTCGACGCCCATGACCGCGCTGACGACGACGATCGCACCTTCGACGACCCTGAGCGCGGCGGCCGTGTCCGCCTGGAAGCCCGAGTCGCCGGGCGCGTCGAGGACGTTGATCTTGCGGTCCTGCCAGTCGAGGTGGCAGAGCGAGGAGGCGAGCGACATGCCGCGTTTCTGCTCGTCCTCGTCCCAGTCGGA
>DASSSQ010000024.1:0-13158 GCA_035708405.1 Gaiellaceae bacterium
GCCGCCGCCCGGGTCCGTCGTCTTCGCGCAGGAGGTCGGTTCCGACGCGGTCGCGCTCGCCGTCGTCCCGGGCTCGCCGCTCCGGCTGCAGGCGTCCGTCGTCGGCCCGGACGGCTCCGGCGTGCGCGGTCTCCGCGTCGCCTTCCTCGCCGGCGGCCGGAGGATCGCCGCCGCGCCCTGCGGCGCCGGCTGCTACCGCGCGAGCCTCGACGCGACGACACCCGGGCCGAGCGTCGCCGTCTCCCTGCCGCGCTCGACCGTCCGGTTCGCGCTGCCGGCCGCCTGGCCGCCCGCGGACGGGACGGCGATCGTCGCGCGCGCGGGCCGGGTCTGGCGCGGCCTCGAGACGCTCGTCTCGCACGAGCGGCTCGGCTCGAGCCCGACCGCGGTGCTGCACACGGTCTACCGGTTCCAGGCGCCGAGCAGCCTCAGCTACACGATCCGCGGCGGCTCGGCGGCCGTGATCGTCGGCGGCACCCGCTGGGACCGGCCCGCGTCCGGCGCGCGGTGGCGCCGCTCGCCGCAGAGCCCCGAGCTGCGCCAGCCGCAGCCGTTCTGGGCCTCGGCGACCGACGCGCACGTGGTCGGCTCCGGCCGGCTCCGCGGCCGGCCCGTGCAGCGCGTCAGCTTCTTCGATCCGAGCTCGAGCGCCTGGTTCCTCGCCGCGATCGACCGGCGGACGGGCCGCACGCTCGATCTGCGGATGACCGCCGCCTCGCACTTCATGCACGACGTCTACGGCCCGTTCGACGTCCCGTTCCGAATCACGCCACCTGGAGGTTCACGATGAGACGCACCGCCGCGGCGGTCGCGGCGGTCGCGGCGGCCGCCGCCGTGGCCGCGCTCGCGGGCTGCGGAGGCGGCTCCTCGACCGCCGGTCCCTCGATCACCGTCGGCGCCGCGCGCGTCTACCGGCTCGCCGGCTTCCGGCCGGCCGGCGCCGTCCGCGCGGGCAAGCCGACGACGGTCTCGTTCACGATCATGCAGCCGGACGGCAAGCCGCTGACCGCGTACAAGCACGGCGCGGGCCCGCACAACGGCGTCCACCTGATCCTCGTCCGCTCCGACCTCTCCGCGATCATCCACCGGCATCCGCCGGTCGCCGCGAGCGGGAGGATCAGCCAGCGCGTCGTCTTCCCCGAGCCCGGCCGCTACCGCGTCGTGATCGACGCCTACCCGAAGACGAGCGGGCCGCAGCCGAGCTTCCAGCTCTTCGGCTGGGTCGACGTCGCCGGCGCCGCGAAGACGAAGCCGCTGCCGAGGTTCACGCCGAGCGAGACGGTCGACGGCTACCGGTTCGTCCTGCACGGCGGCGAGCCGCACCTGCAGGCGATCGAGCCGGCGCTGCTCCACTTCACGGTCACCGCGCCGGACGGCAAGCCGGCGAAGTTCGTCCCCTGGTACGGCGCGCTCGCGCACGCGATCTTCTTCCGCAGGGGCTCGCTCGACTACTTCCACACGCACATCTGCGCGCCGGGCGCCTCCGGCTGCGCGAGCGTTCTCGGCGGCTCGCGGATCACCGGCCGCTCGTCGACGCCGGGGAAGCTCAGCGTCGGCGTGCTCGTGCCCGTGCCCGGCACCTGGCGGCTGTTCCTGCAGTGCCAGGTCGGCGGGCACGTCGTCACCGCCCCGTTCACCCTCGTCGTCCACTGAAAGGGAGACTCCGATGACCCGCATCGCCGTCCTCGCCGCCGCCGCGCTCGGCGCGCTCGCACTCTGCTCCGCCGCATTCGGCCACGCGAAGATGAGCCCGCCGGTCGCGCTCGCGAAGGTCGGGCAGGTCTTCACGCTCGCCGTGCCGACCGAGAAGGACGGCGCGACGACGACGACGATCCAGCTGCAGCCGCCGGCCGGCTTCTCGATCGACTCGTTCTTCCCGACGCCGGGCTGGCAGCGGACGGTGCAGCAGACCGGCTCCGGCGACAGCGCCGTCGTCCAGCAGGTGACCTGGACGGGCGGCCACGTGCCGACGGGCGAGGACGCCGTCTTCCAGTTCCTCGGCCGCACGGACTCGAGCAAGACGTACGCGTTCGACGTCCGCCAGACCTACTCGGACGGGACGGTCGTCGACTGGTCGGGCCCGGAGTCCTCTGACGCGCCGGCGCCGACGGTGAAGAGCGTCTCGTCGCTGACCGGCGGCGGCTCGACGCTCTCGATCATCGCGCTCGCCGTCGGCGCGTTCGGCGTGCTCGTCGGGATCGCGGCGCTCGTCGCGCGCGGCGGCGGAGGTCGCGAGCTCGCGTGAGCCGCGCGCGCCGCCTCCTCTGCGCGCTCGCCGCGGTCGCGGCCGCGCTCGCGCTGCCCGCGGCCGCCTCGGCGCACGCGGTGCTGCTCGCGACCTACCCGTCGGCGAGCGGCGTCCTCGACGTGCAGCCGCAGCAGGTGCGGCTGACCTACAGCGAGGCGGTCGAGCCGCGCTTCGCGATCGTCTCGGTGACGAACGCGGCCGGCCGGCAGCAGACGCTCGGCCCGCCGCAGCGCTCGCCGGCCGACCCGGACGAGCTCGACGTCCCGCTGCGCAAGCTCGCGCAGGGCTGGTACCTCGTCTTCTGGCGCGCGATCTCGGTCGACGGGCACCCGGTCCGCGGCGCGTTCACCTTCGCGATCGGCCCGAACCCGGGGCCGGCGCCGCAGTTCCCGATCCCGTCGGTGAGCGAGACCGCGGCGACGCCGCAGCTGCTCGCCGGCCGCTGGGTCGTCTTCCTCTCGGCGATGGCCGCGATCGGGCTCTTCGTCCTGCGAACGCTCGTCGCCCGGCCGCTCGTGCCGCGGGTCGAGGGGACGCGGCTGCGCGCCGTCTCGATCGCGTTCTGGATCTCGCTCGCGGTCGCGCTCGTCGCGACGCCGATCTACGTGCTGCTCGCGACCGCGCAGTTCGCGCTCCGCTCCGTCTTCGACGTCGGCGCGCTCGTGCCGCTGATGCGCGTCTCGCAGTTCGGCCGCGGCTACCTCGACCTCGAGCTCGAGCTGCTGCTCTTCGCGGCCGCGGCCGCGGTCGCGCTCTGGCTCGACCGGCCCGAGCGCGCCCGCCGCTCGATCGGCGCGATCCTCGCCGAGCTCGGCGCGCTGCTCGCCGCCGGCGCGGCGCTGCTCGCACCGGGCGCCTCCGGCCACGCCGCGCAGACGGCGCCGCGCGCGCTCGCGATCGCCCTCGACTGGCTCCACCTCGTCGCCGGCTCGCTCTGGATCGGCGGTCTCGTCGGCCTGCTCGTCCTCTGGGGGAGCCTGCCTGCGGCACGCCGCGTCGCGGGGCTGACCGTGTGCGTGCCGCGCTTCTCGAACGTCGCCTTCGTCTCCGTGCTGGCGCTGATCGGCTCCGGGATCGGCGCCGCGCTGCTGCATCTGCCGACCTTCTCCTCGCTCTGGCAGACCTCGTACGGGCAGGCGCTCGTCGCGAAGATCTCGCTGCTGCTCGTCGCGATGGGGCTCGCCGCGCTCAACCTGACGCGGACGCGGCCGCGGCTGCAGGCGAGCGCGATCGACCCGGCGCTCGGGCGGGCAACGACGAGGACGCTGCGGCGGCTCGTCGGCGGCGAGGCGGTGCTCGTCGCCGCCGCGCTCTTCGCCGCAGCCGTGCTGACGAGCCTGCCGCCGCCCGCGAAGGCGCTCGCGACGATCGGCAAGCCGACCGCGACCGTCGGCCCGGGCGCCGTCACGCAGGTCGTCCAGCAGGACGGCTACCGTCTCGAGTTCCACCTGCAACCGAACCGCGCGGCGGTGCAGAACAGCTTCGCCGTTGCCGTCAGCCGCGGCGGCGCGCCCGTCCGCGGCGCCACCGTCACCGCCACCTTCACGATGCTCGACATGGAGATGGGCTCCCAGTCCTACCAGCTCGCCGAGACCTCGCCCGGCCTCTACCGGCGCGCCGTGCCCGCGCTCGTGATGGTGGGGAAGTGGGGGCTCTCGTTCGAGGTCCAGCCGCCCGGGAAGCCGCCCGTCGACGTCCTGCTGATCGACCACGCGAACGGATGACGAGGCTCGCCGCCGCCGCGCTCGCCCTCGTCGCCGCGCTCGCGCTCGCCGCGCCGGCGCTCGCAGACGGCGACCCGGCGAGCGACTTCCTGCTCACGCAGAAGGTCTTCCTGCCGTTCGACGACGCGATCCCGAAGCCGCTGCAGGGGCAGCTCGCCGGGCTCGTCGCCGCGTCGAACAAGGCGGGCTACCCGATCCGCGTTGCGGTGATCGGCTCGAGCTACGACCTGGGCTCGATCCAGTCGCTCTGGAAGCGGCCCCGGAAGTACTCGCAGTTCCTCGGCGTCGAGATCTCGTTCGCCTACAAGGGGCCGCTGCTCGTCGCGATGCCGAACGGATTCGGCTTCAACCACTTCAGGCAGGACGCGAAGGCGGAGCAGGCGCTCGTCGCGCGGATCCCGGTCGGGCGCGGCGGCGCGGGGATGGCGCGCTCGACGATGACCGCGGTGCAGCGGCTCGCGGCCGCGCACGGCGTCCACGTCGTCCCGCCGCGGGCGGCGGTCGCAGCGCCGAGCCGCACGAACAGCGATCGCCTGCACCTCGTGATCGGCATCGTCGTGCTGCTCGTCCTCGCCGCGACGGCGCGGCTGCTGATCCATCGCCGGCGGCGGAGGCCGGCGTGATGCTCGCCGCCGCCACGCTCGCCGTCTCGCTCGCCGCGACCGCACCGGTGCCGACCCCGATCGGCGTCGGCCCGCGCTTCGCGCCGCCGCCGCGCGTGCCCGCCGCGTGCGCGCACGGGCCGCTCCGGGGCCGCTACCGCGCGCACGTCGAGCTCTTCGCGCTCCGCCGCGTCGCGCTGCTGCCGCCGGGGATCGGGATCGGGCTGCCGCGCGAGATCCGCGGCGCGCGCGTCGTCGCCGGCGGCTGCCGCGCGCCGGCGCGGACGCTCGACCCGACCGGCGTCGTCGAGTTCGACCGCGCGGGGCTGACCGTCGGCGATCTCTTCGCCGCCTGGCGGATGCCGCTCGGCGTGCGGCGGCTTCTGTCCTTCCGCGGCGCCGTCAGCGCGTGGGTCGACGGCCGCCGCCGGCGCGGCGACCCGCGCTCGATCCCGCTGCGCGACGGCGCCGAGATCGTGCTCGAGATCGGCGGCTACGTGCCGCCGCACTCCTTCTACGTCTTCCCGCCGAGGGGGCGGGCGCGCAGGCTGTAGCCCCAGGCGGCGGCGATCGCGAGCACGCGCCGCGCGCGCGGCCGCGGTCGCGGCGACGAGCGCGAGCAGCAGGACGCAGACGGCGATGCACGGGCGGCTCATCCGGCGGTATGCTCGCGGAGCCGTCGCGGTGGGCGGCCGGTTGCATCGTGGAGCACAGCATGGTGGAGCAGAGCTCAACTCCCGCAGGATCGCTCGGAGGCGCAGCCGGCGGCGCGCGCGGGGGAGCGCGACTCAGGGTCGCCCTGCTCCTTGTCGGCGTCGCCGCTCTCGTCGGCATCGGCGCCGGCGCCGCGGCCGCGCTCCTCTCGCACCGGTCGAGCCCGAGCTCGGCGCTCCTCTCCGGGCCCGCCGCGACCTGGCCGGCGGGCTCGAAGATCGCGCCGGACTTCTCGCTCCGCGACCAGGACGGGCAGCCGGTATCGCTTTCCGCGCTCCGCGGCCGGCCGGTGATCGTCACCTTCATCGACCCGCTCTGCCGCGACTTCTGCCCGCTCGAGGCGAAGGTGCTGAACAAGGTCGTCGACACGCTGCCGCAGGGGCAGCGGCCCGCGATCGTCGCCGTCAGCGTCAACCGGTGGGCGAACGCGCGCCGCTTCCTGCTCCAGGACGTGACGAAGTGGCGGCTCGTGCCGGAGTGGCGCTGGGCCGTCGGCAGCCCGGCCGCGCTCGGCTCGGTCTGGAAGAAGTACGCGATCGGCGTCCAGGCGACCTCGAAGACGATCGCCGGCGTCACCGTCCACCAGATCTCGCACACCGAGGCCGCCTACCTGGTCGACGCGAGCGGCCACCAGCGGGCGCTCTTCATGTGGCCGTTCGACGCCTCGGACGTCGAGCGGACGCTCGCCTCCCTGCACGAGTGAGACGCGCCGTCCGCGGCGCCCGTCTCCGTCGGGCGCACGCTGCCGGTCGCCACCGACGTCGTCGCGCGCGTCACCGCGGTCCCGGCCGGGGCACGGCGTCCAGGCGAACGAGCGCTCCGAGACCTGGTTCCTGAACCGCGCGCGGCCCGGCCAGATCGTGCCGCACCCGCCGCCGACCGCGACGCCGCTCTGGCGGACGGGCACGTCGACCCGCCGACGTGGCTCTGGTTCTGGCCGATCGCCGTCGCGCTCGCCTGCCTGGCGGCGCTGCTCCGGCTGCGTAGCGCGCGGCTCAGGCGGCGCGCTCGCGAACGCGCGCCTGGGTCGGCGTGCTCCTGCACGGGCACGTGATCGCGGTCGTGCCGGCGGAGGTCCTGCGCGGCGCCGTCGTCGCCTGCCTCGCCGCCGGCGCCGGCCTGCTCGCCGCGGTGCTGACGCTTCCGTCCGACTGAGCAGTCATCCCTCGAAGGAGGGAGGTCGAACGTCCCGGTTCTGGCGATGCTCCTGGGATGATCGCCGACCGCCGCCGCCTGCTCCTGCTGGGGAGCGCCGCCGCCTGCTATGCGGGCGTCTTCGCGGCCTTTCTCGCGTTCGAGCGCTCCGGCCTCGGGATCGGGCACTTCTACTACGTGGCGATCGTGCTCGCGGCGATGGCGACCGGCACGACCGGCGGCGCGGTCGCGGGCCTCGTCGCGACCGCGCTCTACGCCGTCGGCATCCTGCTCAACCCGCACGTCCCGACGGGGACGATCCCGAGCGAGGCGACCGCGATCAGGCTCGTCACCTACGCGCTCGTCGGCTCGCTGATCGGCTACCACGCGAGCCGCAGCCGGAGCCTGCTCGCGCGCGCCGACGAGCTGGCCGCGGAGCTGCGCGCCCTCTCCCGCCGCGACCACGTCACCGGCCTGCCGAACCAGCGCGCCTTCGAGATCGCCGTCAACGCGCGGATCGAGCGGGGCCTGCCGTTCGTCCTCTGCCTCTGCGACCTGCCGGCGCTGCCGCGCGACGCCGACGCGCCCAGCCAGGCGCTCGCGTTCGGCGAGCGGATCGCGCACGCGGTCGGGCCGGACGGCGACGTCGCGCGCGTCGGCAGCGGCCGGTTCGCCGCCGTCGTGCCGCTCGCGGGCGAGGGCGGAGCGGAGGCCGTCGCCGACGCGGTCGAGCAGGCGCTCGCGGAGCGCGGCCGCCGCGGCACCGTCGGCTGGGCCGTCCATCCGCGCGACGGCGCCGACGCGCTCGGCCTCTACACCGGCGCCGCGGAGCGCCTGGACGCGCGCAAGATCGCGCGCGGCGAGTGGCAGCCCGCCGCATAGCGGCTACAGCCGCGCCGACTCGACGATCTGCTCGGCCTCGGCACGGTTGCCGAAGCCGTGCGTCTCGACCTTCTTGTCCTCGAGGTCCTTGTAGACCTGGAAGAAGTGCTCGATCTCGTTGCGGAGGTCGGGCGGGATGTCGTGGATGTCGGAGACCCGCGACCAGGCGGGATCCTTCAGCGGCACGAAGATGATCTTCGCGTCGGGCCCGGCCTCGTCGGTCATGTGGAAGACGCCGACGGCGCGGGCGCGGATGCGGCAGCCGGGGAAGGTCGGCTCGCCGACGAGCACGAGCGCGTCGAGCGGGTCGCCGTCGCGCGCGAGCGTTCCCTCGATGAAGCCGTAGTCGGCCGGGTAGCTCATCGAGGTGAAGAGCCGCCGGTCGAGCACGATCGCGCCGAGCTCCTCGTCGAACTCGTACTTGTTGCGCGAGCCGGCCGGGATCTCGACGAAGACGATCTCGGGCATCGCCGCAGAGGTTAGGCGCTCGGCGCGAGACGCGGACGCGGAAGCCGTCGGCGGCGGCGGCCTACGCCTCCGCGACGAGCAGGGGGAAGTACGGCGGCCCGAGCAGGAAGCCGACGCGCGCGCGGCCGCCGGCGATTCCGTCCGCCATCTCGAGCGCCGCGCCGAGGCCGTGCGTGGGGACGAAGCCGAGCTGCCGCGCCGCGACCGCGTCGCGGCACCCGGCGACGAGCACCGAGCCCGCGTGGTCGATCGCCGGCCGGCAGGCCGCCCACTCCGCGAACGGCAGCACTGGGTGGCAGGTGCGGCCGCGCCGGTAGGCCTCGAGCGCGCGCGCGTCGGTCGCCGCATCGCGTTCGGCCGCCGCCACCGTCTCGCCGTCGCGCGTGTCGAGGTCGCGCAGGAAGGAGCGGTACGGGTGCTGCGTCGGCAGCGCGAAGTGGCGGCGCAGCGGGTGGACGAGGATCGCGGTGCCGCCCGGCACGAGCGGCGGTCGGTTGCGCCAGAGCCGCAGCGCGAGCCCGAGCCCGAGGTGCGCGACCGCGACCGGGTTCGGCTGCTCGCGCGGCAGCGCGAGGGTCGTCGGCGGGATCCCGACGACGAGCGCGTCGAGCGGCTCCTGCACGGCGGCGGCGCGCACCTCGATCGCGCGCAGCAGCGCCTCGGCGTGCGCGACCGAGGGCGGCCCGGCGAAGACGCCGAAGGCGGCGAGCTCGACGGCGGCGCTCTTCAGCACGGAGCGCCGCAGCGGCGACGGCACGAGCGAGAACGCGCGCCGCACGTGCGACGAGGCGAGCCGCTCGACCGCCGCCTCCTCGTACGGGAAGCCGCGGAGCGCGCCGGTCGGCAGCGGGTGGTCGAGACCGAGCGAGAGGCCGAGCAGCGCCGTCCGCTCCTGCAGCGCGCGCTCGAGCTCGACCGCGCGGTTCCAGCCGGCCGATGAGCCGGACTCGAGCAGCGACGCGGCGACCGGATAGCGCAGCGCCTCGGGCGAGGCCGCACCGAGCAGCGCCGCCGGCCCGCCGTGCAGCACCGTCTCGGCCGCCGAGACGACGAGCACGAGGTCGGTCTCGACGAGCGCCGGGTTGACGCGCAGGCCCGGGCCGACCTCGACCAGGTCGTCGCGCTCGACGTCGTGGACGACCAGCCGGCCCCGGAAGCGGCGGCGGAACTCGGGTGGGAAGAGAGGCCCGATGTCGCGCGGCGTCGCGCGCCGCTGCAGGCCGCCGGCGACGAGGATCGTCTGCTGCTCGAGCCCGACGCCGAGCCGCTCGAGCTCGGCGACCGCGGCCGCGACCGCGTCCTGCCGCGGGTCGTGCTGCGCGCTCGGCAGCGGCAGCAGCGGCGGCTCGAGCACGATCGTCGCGCGTGCGCCGGGCCGGACGAGCTGCGCGAGCGGCGGTCCGGCGAGCGGGAAGCGGAGCGCGTCGAGGACGGCGGCGGCGACGTCCGCGATCGCCGCGGTCGGCGGTTGCGGCCGCAGCGCGACCGCGCCCGGGCCGAGCGTGGCGACGAGCACCTTCGACCCGGCGAGCAGCGGCACCCGCTTCACGGGCCCGGCGGCGCCGCGCCCCTCCTTCCTTGTGACACAGTGTCACAAGGAAGGAAGGGGCGTTCGCGCCGCGGCTCTGCCATCGCGCCCCGACGATACCCTCGGCTGTTCCCGCTCCGGCGCCGGCAGAGCCGACGCCTCCGCTCATCGGTCGGCTCCGTCTAGCCTACGCCTCGTGCCCAAGACCCTCACCGGCCAGGAGCTGGACCTCGACGACGCGCCGGCGCGCGAGTCCGACCTCTTCCTCGTCGACGGCAACAACCTCGCCTACCGCGCCTTCTTCGCGCTGCCGGAGGAGCTGGCGACGAGCGAGGGCTTCCCGACGAACGCGCTGCTCGGCTTCACGAACATGCTCTTCAAGCTGCTCGCCGACTACCGGCCGAAGGGCGTTGCCGTCGCCTGGGACACGCGGCCGGTGCATCGCGCCGCCACCGCCGAGGCCGCGGACGTCGTCTACAAGGAGGGCCGCCGGCCGATGCCGGACCTGCTGCGCGAGCAGTTCCCGCACTTTCGCCCGATCGTCGAGGCGTTCGGCTACCGGAACCTCGAGTTCGAGGGCTGGGAGGCGGACGACGTGATCGCGACGCTGGCGACGCGCGCCGACACGTCAGGCATCCGCACCTGCGTCGTCTCGACCGACCGCGACGCGTTCCAGCTCTGCTCGGAGAACGTCTGCCTGATGATGACGCCGCGCGGCGTCGCAGACGTCAACGTCTACACACCGGAGCGCGTCGAGGCTCGCTACGGGATCGTCCCCGCGCAGGTGCCGGACTTCATCGGCCTCAAGGGCGACACCTCCGACAACATCCCGGGCGTCCCCGGCATCGGCGACAAGACCGCCGGCCAGCTCGTCGCGCAGTACGGCTCGCTCGAGGAGGTGATCGCGCACGCCGAGGAGCTCTCGCCGGCGCGGCGCAAGAACGTGCTCGAGCACGCGGGTCAGGCGCGCGTCTCGAAGGAGCTGGCGACGATGCGCCGCGACCTCGACATCGACTGCGACCCGTCCCAGCTCGTGCTTGCGCCGCCCGACCGCTCGGCGCTGAAGGAGATGTTCCGCCGCTACGAGTTCCGCGCGCTGCTCGGCCGCGTCGACGAGCTGGACACCGCGCTCCCGAGCGCGCCCGTCCTGAAACCGACCGGCGTCGAGGTGCCGTGGCGCGAGGCTCCTTGTGACACTGTGTCACAAGGGGTCGTGGCGGTGGCCGCGGACGCGGAGCGGGTCGCGGTCGCGGGCGGGGAGGAGGTGGTCGTCTCGCCGCGGCCGCCCACGCTCGACGGCGAGCTCGTCGTCCACGACGCGAAGGCGCTCCGCGCCGAGCCCGTCGACGACACGCTGATCCTCGCCTACCTGATCGAGCCCGGCCGCGCCTCCTACGAGCTCGACGACCTGACCGCCGAGTACGGCGTCGAGCTCGTGCCGGTGCCCGAGGCCGAGGAGGAGACCGCGGCGCTCGTCCGCCGCGCCGCCGCGACGCTGCGCCTGCGCGAGCCGCTGCTCGAGCGCGTCCGCGAACGCGGCTCCGAGCACCTCTACCGCGAGGTCGAGCTGCCGCTCGTACGCGTGCTCGCCGCGATGGAGGACGCCGGCGTCCGGATCGACACCTACCGCATGGGCGAGATCACCGCCCGGCTCGCCGACCGCGTCGAGGAGCTGGAGCAGCGCGCCTACGAGCTCTGCGGCGAGGAGTTCATGCTCGGCTCGACCCAGCAGGTCGCGCGGATCCTCTTCGAGAAGCTGCAGCTGACGCCCGGCCGCAAGGGCAAGACCGGCTACTCGACCGACACGCGCGTCCTGCAGCGGATCCGCTCCGAGCACGAGATCGTGCCCGTGATCGAGGAGTGGCGCGAGTACTCGAAGCTCCTGAACACCTACCTGGAGCCGCTGCCGGCGCTGCTCGGCGAGGACGGACGCCTGCACACGACCTTCAACCAGACCGTCGCCGCGACCGGCCGGCTCTCGACCTCGAACCCGAATCTGCAGGCGATCCCGATCCGCACCGAGCTCGGCCGCGAGATCCGCAGCGCGTTCGTCGCCGAGGAGGGGCACCGGCTGATCTCCGCCGACTACAGCCAGGTCGAGCTGCGCATCCTCGCGCACGTCTCCGGCGAGCCGGTGCTGCGCGAGGCCTTCGAGCGCGGCGAGGACATCCACACGCGGACGGCCGCCGAGGTGCTCGGCAAGGACCCGGCGACGCTCACGAAGGACGAGCGCAACGTCGCGAAGATGGTCAACTTCGGGATCATCTACGGCATCTCCGCGTTCGGGCTCTCCGAGAACCTCGAGATCCCGCGCGACGAGGCGCAGACCTACATCGACACCTACCTCGCGCGCTTCCCGCACGTGCAGGACTTCATCGCGCGGACGATCGAGCAGGCGGCGCGCGACGGCTACGTGACGACGCTGCTCGGCCGGCGCCGGCCGGTGCCGGAGATCCGCGCCTCGAACCGCCAGACGCGGTCGCTCGGCGAGCGGCTCGCGGTCAACTCGGTGATGCAGGGGACGGCCGCCGACGTGATCAAGGTCGCGATGGTGCGGATCCACGAGCGGCTGCGCGCGGAGGGCCGCGGCGCCCGGCTCGTCCTGCAGGTGCACGACGAGCTGCTGCTCGAGGTGCCGGAGCCGGAGCTCTCGGCGGTGCGCGACCTCGTCCGCGACGAGCTCGTCGGCGCCTACCCGCTCGACCCGCCGCTCGCCGTCGACGTCGGCGTCGGCGACGACTGGAACGAGGCGAAGAGCTAACCAATTCGCGCCGGCGGCGTCTCCGTAGGGAAGGCAGCGCCCGCCTGGCTATACTGCCCCCTTGCTCATGGCCAACGAAACCGTGGACCGAAACGAGATCGAGGCCGGCGTCTGGGTCGAAGGCCCCGACGGCCAGCTGATCCCCGACTACGAGTCGACCTTCCCCGAGATCAACGAGGGGCAGGTCGTCCACGGCACCGTCGTGCGCGTCGACAAGGACGAGGTGCTCGTCGACATCGGCTACAAGTCCGAGGGCGTGATCCCGGTCGCCGAGCTGTCGATCCGCCGCTCGGTCAACCCGGCCGACGAGGTCTCGCTCGGCGAGGAGGTCGACGCGCTCGTCCTGACCAAGGAGGACGCCGAGGGCCGCCTGATCCTGTCGAAGAAGCGCGCGCGCTTCGAGCTCGCCTGGAAGCGGATCGAGGCCGCGCACGAGCAGGGCGACCCGGTCGAGGGCCGCGTGATCGAGGTCGTCAAGGGCGGCCTGATCCTCGACCTCGGCGTGCGCGGCTTCCTGCCCGCGTCGCTCGTCGACATCCGCCGCGTCCAGGACCTCGACGAGTTCATGGGCAAGGAGCTCCGCTGCAAGGTGATCGAGCTCAACCGCTCGCGCAACAACGTCGTGCTCTCGCGCCGTGCCGTCCTCGAGGACGAGCGCAAGGACCAGCGGCAGAAGATCCTCGACCGGCTGCAGCCGGGCGACGTCGTCACCGGCACGATCTCCAACATCGTCGACTTCGGCGCCTTCGTCGACCTCGACGGGATGGACGGCCTGATCCACATCTCGGAGCTCTCGTGGTCGCACGTCAACCACCCGAGTGAGGTGCTGGAGATCGGCCAGGAGGTCAACGTCAAGGTGCTCGACATCGACCGCGACCGGCAGCGGATCTCGCTCGGCCTCAAGCAGACGCAGTCCGACCCGTGGCAGCAGGTGGTCGACGCCTAGGCGAGGGCGACGTCGTCCAGGGCCGCGTCACGAAGGTCGTCACCTTCGGCGCCTTCGTCGAGATCCTGCCCGGCGTCGAGGGCCTGGTGCACATCTCCGAGCTGGCGCAGCACCACGTCGAGAACCCGCGCGAGATCGTCTCGCAGGGCCA
>DASSSQ010000025.1:0-29168 GCA_035708405.1 Gaiellaceae bacterium
AGGACGGCTGGCGCTCGCAGGAGGTCTTCGAGGCGCTCGACCTCTGCCTCGCCTGCAAGGGCTGCAAGAACGAGTGCCCGGTGCGGGTCGACATGGCGACCTACAAGGCCGAGTTCCTCGCGCACTACTACGAGGGCCGGCCGCGGCCGCGGCAGGCCTACGCGCTCGGCCTGATCATGGTCTGGGCGCGTATCGCGTCGAAGGCGCCGCGCCTTTCGAACGCGCTCGCGGCGAGCCGGCTCGGCAAGCTCGCCGCCGGGATCGCGCCGCAGCGGACGCCGCCGCGGTTCGCCGACGAGCCGTTCGCGGACTGGTTCGGGCGGCGCGGAGGCACGCTGGTCAAGGACGGCCGCCGCGTGATCCTCTGGCCGGACACGTTCACGAACTACTTCGAGCCGGAGATCGCGAAGGCGGCGGTCGAGGTGCTCGAGGCGGCCGGCTGCGCGGTCGAGCTGCCGCGCGGCGCGGTCTGCTGCGGGCGGCCGCTCTACGACTTCGGGATGCTGACCCGGGCGAAGCGGCAGCTCGAGCAGATCGTCGAGCGGCTGCGGCCGGAGATCCGCGCCGGCGTCGAGATCGTCGGCCTCGAGCCGAGCTGCGTCGAGGTCTTCCGCGACGAGCTGCCGAACATGCTGCCGGACGACGAGGACGCGATCCGGCTCTCGAAGCAGGTCTTCTCCTTCGTCGAGCTCCTGACCGACCGGCTCGACTGGCAGCCGCCGACGCTCGACGCGCGCGCCGTCGTCCAGGGCCACTGCCACCACCGCGCGACCGAGAAGACGATGAGCCACGACCGCGAGCTCTTCGACCGGCTCGGGCTCGACTACGAGATCCTCGACACCGGCTGCTGCGGGATGGCCGGCTCGTTCGGCTACCACGCGGGCGAGCACTACGACGTCTCGGTCGCCGTCGCCGAGCACAGCCTGCTGCCGAAGCTCGCCGGGACGCCGGAGTCGACGCTCGTCGTCGCCGACGGCTTCTCCTGCCGCGGCCAGATCGACCAGCTCGCGGGCCGCGACGCGCTCCACGTCGCGCAGCTCGTCCAGCGCGCCCTGCGCGAGAGCGGGCGCACGGGCCCGGAGAAGACCGAGGCGCCTCCGTCCGGACGCCTCGGGAAGGTCGCCGCGCTGACCGGCGCCGGCGCGGCCTTCGCGCTCGCCGGGGCACTCGCAGCCCGCCGGCTGCGCTGAGCCGGGTCACTCTCCGTCGAGCGTCTGCAGCCAGTCGCGCATCCGCTCGAGGTCGGACTCGAACTCGCTCATCTCGGTCTCCAGCTCGCGGTTCCGCTGGCGCATGCGGCGCAGCCGGGAGCTGAAGTCGTCGAGCAGCGACTCGAGGTGGCGGCTCTTCGCGCGCAGCTCCTCGACGATCTCGCCGTCGGAGCGAGTCATGCGGCCGCGCGCTCTGCCGAGAACGCGTCGGTGATCGCGTCGTCGAGCCCGAGCAGGAGGCCGCGCAGCGGCGCGCAGAGCTCGGGGTCGAGCTCGATCAGCCGCCGGATCTCCTCGCTCGCGTCGAGCAGGTCGGCCTCGGGAACGTCAACGTGTAGCTCGATCTTCTGCATGTCCACCGCCCTGGTCGTCGCGTCGGGATCTCGTCCGGTGCTGGGCGGTGCCGCGGCACCGGCGGGGACTCGGACCGCGCGTGTGATCTCCGCGGCCGCGCGCCGGGAAACACCGGTTTCCGAGCGACCGGCGTTTTGCGGCCGGCAGCCGGCGGTACCTAGATCGGGGAACGATGGAAAGGCGCGTCGAGGCTCCCGACTACGCGGCGCCGCTCCTCGGATGGCGCACCTGGACGCTGTCCCGGAAGGGCGACCGGGTCCGCCTGCGCAGCGTCGTCAAGCCGACGATCTGGGAGCCCGGCCGGCCGTGCGGCGCCGAGTGCCTGCGCCCGCGCCTGCTGCGCCGCTTCCGCCGCCACAGCGCGCCGAGCTTCGGCTGCGACTGCGGCATCTACGCGGCGGAGCTCGACATCGCCGCGCTCTACCTCTCCGACCTGCGACTCGGCCGCCCGGGCGAGGTGCGGCAGGTGCTCGGCCGGGTCGCGCTCTGGGGCGAGGTGGTCGAGTGCGAGCGCGGCTACCGCGCCTCGCTCGCCTATCCGATCGAGCTCTACGTCGCGGCGCGCGCCGCCGGCGGGATGCTGCGGGACGGCGCGGCGGAGGTCGCGGCGGCGCTCGAGGACTACGGCGTCCCGGTCGCGGTCGTCGACGCCGACGAGCCGAGCCTGCCGGCGCTGCTCGCGGCCGCAGCGTAGTCCGCTTCGGGAGATCGCCCCGCCCGCAGCTCCTCGTGACACAGTGTCACAAGGTCGGTCGAGGGCCCCGGGCGGCCGCGGAAGCTCGATTGCCGCTCGTCGAGCGCGAGCGGCCCGCCGGCGCGGCCCGGCCGCATCCGCGCCACAATACGAGGGTGGACGAGCGTATCGCAGACGCCGAGCGGCTCCGCCGGCTGCAGCGGCTGACCGACGCCGCGCTCGCGCACCTCGACCTCGACGAGCTGCTGAACGCGCTGCTCCTCCGCGTCCGCGAGGCGCTCGCCGTCGACACCTGCGCGGTGCTGCTGGTCGACGACCAGGACCAGGAGCTCGTCACGCGCGCCGCGGCCGGGATCGAGGAGGAGGTCGAGCGCGGCGTGCGCGTCCCCGTCGGCCGCGGCTTCGCCGGGCGGATCGCGCAGGAGCGCCGGCCGGTGGTGCTCGACGACGTCGACCACTCCGACGTGCTCAGCCCGGTGCTGCGCCGGAAGCGGATCAGGTCGATGCTCGGCGTGCCGCTCGTCGTCGGCGACCGCGTCCTCGGCGTCCTCCACGTCGGCTCGCTCGCTCCCCGCAGCTTCGGCGACGACGACGTCGACCTGCTCCAGCTCGCCGCCGACCGCGCCGCGATCGCGATCGAGCACGCGCGCCTCTACGACGCGGAGCGGCGCGTCCGCCGCCAGCTCGAGCACGTCCAGCAGGTGACCGACGCCGCGCTCGCGCACCTCGAGCTCGACGAGCTCTTCGACGAGCTGCTCGGCCGCATCCGCGGGATCCTCGCCGCCGACACCTGCGCCGTCCTGCTGCTCGACGAGGAGTGCGACGAGCTGGTCGCGCGCGCCGCGCTCGGGATCGAGGAGGAGGTCGAGCAGGGCGTGCGCGTGCCGCTCGGCCGCGGCTTCGCCGGCCGCGTCGCCGCGACGCGCGAGCCGGTCGTGATCGAGGACGTCGCGACCTTCGGCGTCTGGAACAGGATCCTGATCGACAAGGGGATCACCTCGATGCTCGGCGTGCCGCTGATCGCGCGCGGCCGCGTGATCGGCGTCATGCACGTCGGCTCGCTGACGCGGCGGCTCTTCGACCGGGAGGACATCGACCTGCTCCAGCTCGTCGCCGAGCGGGTCGCGCTCGCGATCGAGAAGGCGCGCCTGCACGAGGAGCTCGTCCAGCTCGACCAGCTGAAGCTGAACTTCGTCGCGATCGCCTCGCACGAGCTGCGCACGCCGGCGACGTCGGTCTACGGCGTCCTCTCGACGCTCGACGCGCGCGGGGACGAGCTGCCGGCGGAGACGCGGCGGCAGCTGATCCGGGTCGGGCACGAGCAGGGGCTCCGCCTGCGCCGGCTGCTCGAGCAGCTGCTCGACCTCTCGCGGCTCGACGCGGCGGCGATCCAGGTCGACCCGAAGCCGCTCGTCCTGCGGCAGGCGATCGCCGAGATCGCGGCCTCGGCGGTGCCCGGGGGGACGCCGCTGCAGCTCGACGTCGCGCCCGACCTCGCCGTCGTCGCCGACCGGCTCGTGCTCGAGCGCGTGCTCTCGAACCTGCTGCAGAACGCGACCCGCTACGGCAGCCCGCCGATCGTCGTCGCGGCGGAGCAGCGCGACCGGAGCGTGCGGATCGCGGTCGAGGACGCCGGCGGGGGCATCCCGGAGCCGATGCGCGCGCGGCTCTTCCAGCGCTTCGAGCGCGGCGAGGAGGGCAGGGGCAGCGGCCTCGGCCTCGCGATCGCGCGCGCGTACGCGCGGGCGCACGGCGGCGACCTCGTGTACGCGCCGGCCGGCGGCGGCGCGCGCTTCGAGCTCGTGGTGCCGCAGGGCTGACCGTGGAGCAGGCGCGGATGGGCGAGAGCGACCTCCGCGTCTCGCGGATCGGGCTCGGCTGCAACAACTTCGGCCGGCGGGTCGACCTCGCGGGGACGCGCGCGGTCGTCGACGCGGCGCTCGATGCGGGCGTCACCTTCCTCGACTGCGCCGAGAGCTACGGCGACGGCGAGAGCGAGCGCTTCCTCGGCGAGGTGCTGCAGGGGCGCCGCGACCGCGTCGTGCTGGCGACGAAGTTCGGGATGCGCGTCGAGCGCGGCGGCTCGCGCGCGTACCTGACGGACGCGGCCGACCGCTCGCTCGAGCGGCTCCGCACCGACCGGATCGACCTCTACTACTACCACCGGCCCGACGGGGAGACGCCGATCGCCGAGACGCTCGCGGCGCTCGACGAGCTCGTCCGCGCCGGCAAGGTGCGCTACCTCGGCGCCTCCAACTTCAGCGCCGCGCAGCTGCGCGAGGCCGACGAGGTCGCGCGGGCCGAGGGCCTGACGCCGTTCGTCGCGGTGCAGAACGAGTACAGCCTGCTCGAGCGCGGGCCGGAGGCGGAGGTGCTGCCCGCCTGCCGCGAGCTCGGCATCGGCTTCGTCCCCTACTTCCCGCTCGCGAGCGGTCTCCTGACGGGGAAGTACCGGCGCGGCGCGCCGGCGCCGGAGGGGACGCGGCTCGCCGGCAGCGACCGGCTGACCGACGAGGCGTTCGACCGGGTCGAGGCGCTCGAGCGCTTCGCCGCCGAGCGCGGCCGGTCGCTGCTCGAGCTCGCGCTCGCCGCGCTCGCCTCCGAGCCCGGCGTCGCCGGCGTGATCGCCGGCGCGACGAAGCCCGAGCAGGTGCGCGCGAACGCGGCCGCCGCCGACTGGCAGCTCGCCGCCGCCGAGCGCGACGAGCTGCGCCGGGTCGCGTGATCCGGGCGGTCGCCGCGCTGCTCGCGGCGCTCGCGCTCGCGCCGGCCGCCGCGGCCGCGCCGCGCGCCGTCGTCGCGCACGGGCGGATCGAGCTCGACGGGAGGCCGTTCTTCCCGATCCTGCAGTGGCTCCAGTGCCCGTCCGTGATGGACGAGAGCGTGCGGCTCGGGGTCGACGTCTTCCTTGGCAACGGCTGCCGGAACTCGGATGCCGACGAGCTCGCAGCGACGGCGAGCCGCCACGTCTGGAGCGTCCTCGAGGCGCCGGCGAGCGCGACCGGCCCGTCGCTCCTCGGCTGGCACTTCCAGGACGAGCCCGACGGCAACGGCACGCCGCCCGCGGCGATCGCGCGCCGGTATGCCCGGGTTCGCGGTCGCGGCGTCTCCTTCCTGACCGTCACCGCCGACTTCGCGTCGTGGTCGAAGCGGCGCAGCCCGGCGCTCTACCGGGCCTACGCGCGCGCGACCGACGTGATCGGCACCGACGTCTACCCGGTGACCGGCTGGTGCCGGCCCGACTGGCTCCCGCGCGTCGGCGAGACCCAGCGCGAGCTCGTGCGGCTCGCCGGCGGCCGCCCGACCTTCCAGTGGATCGAAGCCGAGTCGACCTCGACCCGGTGGTGCACCGGTCGCGGCGTCACCGCGCCGGAGCTGCGCGCCGAGGTCTGGGACGCGATCGCGAACGGCGCGAAGGCGATCGGCTACTTCACGCACTCGTGGCGGCCCGACTACAGCCAGTTCCGCGTCAGCCCCCCGGTGCAAGCGGAGATGCGCCGTACCGACACGCAGATCCGGGCCTTCGCGCCGGCGATCCTCGGCACGCCGCTGCCGTTGCGCGTCGACTGGCGCGGCGGCCGGGTCGACGCGATCGCGCGCCGCGCCGGCGGCAGGACGTACGTCTTCGCCGTCAACGTCGCACGCACGCCGGCGACCGCGACGCTCGCCTTCGCCGGCCGGACGCTGCGCATCGCGCTGCCGCCGCTCGGCGTCCGGGTCGGTCCGGTCGGCTGACGCGCGTCGGCACGTTTTTGGCCTCGCTCCGGCGGAGACGATTCCTCCGTGAGACGATCGAGTCCCGCCGTCTGGCTCGTGCTCGCGCTCGTCGCGGGCCTGCTCGTCGACTACGCGCTGACCGGGGGCCTCTCGACCCGGCGCTCGGCGACACGCACCTCGTCCGCCCAGCAGCGACAGCAGGGCCAGCAGGCCGGCGGGCAGCAGGGCCCGCCGACGATCTCGGGCCTGATCGACCGCGCGCAGTCGAACCCGAGGTCGATCAGGCTCGTCGTCTTCGACCCGGACAAGCGGCAGGCGGCGATGACGCTGACGAGCGGCCGCACGCTCGACGCCTACTACCCGAGCGACGGCTCGCAGGTGCGCTTCCAGGCGCTGCTCGAGAAGCAGCACGTGCCGTTCGCCGCGACGCCGGCCTCGAGCGGCGGCGGCTCCTGGTGGACGGCGATCGTCGGCTGGCTCGTGATGCTGCTCCTGATCGGCGGCCTCCTCTACTTCCTCTCGCGCCGCTCGGCCGCGGGCGGGGCGCAGGGGATGCAGGGGATGATGTCGGTCGGCAAGTCGAGGCCGAAGCGCGTCGAGCCGGGCAAGCCGCAGATCACCTTCAAGGACGTCGCCGGCCTCGAGGAGGCGGTCGAGGAGCTCGAGGAGATCAAGGAGTTCCTGATGCATCCGAAGAAGTTCCGGGTGCTCGGCGCCAAGATCCCGAAGGGCGTCCTGCTCTACGGGCCGCCCGGCACCGGCAAGACGCTGCTCGCGCGCGCGGTCGCGGGCGAGGCGGGCGTTCCCTTCTTCTCGATCTCCGCGTCGGAGTTCGTCGAGGTCTTCGTCGGCGTCGGCGCGAGCCGCGTCCGCGACCTCTTCAAGCAGGCGAAGACCGCGGCGCCGTGCATCGTCTTCGTCGACGAGATCGACGCCGTCGGCCGCCACCGCGGCACCGGCATGGGCGGCGGCAACGACGAGCGCGAGCAGACGCTGAACCAGCTGCTCGTGGAGATGGACGGCTTCGAGCCGACCGACCACGTGATCGTGATCGCCGCGACCAACCGCTCCGACGTGCTCGACCCGGCGCTGCTGCGCCCCGGCCGCTTCGACCGCCAGATCGTCGTCGACCTGCCCGACCGGGCCGGCCGCGAGCAGATCCTCCAGGTGCACGCCGCCGGCAAGCCGCTCGCCGACGACGTGAACCTCGAGCGCGTCGCCGCCGCCACGCCCGGCTTCTCCGGCGCCGACCTCGCGAACCTGGTCAACGAGGCGGCGCTGCTCTCCGCCCGCCGCGACCTGCCCGTGATCGGCCGGCTCGAGGTCGAGGAGGGCGTGATGCGCGTGATCGCCGGGCCCGAGAAGAAGGGCCGCATCCTTTCCGACGAGGAGAAGCGGATCACCGCCTACCACGAGATGGGCCACGCGCTCGTCGGCAACTTCCTGCCGCACTGCGACCCGGTGCACCGGATCTCGATCGTCAGCCGCGGCCAGAGCCTCGGCGTCACGATCTCGCTGCCCGACGAGGAGCGCTTCCTGACCACGCGCGGCGCGCTGCTCGACCGGCTGGCGATGACGCTCGGCGGTCACGCGGCCGAGCAGATCGTCTTCCACGAGGTGACGACCGGCGCCTCCGACGACCTGCGCAAGGCGACCGAGCTGGCGCAGCGGATGGTGATGCGCTTCGGGATGAGCCGCAAGCTCGGCCTGCGCGTCGTCGGCGACGACAACGGCCAGCCGTTCGCCGGGCGCGGCTACGGGCTGCAGCAGCCGCTCGTCTCGGACGAGCTCGCGCGCGAGGCGGACGAGGAGATCCGCGGCATCCTCGACCAGGCGCACGAGATCGCGCACTCGATCCTCGAGGTGCACCGGGAGACGCTGGATCGCGTCTCGGAGCTCCTGATCGAGCGCGAGACGATCGAGCGCGAGGAGTTCCAGCAGCTCGTCGCGCGGCGGGAGGACGCGACTGCCACCGGGGACCGCCCCACCGCCAACGCCACCTGAGCAGGAGGCGGACCTCCGCCACGAGCAGGTGCACGGCGGGCGCGCGAGCCGGGCCTACGCCGCCGCGCTCGTCTTCCTCCGCTTCCTCGTGCCGCCGCTCGTCGCGGTTGCCGCCTTCGTCGTCTGGCACGCGGGCCCGTCGATCAGCTCGCTGCCCTCGGCGAACGTGGGCGCGCTGCTCCCGGGCGGCCTCCCGGCGACGGAGGCGGAGGCGAAGTCGGCGCGGATCTTCGGCAGCTCGCTGCTGCCGCGGATCCTCGTCGTCCAGCGCGACCCGGGCGGGATCTCGCTGCGTTCGCAGCGGGCGATCGTCCGCCACGCGATCGCGCTCGACCGCGGCACGCTGACCGGCTATCCGAAGGGCTCGCTCGCCGCGCCGTACGTGAACACGCTCCGGATCTTCCCGGCGGCGCGCGAGCGCTCGACGACCGCGATCACCTACCTCGCCTTCCCCGGCGACGTGAAGGCGACGACCCAGCGCGACCTGGCGGCCCGCTACGCCGACCAGGTGAGCCGGCTCGGCCCGCAGGCTCGCGTGACCGGATTCATCGTCGGCAACCTCGAGCAGTCGCAGTCGATCGACAGCCATCTGCGCTGGGTCGAGCTGGCGACGATCCTCGTGATCGCGATCATCCTCGGCCTCTACCTGCGCTCGGTCGCCGCGCCGCTCGTGACGCTGGCGGCGGCCGGCATCGCCTGGCTGCTCTCGACCCGCGCCGTCGCCTACCTCGGCGTCCGCACCGGCATCTCGCTGCAGCAGGAGGTGGAGCCGATCGTCGCGGTGCTGCTGCTCGGCGTCGTCACCGACTACTCCGTCTTCTTCCTCGCGGGGACGCGGGCGCGCCTGCTCGCCGGCGACTCGCGGAAGCTCGCCGCGCGGATGACGGTGGCGCAGTTCATCCCGATCGTCTTCACCGCCGGCTGGCTGGTCGCGCTCGGCCTGACGACCCTGCGCGTCGCCTCGATCGGCTTCGTGCAGGCGCTCGGGCCGGCGATGGCGATCGTCGTCCTCACGAGCATGCTCGTCAGCGTCACCTTCGTCCCGGCGGTGATCGCCGTCTTCGGCCGGCTGCTCTTCTGGCCGGGCCTCAGGCAGCCGCGGAGCGCGACCGGGCGGCGGCTGCGGACGCGCGTCGTCTCGCTGCTGACGCGGAAGTGGATCGCGGCGCCGGCGATCCTGCTGCTCGTCGCGGCGCTCGTCGCCGCCGGCACGGGGATCGCAGGCACCCGGCTCGGGCTGACGCCGATCGCCGGGCTGCCGGGCGGCTCGCCGGCGGTGATCGCGGCGCACGACGCGCAGACCGGGTTCGCCGCCGGCATCGTCTCGCCGAGCGAGATCGTGCTCCAGGGGCACGGCGTGGCGGACGACAGCGTCGCGCTCGCGGCGCTCTCGCGGCTGATCGACCACGTCCCCGGCGTCGCCGCCGTGATCGGCGCCGGCGAGACGGCGCCCTTCCCGCGGCTCCGACCGTACTTCCGCTCGCCGACCCGGCACGCCGCCCGCTACCTGGTCGTCCTCGAGGACGAGCCGTACGGGCCGCAGGCGATCGACGACCTGAACCGCGTCGAGGCGGCGATGCCGCAGCTCCTCGCCGACGTCGGGCTCGGCGGCGCGAGCGCGAGCTACGCGGGCGACACGGCGATCGCCGCCGAGAGCGTCGACCGGATCCGGCACGACATCGCGTGGGTGGCGCTCGCCGCGTTCCTCGTCAACCTCGTCCTGCTCGCGATCTTCCTGCGCGCGCTCGTCGCGCCGCTGCTGCTGATCCTCGCGAGCGCGCTCGCCCTCGCCGCCACCTTCGGGATCACGACGTACGTCTTCCAGGACCTGCTCGGCTACGACGGCCTCACCTACTACGTGCCGCTCGCGGTCGGCGTGCTGCTGCTCTCGCTCGGCTCCGACTACAACCTGTTCGTCGTCGGCCGCGTCTGGCAGGAGTCGGAGGGACGCAGCGTCGCGCGCGCGATCCGGGCCGCGGCGCCGCGCGCGAGCCGTGCGATCTCGATCGCCGGCGTCGCGCTCGCGCTCTCCTTCGCGACGCTCTCGATCGTGCCGCTCCGCCCGTTCCGCGAGTTCGCCTTCGCGATGGCGATCGGCGTCCTGATCGACACCTTCGTCGTCCGCAGCTACCTGATCCCGTCGCTGATCGCGCTCTTCGGCCACTGGACATGGTGGCCCTCGAGCCGCGGGCGGCCGCGCCTGCATCCGGCGCGGCCGCATCTCGAGCGCGGCGATTAGACGTGCGTGACGATGCGGTCGCGCCGCTCGACCGGCGTCTCCTCGATCACCGGCTGCTCCTCGACGATCCGCCGCCGGGAGAGCATGCCGTGCGCGAGGGCACTGAGATAGACGGCGATCGCGCCGCTGCCGTAGAAGTAGCCGATCCAGAGCAGCGTGCGCAGCGTCTGGCCGTGCGGCGTCGCGATGCCGACCCTCGCGCCCCAGAGCGGGTAGATCGAGGGGCCGACGAGCAGCCACACGCCCGCCGCCAGGGTGAGCAGGCCGCCGAACGAGCCAAACGGCGCCGCCGGCATCGTCATCAGCAGGCCGCCGACGAACATCAGGATGCCCGTGCCGAGCATCAGCTCCCAGTGGATGCCCGAGAACGTCCAGGTGTTGTTCGTGAAGAAGCCGTAGCCGAAGTACGGTCCCACGAGCGGAACGAAGAACGTCCACGCGCCGAGCAGCATCAGCAGCAGCCCGATCGGGATTGCCGCGGGGGTCCAGCGCGTCGATCGTCTCCGACGGGTCACAGCCATCCGAGACCTCCTCTTTTTACAGGGTTACGAGGGATAAACGCGCGAACAGCCTCCGGAGTTGCGGAGCTGCCGTCCGACGCGCCGTGCAAAATTCCCGCGTTCGCCCCAGGTTGAAGGCACTCTGACGGGTGGCGCCGGGTGAGGTGCCGACTGGCCCACCGACCGCGGGGCTCTGGGAAAAGAGAAATCAGCGCCGGGGCGGGAGACCGCCCCGGCGGGCGCTTCAGGGGCCCCAGGACTTTCAGGGATGCAGCGAGGAGGTATCGACGACCTCGAGGTCGGCGCCGGTGACGCGGCCGAGCGCGTGCAGGTCGTCGTTCGACCAGCGCGGATCGGGCGCGCCGCTCACGTACCAGCTCGAGCCGTTGTCGGCGAGGATCATCCCGTAGCGCTTCAGCGCCTCGAGCACGACCCGCGCCTGCCGCGGGAAGGAGCTCGTGTCGAAGCTCGCCTTCAGCCGGACGCGCAGCCCCATCGGCGGCAGGCTCGGATCGGTCGAGTCGCTCGCGTAATGCCGCGCGGGGTAGACGTAGGCGCGGCGCGTGCGCTCGGCCGTGAAGCGGAGCGCGTGCCGGATCGCGCCGGCGGCGACCTCGTCGTAGCGCGCCAGGCCGGGGAGGATCGGCAGCCCGGCGGCGTCGGCGGAGGTCCAGCCCGCGGGCCGCAGCGCGTTCGAGCGCAGGTTCCAGATCGCGCCGGAGCCGGCCCGCCAGCCGGAGCCCGCGCGCCGCAGGTCGAAGAGCTCGTACAGCCTGCACGCGTCGCGGTCGACGATCAGCGCATGGCGGTCGGAGCCGCCCTCGATCCGTGGATGGGCGGGAATCGGGTACGGCCCCTTGTCGCTCTCGGACGCGTAGAGGAAGGAGACCGTCGTCTTCGGCTGCTTCGCGGAGACGACCGTGTACGGGATCCCGATCGGCGCGCCGTCCCAGAGGCCGGAGCCGAAGTCGGCGTGCAGGTGCCCGGCGAGGCCGATCGAGCGGATCAGCGTCGCCGAGTCGGCGGCCACCGGCAGCGAGTCGACGCGCCGGTTCCACGGGCTCGAGGCGGGGAAGAGCGGGCACCTCGGCGCCTGAGGGAGGCGGGGCGGAGGCGCGGCGGCGCCGCCGAGCGCGGCGACGAGGCCCGCGGCGAGGGCGGCTCGCAGCATCCGCCTATGGTTGCAGCCGCCTCCTCGTCCAGCCTCCCCCGTTCGCGGGGACGTACTCGAAGCGGTCGTGGAGGAAGTCGGGGTCGACGGCCCAGAACTCGTAGCGGCCGGGGACGATCCGGTAGCCGACCCAGAACCGGGGCCGCTCCGGCTCGGCCGGCACCCGCTCGACGAGCCGCTCGAGCTCCTCGCGCGAGCCGGCCGGCGCGTCCTGGCGGAACGCGGCGAGCGGCCGCTTGCCCTCGCGGCCGGCCCAGTGCGCGTCGGCGTCGGCGTCGGAGACGCGCTCGACGCCGCCCTCGACCCGCGCCTGGCGGCCGTCCCAGAGCGCGACGAGCGCGGCGCGCGGGTTGGCGGCGAGCTCGCGGCCCTTGCGGCTCTCGGCGCTCGTGTAGAAGACGAAGCCGCGCTCGTCGAAGCCCTCGAGCACGACCGCGCGCGCCGACGGCGCGCCGTCCGCGTCCGCCGTCGCGACGACGACGGGCACCTGCTCCTCGTCCCACCAGGCGGCGAACTGCTGCAACGGGTCCGCGTTCACGGCTGCAGCCGCACGGTTCCCCAGGCGCCGTTCGCCAACCGGTAGGCGAGGCGGTCGTGCAGCCGGTCGTCGCGGTGCTCCCAGAACTCGAACGCGTCGGGGACGACGAGATAGCCGCCCCAGCGCGCCGGCCGCGGCGGGTCGGCGCCGGCTGCCGCGACCTGCGCCTCGAGCTCGGCGCGGCTCCCGATCGGCTCCGACTGGCGCGAGCCGGCGGCGCTGCGCCGCGAGCCGGCCGGCCGCGTCGCCCAGTAGGCGTCCGACTCCGCCGCCGGCAGCCGCTCGACGCGGCCCTCGACGCGCACCTGACGGCCCGGCCAGTGGCAGAGCAGCGCCGCGCGTGGGTTCGCGGCGAGCTCGCGGCCCTTGCGGCTCTCGTAGCCGGAGAAGAAGACGAAGCCACGCGCGTCGGCGCCCTTCAGCAGCACCATCCGCAGCGACGGCCGCCCGTCCGGCGTCGCCGTCGCGAGCGCCACCCGCGCGTCGCGGCCGGCCTCCTCCCACCAGGCCTCGAACTGCTCCAGCGGATTCACTCGACGGGCTCCGGCAGGCCGCACAGTTGCATCGCCGGTGACGGCAGCAGGAAGAGCATCACGCTGAAGCCTCCCACGAACTCGGCGGCGAAAGCAGCCCGAGCACGAGCGGTCGCGGCCCGCCGGCGAGCGGGATCAGCACGAATGCCGCCGGGAAGAGGAACGTGCCGAGCACGAAGGCCTGCCCGACGCCGATCCGCCGCACGATCCGTTCCGTCGCCAGCCGACGAGCGAGACCGTCTGCCCCGTCCAGAAGAGCCGGAACGCGCGGTTCTCGCGCAGCAGGGCCGGCAGCACGCGGGCGAGGACTACGACTCGTCCCGCTCGCCGAGCGGCTCGATCCGGTCGCCGACGCGCACGGGCCCGTCCGCCAGCACGTCCGCGCGGAGGCCGCCACGGTGGACGAGGGCGCGCAGCGTCTCCGGGCGCGTCAGACGCTGCAGGTGCGCGCACGGCTCGCAGCGGCGGCGGCCGACGAGCTCCGCGCCGCCGAGGCGGAAGCGGCGGCCGATCAGCGCGTCGAGGTCGATCCCGCGCGTGACGACGTTGCGGCGCGCCTCCTCGGGCGAGACGCCGGCGGCGGCGAGCGCCTCCGCCGCGACCAGGGTCAGCTCGTAGCCGCCGTCGCGGCCGCCGAAGGTGCCGGCGTCGGCGGCGTAGCGGTCGCCGTCGAGGCCGCGACCCGAGAGCGCGACCGCCTCCTCGACCCGCCGCATCGGCGCCTCCGCCGCGGCCGCGACCAGGATCGCGTCGACGGCGCCGCTGCCCGCGCGGCCGCCGAAGCCGTCGCGCCCGAGCTCGAGCGGCGCCAGCGCCCAGCCCTCCTCGACCGCGCCGGCCGCGGCGCCGCTCGGGTCGTGCAGGATCCCCGACGGCGAGCCGAACATGACGACCGCGTGCCCGCCGACGCGCGCGAGCCAGTGGCCCGCCCACGAGAACGAGCCCGGGTCCGCGATCGGGACGAGGCCGAGGTTCCGCTCCGCGAGCCAGAACCGCGGCTCGACCCTCTCCTCCGGCGCCTCGCCGAGCACGAGCTCGAGGCACGCGCGCAGCTCCGCCTCGAAGCTCATCTCGTGAGCTCCGTCGAGCCTCCGCTCACCGCCACCCGGACTCGAGCAGCTCCCGCGTCTCCTCGACGCCGGTCTGCCAGACGCGCAGCACGTCCTCGTCCGGCAGCTGGTAGAAGCCTCCGTACTGGCCGTCGCCCGCGGCCTCGCGCATCGCGCGCGGGTCGGCCGGCAGCGGCTGCGACAGCGGCTCCTTGCGCTCGCTCGGCAGCTCGACGCCGGGCAGCCGCGTCCAGGGGAAGTTCTCCATCCACGACGCGTGGCTCGCGCCCGGGTCGAGCCCCTGCACGAGCTCCCACACGCGCGGCCCGATCCACCAGTTGTGGAAGCGCACCTGCGCGTCGCCGTGCGCGGAGGCCCACTCGCGCCGCACCGACTCCGCCGGCGTGTTGCCGCCGTGCCCGTTGACGATCAGGATCCTCCGGAACCCCTGCCCGTGGAGCGAGTCGAGCAGGTCGGAGACGACGGCGGCGAAGGTCCGGAGACGCAGCGTCGGCGAGCCGGGATAGGCGGCGAAGGTCGGCGTCAGCCCGTACGGCAGCGCGGGCAGCACCGGCACGCCGAGCGGCTCGGCGGCCTCGGCGGCGACGCGCTCGGCGAGGATGTTGTCCGTCTCCAGCGAGAGGTAGCCGTGCTGCTCGGTCGAGCCGAGCGGCAGCACGATCCGGTCGTCCCCGCGCAGGTACTCCTCGAGCCGGAACCAGTTGCAGTCGCGGACCCGCACGTCCGCGAGTATCGCTCAGCCGACCGGCGCGGCGTCGAGCAGCTCGCGCAGCGTGCGCGTCAGGTCGGCGGCGGAGAACGGCTTCTGCAGGAACGACGTGCCCGGCGCGAGCACGCCGTGGTTGCCGATCGCGCTCTCGGTGTAGCCGGAGACGAAGAGCGTGCGGACGGCCGGCCGGCGCTCGGCGATCCGGCGGGCGACCTCCTGGCCGCTCATCGCCGGCATCACGACGTCGGTGACGAGCACGTCGATCGGGCCCGGCTCGGCTTCCGCGACGCGCAGCGCGTCGGCGCCGTCGTCGGCGGCCAGCACGCGGTAGCCGCTCGCCTCCAGCATCTCGGTCAGGATCACGCGGACGATCTCCTCGTCCTCGACGAGCAGCACGGTCTCGCCCGCCGGCTCGTGCTCCTCCTCGTCGCCGGGCTCGTCGACGTCGACGGCGCGGCGGCCGGTCACCGGCAGGTAGACCTGGAACGAGGAGCCGCGGCCGGGCGTGCTCTGCACCGTCAGGAAGCCGCCGCTCTGGCGGACGACGCCGTAGACGGTCGCGAGCCCGAGGCCGACGCCGGCCTCGCCCTTGGTCGAGTAGAACGGCTCGAAGAGCCGCGCGAGCTGCTCCTCGTCCATGCCGATGCCCGTGTCCGAGATCGTGACGCGCGTGTAGCGGCCGGGCGTCGCGACCGCGTCGCGCGCCTGCTCCGGGTCGACGGTCACCGTCTCGGTCGCGATCCTCAGCACGCCGCCCTGCGGCATCGCGTCGCGCGCGTTCGCGGCGAGGTTGACGACGACCTGCTGCACCTGGCTCTCGTCGGCCAGCACCGGGTCGGCGCCGGCGCTCAGCGCCGCCTCGATCCGCACGTCCTCGCCGACCAGCCGCTGGATCATGTCGCGCATCTGCTCGATCGAGGCGTTCAGGTCGAGCACCGTCGGCTGCAGCACCTGCCGGCGGGAGAAGGCGAGCAGCTGCCGTGTCAGCGAGGCGGCGCGCAGGCCGGCCTGGTGGATCTCGAAGGCGTGCCGGTGCAGCTGCGTCTCCTCGCCGAGCTTGCCGAGCAGGAGCTCGCTGTAGCCGTTGATCGCCGTCAGCATGTTGTTGAAGTCGTGGGCGATCCCGCCGGCGAGCCGGCCGACCGCCTCCATCTTCTGGCCCTGCCGGAGCCGCTCCTCGAGCCGCCGCTGCTCGGTCACGTCCTGGATCACCGACAGGTGCCGGCCCGGCTGGACGTTGGCGCGGCCCGCGAACTGCACGGTCCGCCGCTGGCCGTCGGCGGTGACGATCTCGCGCTCCCCGGTGGCCTTGCCGTGCTCGTGGAGCGCCGCGAGCACGTCGGCGAAGTCGTCGCCCGGGGGCGCGAACTCGAGCCAGCTGCGCCCGAGCAGCTCCTCCTTCGGCAGACCGGCGAGCCGGGCGGCGCTCTGGTTGGCGTCGAGCAGCCGACCCTCGTCGTCGAAGACGACATGCGCCGTCATCGACTGGTCGAAGACGGCGCGGAAGAGCCGCTCGCGCTCGCGCACCGACTGCTCGAGCAGCCGCCGCTCGGTGATGTCCTGCACCTGCGCGACGCCGTAGTACGGCTCGCCCTCGCGCGTACGCGTCAGCGAGACCAGCGTTCGCACCCAGACCGTCGAGCCGTCGCCGCGCACGAACCGCTTCTCGATCTCGAGGTGCGGCAGCTCGCCGTCGATCAGCCCCTGCGTCAGCTCGATCTCGGCGGCGAGATCGTCGGGGTGGGTGACGTCGCGCCACGTCAGCCGCTCGAGCTCGGCGCGGCTGCGGCCGACGATGCGGCAGTAGGCGTCGTTGACGGTCAGGTAGCGGTCGTCGGGGGTCGCGAGCGCGAAGCCGATCGGCGAGGACTCGATCGCGTTGCGGAAGCGCTCCTCGCTCTCGGCGAGCGCGGCGGCGAGGTCGCGGCGTGCGCGCAGCTCGGCCGCGTTGCGGAGGGTGGTGGAGGCGAACTGTCCCATCAGGCGCGCCGTCTCGACGGCCTCGTCGTCGAAGCCGGCGCGCGCCCGGTAGAGGACGCCGAGGACGGCGGTCGGCCGCTCGTCGCCGCGCACCGGGACGAGGATCAGCGAGCCGGCCGGGCCCGGAGCCGGCGTCGAGTCGATCGTCGTCGAGGACTCGCCGGAGCGCAGGCAGGCGCCGGCGAGGCTCTTCGCGAGCGAGAGCCGCACGAGCCGCGGGTCGGTCGCGATCCCGGAGGCGCCGCGGATCGCGAGCCGGTCGCCCTCGAGCTGCCAGATCCCGGCGCCGTCGGCGCGCGTCAGCTCCTGCAGCCGCTCGACGAGCCGCGTCAGGGCGGCGTCGAGGTCGAGCTCCAGCTCGGCGATCTCCTGCTGCGCGGCCACGATCGCGGCGAGCAGCTCCTCGCGGCCGCGGACCGGCTCGAGCTGCGGCTCGCGGCGGCGGAACGGCCGCGTCACGCGATCAGCCCCAGCCGGAGCGCGGCGGCGACGGCCTGCGTGCGCGTCGCCGCGCCCAGCCGCGCGGTCGCCTTGCGGACGTGCGTGCGGACGGTCTCCGACCCGATCCCGAGCCGCGTCCCGATCTCGTCGTGCGAGAGCCCGTCCGCGACGAGCGCGAGCACGTCGAGCTCGCGCTTGGTCAGCCCGACGTCGCCCGGGCCGCGCATCTGCACGACGCCCGGATCGACGTAGGAGCCGCCCGCGAGCACCGCCTCGAGCGCGCGGCCGACGTCGGCCAGCGGCGCCTCCTTGAGCACGAGCCCGCGGGCGCCGGCGGCGAGCACGTCCCGCGCCACCTGCTGGTCGGCCTCGGCGGTGTACACGACGACGGGCATCGCCGGCGCCGCCTCGGCGAGCGCGGCGAGCAGCGCCGTGCCCTCGAGGCGCGGCATCCGGTAGTCGACGAGGCCGAGCTCGGGCGCCGCGGCGGCCGCGAGCTGCGCGGCGCGCCGTCCGTCGGCCGCCGGCCCGACGACCTCGAAGCCGCAGCCGGCGACGAAGTCGCAGATCGCGGCGAGCAGCGCCGGATGGTCGTCGGCGACGAGACATCTGATGCGTTCCGTCACGCGGCCCCCAGCAGCGGCTCCGCGAGCTCGGCGCGGCCGTCGCCGCAGACGAGCTCGCCGCGCTCGATCAGCGCGAGCGCGAGGTCGACGATCCGCGGGTCCCACTGGCTGCCGCGACCCGCGCGCAGCTCGGCGACGATCCCCTCGCGGTCGTGCGGCGCCCGGTAGGTCCTGCGCGTGCTCATCACCTCGACCGAGTCGGCGACCGCGACGATCCGCGCGCCGAGCGGGATCGCGGCGCCCGCGAGCCCGTCGGGGTAGCCCGTGCCGTCCCAGCGCTCGTGGTGGTGGCGGACGATCGGTCGGGAGCGGTGGAGCAGGTCGAGCGGCGCGAGCAGCTCGTCGCCGATCAGCGGGTGGCGGCGCACTTCGGCCGCCTCGTCCTCGTCGAGCGGCCCCGGCTTGAGCAGGATCCCGTCGGCGATCGCGATCTTGCCGATGTCGTGGAGGATCGCCCCGAGCCGGATCGCCTCCACCTCGTCGGCCTCGAGGCCGAGCCGCTCCGCGATCCCGGTCGCGAGCGCTGCCAGGCGCTCGCAGTGGCCGGAGAGGTGCGGGTCGCGCACCTCGATCGCGTTCGCGAGCGCGCTCGCGAGCGTCGGCGTCAGCAGCCGCTCGCGCAGCTCGCGCTCGCTCCGCTCGGCGCGCCGCACGGCGTCGGCGACGGCGGTGCGCAGCTCGGCGTGCGAGAAGGGCTTCGTCAGCAGGCCGGCGGCGCCGCGCGCGAGCGCCTGGCTCAGGTGCTCGTAGGTGCCCGCGCCGGTGACGAGCAGGACGGGCAGGCTCGGCCGCCGCGCGTGGATCGCGCCGAGCAGATCGAGCCCCGAGCCGCCCGGCATCACGATGTCGCAGACGACGAGCGCGAAGTCCTCCCGCTCGAGCAGCGCGAGCGCCGGCTCGATCTCGCCCTCGCCCTCGACCTCGTGGCCTCCGGCGGCGAGGATCTCGACCATCAGCGAGCGGACGACCGGGTCGTCGTCGATCACCAGAAGTCTGCTCATGAAAGGCGCCTCCGCGGCAGCGTGAGCGTGAACGCGGCGCCGCCGCCGGGCGCCTCGCCCGCGGTCAGCGAGCCGCCGTGCGCCTCGGCGATCCCGAGGCTGACCGAGAGCCCGAGCCCGGTGCCGCCCTCGGCGCGCCGGGTCGTGAAGAAGGGCTCGAAGATCCGCGGCAGCGCCTCCGGGTCGACGCCGGGGCCGGTGTCGCGGACGGTCGCGACGACCCAGTCGCCGTCCCGCTCGAGCCGCAGCGTCACGGTGCCGCCGTCCGGCAGCGCCTGGCGCGCGTTCGCGAGCAGGTTGAGGAAGATCTGCTTCAGCTGGTTCGGGCTGCCGTGGACGAGGAACGGCCCGTCCGCCGGCTCCTGCTCGATCTCGACGCCGCGGTTCGCGCTCGTGCGGCGGACGAGGTCGACCGTCTCGCGGACGACGTCGTCGAGCGCGACCACGCGCTGCTCGTCGGAGCTCTCGCGCGCGAAGTCGAGCAGGGCGCGCACGATCTCCTTGATCTCGAGCGCCGTCCGGTGGACGAGCTCGAGCCGCTCGTGCGCCTTCGAGCCCGGCTCGACGTCGGCGAGCACGAACTCGACCAGGCCGAGGATCGCGAACAGCGGGTTGTTGATCTCGTGCGCGACGCCCGCCGCGAGCTGCCCGATCGCGGCGAGCTTGCCGCTCTGGACGAGCTGGCGCTCGAGCCGGCGGCGCTCGGAGAGGTCGGAGATGACCGCGAGATGGGAGCCGACCGCGCCGTCCGCGTCGCGGATGTCGTGGAGGACGAGCTCGACCGGCACCTCGTGCCCGTCCGGACGAACGAAGGTGCGGCCGTAGCGCGCGCCGCCGGGCGCGTCGCGCCGCTGCTCGTCCGGTCCCCACCACGGATAGGGCGGCACGCAGCCGAGCACCTCGTCGAGCTCGCGGCCGACGAGGTCGAGGAAGGCGCGGTTGCTCGAGAGCACGCGCCGCGTCTCCGCCTCGACGACGTTGATCGCCGTCGGCATCGTGTCGAGCAGCGTGCGGAGGAAGGAGCCGTCCTGGTGCTCGCCGAGCTTGGTCGTGGCGTCCATGGCTCCCTTTACTATTGGCAGTGAAGAGCCGAGCCGCCATACCGCGAACCCTGCGACCCGACTCACCCGTTCCGGGGATGGGCGGGAGGAGACCGAGTGACGAGCGACAAGCGCCCAGCGGAAGTCTCGTGCCTCGTCGCCGACGATCATCCGGCCGTGCTCGAGGCCGTCGCCGACTACCTCGAGGCGGCCGGGATCCGCGTCGCGGCGCGTGCGCGCGACGGCGAGGAGGCGCTCGCGAAGATCGGCTCCACGCGTCCGCAGATCGCGCTCGTCGACCTGAGCATGCCGCGGGTCTCCGGGCTCGAGATCGCGCGGCGCGTCGCGCGGGAGCACCCGCAGACGTCCATCGTCCTCTACACGGGCTACGGCGACCGGGCGCACCTGACCGAGGCGCTCGACGCCGGCGCGCGCGGCTTCGTGCTCAAGGAGGCGCCGATGGACGACATCGTCCGCGCCGTGCAGACGGTCGCCGCCGGGGAGCTCTACGTCGACCCGGTGCTCGCCGGCGCGCTCGCCGGCGCGGCCGGCGGCGACGCGGTCGCGCTCACGCAGCGCGAGCGCGAGGTGCTGCGCCTGCTCGCCGACGGGCTCTCGAACGAGGAGATCGGCAAGGCGCTCTTCATCTCTCCCGAGACCGTGCGGACGCACGTGCGGAAGGCGATGAACAAGCTCGACGCGGACACGCGGACGGAGGCCGTCGCGAAGGCGATCCGGCGCTCGCTGATCGTGTGACGGCCTGCAGCGAGCGGGTCGGGGCGGTGCCGAGCAGCCCGTCGAGCAGCGCGCGGAAGCGGTCGACCGGCGCGAACGCGGTCGCCGTGTTGTCGGGCGAGGGCCAGTAGGCGGCGGCGACCGTGTCGGCGAAGCGCTCGCAGCCGTGGTCGTCGTGCGCGAGGCCGGCGACCTCGCCGCACCAGTCGCGGCCGCCGAGCAGCGCCTGCAGCTGCGCGCGGTCGGACTGGTCGAGCAGCAGGAAGTCGACCTGGTGTGCGTACTCGTGCTGGACGGTGCCCCAGGCGAAACGGCCGGCGTCGAGCAGGTTCGCGTCGAGCCAGATCTGCCCCGGCGTCGCGTAGCTGTCCGTCCCCGGCGCGACGTGGATCGTCACCTGCTGCGGCACGATGCTCCACGGGAACGCGCTCGCGTCGAGCGCGGCGCGCACCGTCGCCTGCTCGGCCGGCGTGCCGCCGTCGAACGCGTAGCTTCCGCCCGAGGCGCGCGCCGAGGCGGCGCCCCCGAGCAGGGTCGCGATCGTCAGCACCGCCGCCAGTGCCCGCCGCATGCCCGCAGGCTCGCCGAGCCGCGGCCCGGCGCCTAGGGACGCTCCGCGGCGCCGCGCTTCCCCGATCCGGCGTAGGCTCTCTACCCATGGAGCGAGCCCTGACGACGTCGTGGCTCTCGGCGCGGCTCGGCGTCGACCCGCTGCGCCTCGACGCCCTGCGTCGCAACGGGCGGCTGCTCGCCTTCCGCGAGCAGGGGAGCCAGGAGTACCGCTTCCCCGCCTGGCAGTTCGACGCCGAGTTGCGGCCGCTGCCGATCGTCGCGCAACTCGTCTCCGTCGCCCGCGAGCGCGGGCTCGGCGACGAGCGGCTGCTCGAGCTGCTGCACGCGCGCGTCGGCATCGGCGGCTCCGAGCGGCTCGCCGACCTGGTCGGCGCGGGCGACGACGAGCAGCTGCTCACGGCCGTCCGCGCTGCCATTTCGAACCAGTAAAACCCTGCAAACGCACCGTTGCGTCACCTTTTCGGGCGGAACTCCGTTACAGCTAGCGACGGATAAATCCATCGCACTACGAAGTACCTAACGGAGGTGAGCGGTATGAGCACGATGCAAGAGAGGAGGGAGAACGCCCTTGCCGGGACGGATGCAGGCACGAACGGCTGGTCGACCAGGATCTTCCTGCAGCCGATCGCGCCGCCGTCGGTGCTGGGTCTCGCCGGTTTCTCGGTCGCGACGTTCATGGTTGCGAGCCTGCAGACCAAGTGGTGGGGCACGGCCGCAGACCTGAGGGTGGTCGCGCCGTTCTGTCTGACGTTCGGCGGCATCGCCCAGTTCCTCGCCGGCATGTGGTCGTACAAGGCGCGCGACGTCGTCGCCACGCTCGCCCACGGGACGTGGGGCGCGTTCTGGATCGCGTTCTTCATCCTCGAGCTGCTGCAGATGACGGGGACGCTGCCGACCCCGGCGGCGCACGCCACCCAGCTCGCGTTCGGCCTCTGGTTCATCGGCCTCGCGTACACGACCTGGACGGCGGCGTTCGGCGCGATGTTCCACAGCATCGGCCTGTTCGCGGTCCTGTCGACGCTGGCCACGGGCTCGTCGCTCTCGGCGGCCGGGCTGCTGACCGGCGGCTGGGCCTCGGGCTGGACGAGCGCGGGCGGCTGGCTGTTCATCTTCTCGGCCGGCTTCGCCTGGTACGTGATCACGGCGATGGTCCTGATGGGCGTCACCGGCAGGACGATCCTGCCGATCGGCGAGTTCAAGAAGGCCAAGAACGTGCCGGGTCGCAAGGCGCTGCGTCCGATCGAGCTCGAATGGGCGGAGCCCGGCGTCAAGCAGGGCCAGTAGCCCTCGACGCCGTACCGATCGACCTCTCGGCACCTTGTGACACAGTGTCACAAGGTGCCGAGTCTCGTTCTCATTGGTCCGAGCGCTCTGCGGCAAAGACTTCGGTGACGTAGCGCAGGTCGAGCTCGCCGCCGCCCGCGAGCGCGCGGGCGCGCTCGAGCACGGGCCGGCGCTCCTCCTCGGCGAGCACGGCGACGAAGCTGACCGAGCCGACCCGGTCGGCGAGCAGGTCGGCGTCGACGCGCTGCAGGTTCGCGAAGCGCGCCTCCTCGACCGACCCGAAGTGCGGGCTCGCCTCGAGCGCCGCGCGCCAGCCGGAGCCGACGTGGGAGTGCTCGGTCGTCCGCAGCGGCTCGATCAGCTCGACGAGCGCCCGCTGGACGGGATCGGCGAGGTCGCGGGTGTTCCACACGAGCCCGAGCCGGCCGCCCGGGCGCAGCACGCGTGCGATCTCCGCGAGCGCCCGCTCGTTCGCGAACCAGTGGAAGGCCTGCGCCGCCGTCACCGCGTCGGCCGACGCGTCGGCGAGCGGCAGCTCCTCCGCGATCCCCGCGATCGCCTCGGCGCCGGGAACCGCGCGCACCAGCTCGGCGCGCATCCCGTCCGCCGGCTCGACGGCGATCACGCGCGCGCCCGTCGCGACGAGCCGCCGCGTCAGCTTGCCGGTGCCGGCGCCGAGGTCGACGACGCAGCGCCCGGGGCCGAGCGAGAGCCGCTCCGCGAGCCACGCGACCGCCTCGCCGGGGTAGTCCGGCCGCCCGCGCTCGTAGGCCGCCGCGTGCCTGCCGAAGCCGGCCCAGACGGACGGGTGGGTCACCGGCTCACCGCTTCGGCGCGTCGCACGCCGTCTGCGGCTCGCCCTCGCAGCAGCCGAGCTTGAACCGGCACCGCGGGCACTGCCAGGTGGCGTGCCGCCACACCATCTCGGCGCCGCAGCGCCAGCACTTCTCGACCTCGGACAAGACCCGTCAGCGTAGAGTCCGCGCCGGACGGATTTCGGTACTATGCACGCGCGCGGCGGCGTAGCTCAGTTGGTCAGAGCAGCGGAATCATAATCCGCGTGTCGTAGGTTCGAGTCCTACCGCCGCTACCTCGGCACACGTTTCCTCGGAAGGACAGAAGAAGTCATGGCCACCGGAGTCAGAGTCGCAATCACGCTCGCATGCACCGAGTGCAAGCGCCGCAACTACCAGACGAACAAGTCGAAGCGGAACACGCCCGACCGCGTCGAGTTCCGCAAGTACTGCCGCTGGTGCGGGCAGCACACGCTGCACCGGGAGACGCGCTAAGCCCATGGCCCGCCAGACGCGTGCGCAGCGCCGCGCGCGCCGCGAGGCGCGCGAGCAGCAGGGAGGGATCCCGCCGCGGCGTCCCGACCTGCGCCCGACCGCGAACGGCGACGGCGGCAACGGCGGCGAGCCGCACCGCGTCGAGCGCGCGCCGGCCGCGCACCCGCAGGGCCGCAAGTTCGGCCTCGGCTTCATCCGCGAGTCGTGGGGCGAGCTGCAGAAGGTCGAGTGGCCGACGCAGAACCAGCTCGTTCAGGGTACCGTCGTCGTGCTGATCGCCTGCATCATCGTCGGGGTCTTCCTCTGGGCCAGCGACGAGGTCTTCCGCCGGCTCGTCCAGCAGGTCTTCCTCTAAACCGAAAAGGAATCGCAGCGACAGATGTTCCAGTGGTACGTGATCAACACCTACTCCGGGCACGAGAACAAGGTGAAGGCCAATCTCGAGCACCGGATCGACTCGATGGGGCAGCGCGTGCGCTTCCGCCGCGTGGTCGTGCCCACCGAGCAGGTGATCGAGACGAAGGACGGCCAGAAGGTGCAGACCGAGAAGCGCGTCCTGCCCGGCTACGTCCTCGTCAACATGGACCTGAACGACGAGGCCTGGACGGTCGTCAAGAACACCCCCGGCGTCACCGGCTTCGTCGGCGCGGCCAACAAGCCCGTGCCGCTGTCGAAGGGTGAGGTCGACAAGATCCTCAAGACGGGCGCCGCGCTCGCGGAGCGCCCGCGCACACAGGTCGAGTTCCAGCTCGGCGAGTCGGTGAAGGTGACCTCCGGCCCGCTCTCCGACTTCGACGGCGAGATCGTCGAGGTCAATCCGGAGCAGCAGAAGCTGAAGGTGCTCGTCGACATCTTCGAGCGCCAGGTGCCGGTGGAGCTCGCCTTCGACCAGGTCAAGAAGCTCGACTAAAGGAATCGCGTGGCGAAGAAGGTTCTGACACTGATCAAGCTCCAGATCCCGGGCGGGCAGGCGAACCCCGCGCCGCCGGTCGGCCCTGCGCTCGGCCAGCACGGGGTCAACATCATGGAGTTCTGCAAGGCGTTCAACGCCGAGACGGCCGCCCAGAACGGCCGCATCATCCCGGTGGAGATCACGGTCTTCGAGGACCGCTCGTTCACCTTCATCACGAAGACGCCGCCGGCGGCGGTGCTGATCAAGGAGGCGCTCGGGCTCGACAAGGGCTCGGCGGAGCCGAACCGCTCGAAGGTCGGTCGGCTCTCGCAGGCGCAGGTGCGCTCGATCGCCGAGACGAAGCTCGAGGATCTCTCGGCGCGCGACGTCGAGCAGGCGATGAAGATCATCGCGGGCACCGCCCGCTCGATGGGAGTGGAGGTGGAAGCGTGAGCCGCGACGGCAAGCAGTACAGGGGCGCGCTCGAGTCGTTCGACCGCCAGCAGCAGTACACGCCGCTGCAGGCGATCCGGCTGCTGAAGGAGATGAAGACCGCCTCCTTCGACGAGACCGTCGAGGTGCACTTCAACCTCGGGCTCAACGTCCGCCACGCCGACGAGCAGCTGCGCGGGACGCTCTCGCTGCCGCACGGCTCCGGCCTCGACGTGCGCGTCGCCGTCTTCGCGCAGGGTGATTAGGCGAAGGAGGCCGAGGACGCGGGCGCGGACGTCGTCGGCGCCGAGGACCTCGCCAAACGCGTCGAGGAGGGCTTCACCGACTTCGACGTCGCGATCGCGACCCCGGACATGATGGGCGTCGTCGGTCGGCTCGGCCGGGTGCTCGGTCCGCGCGGGCTGATGCCGAACCCGAAGACGGGGACGGTCACCTTCGACGTCGGCAAGGTCGTCGGCGAGTCGAAGGCGGGCCGGCTCGAGTACCGCACCGACCGCGGCGCGAACGTCCACGTCGCGATCGGCAAGAAGTCCTTCGAGGAGCGCGCGCTGCTCGAGAACTACGCGACGGTCGTCGAGGAGATCGTGCGCGCGAAGCCGGCCGCCGCGAAGGGGCGCTACATCCGCAAGATCACGCTGACGAGCACGATGGGCCCGGGCGTCCACCTCGACACGACGCGGACGCGCGACGTCGCCGCCGAGCTCGAGGAGGAGCTGGCGACCGCATAGGTTTTTCCGACACACGGCTCGTCGCCGAAGACAGCTGGCGGCCCGCGAGGGCGGAAGTCCAGCCGAGGCGGTCCTCCTGAACTTCTTCTCGAGGCCCGTCTCCGGACGGGCCTTTTCGATTCGAGCAGGAGGTGAGCGAGTGCAGAAAGAGGACAAGGAACGGGTCGTCGCCGAGCTGGCGGAGCGGCTGCGCGAGAGCGAGACGCTGATCGTCGCCGACTACCGCGGGCTGACGATGCCGCAGATCGACGGGCTGCGCGACGAGCTCGGAAAGCACGGCGCGCGGTTCCGCGTCGTCAAGAACACGTTGACCCGGCGAGCGGCGGAGGCCGCGGGCGCCGACGCGCTGCTGCCGCTGCTCGAGGGGCCGTCGGCGATCGCCTTCATCGAGGCGGACGGCGACCCGGCCGCGGTGGCGAAGGCGCTGGCGGCGGCCGCGCGCGAGACGCGCGTGCTCGAGCTCCGCGGCGGCGTCATGCAGGCACGGACGCTCTCGGCGGCGGAGGTCGACGCGCTCTCGAAGCTGCCGCCGCTCGAGGTGCTCCGCGGCCAGGTGATCGGCGCCGTCCTCGGACCGCTGACCGCGATCGTCGGCCTGGTGAACGCGCCGCTGCAGAACCTGTACGGGCTGATCGACGCCCGCATCGAACAACTTGAAAGCAAGGAGGAGCAGTAAATGGCTGCAAGCGCAGTTGACACCGTCTTCGACAAGCTCGGCTCGATGACCGTGCTCGAGCTCGTCGAGCTGAAGAACAAGATCGAGGAGGAGTGGGGCATCACCGCCGCCGCTCCGGTCGCCGCGGCGGCCCCGGCGGCGGGCGGCGGCGACGGCGCCGCGGCGGCCGAGGAGCAGACCGCGTTCGACGTCGTGCTCACGGGCGCGGGCCAGCAGAAGATCCAGGTGATCAAGGTCGTCCGCGCGATCACGGGCCTCGGCCTCAAGGAGGCGAAGGACGTCGTCGACGGCGCCCCGAACCCGGTCAAGGAGGGCGTCGCCCGCGACGAGGCCGACTCGATCAAGGCGCAGCTCGAGGAGGCCGGCGCCACCGTCGAGATCAAGTAGCCCGGGACGGGCGTCGCGAGTCGCGAGGGCCGCTCCTTCGGGGCGGCCCTCGCCTTTTACCCTCGAACGGGTGAGCAGGTTCCGGCCGCCCCGGACGTCTTGTAGGGGTACGACACCCCGTCTCCCCGAAAGCAGGAGCTCTCCATGAAGCTGAAGGCATTCGCGTTCGCGCTGCTGCTCGCCGCTCTGCCGGCATCGGTCGCGTTCGCCGACAACGGACACGGCAAGCACGGCGCCGCCGCCCTCACCTCGTCGACCGACTCGACGACTACCACGACGACCGGCGACGACGGCGGCTCGACGCGCAGGGCGAAGCCGTGCCGGCCGAGCATCCAGCTCGAGCTCGCCGGCACCGCCGCCTCCGCGCCGAGCGGCGGCTCGCTCGCGCTGCTCGTCGAGAAGGGCGGCGCGCAGGGACAGCAGCTGAACGGCAAGCAGCTGACACTCGACGTCTCCGGGGCGAAGGTCGAGGGCACCGCGGCGGCGGGCGGCTCGGTCCGCGTGCACGCGCGCGCCTGCGTCGACCTCGTCGCCGGCACGGTGAAGATCGTCGCCTCGCAGGTCCGCTTCGCAGGCGCGAAGGGCCACGGCGGCTCGAAGGACGACGACGGCTCGACGTCGAGCTCGACGTCGACGACGACCACCGGCTAGCACGGGCGAAGGGCGCCCGCCGCGAGCCTCGCGCTCGCCGGCGGGCGCCCTGGCCATTCGCCCGGATCCGGGCTACACTGTCCGGCGCAACCCCGAACGCGGCCTCCCGCGCCCCTTTGGCTTGCGGTAGAGACCGATGTTTCGCTATCTTGGAGGGTCGCGCCGACGTTCTGCCGTTTTCGCTTGCTTTCGCACCGGATCCACTCCTCTAGTAGAGCCAAGGGAGGCTTTCACTCTTGACCACCCGGGTCGCTGCGCCACGCGCGCGCAAGAGCTATTCACGTCTGAAGCACGTCCTCGACCTCCCCGACCTGATCGACATCCAGACCGCCTCGTTCCAGTGGTTCCTGGACGAGGGTCTCCGCGAGACGATCCTCGACATCTCCCCGATCGAGGACTACACCGGCTCCCTCGCCGTCGAGTTCGGCGACTACAAGTTCGGCGAGCCGCAGTTCTCGATCCAGGAATGCCGCGAGAAGGACCTGACCTACCAGGCGCCGCTCTCGATGACCGTCCGCTTCGTCAACAAGGACACGGGCGAGATCCGCGAGCAGACGGTCTTCATGGGCGACTTCCCGATGATGACCGAGCACGGCACGTTCGTGATCAACGGCACCGAGCGCGTGATCGTCACGCAGCTCGTCCGCTCGCCCGGCGCCTACCTGATGGAGCCGAAGGACGCGTCGAAGCAGGTCTTCACCGCCAACCTGATGCCGAGCCGGGGCTCGTGGCTCGAGCTCGAGATCGACAAGAAGGGCGTCGTCTACGCGCGCATCGACCGCAAGCGCAAGCTGCCGATCACGACGCTGCTGCGCGCGCTGCCCGCCGAGGACCCGACGACCGGCTTCCCGCTCGACACCTCCTCCAACGAGGCGATCCTCGCGCTCTTCGACAACTCGTTCTTCATCCAGAACACGCTCGACAAGGACACGACGACGCGCGAGGAAGAGGCGCTGATCGAGGTGTTCAAGAAGCAGCGCCCCGGCGAGCCGCCGACGCTCGACAACGCGCGCAACCTGCTGCGCTCGCTCTTCTTCGACCCGAAGCGCTACGACCTGACGAAGGTCGGCCGCTACAAGCTGAACCAGCGGCTCGGCGTGGACGTGCCGGAGGGCACGCGCGTGCTGACGACGCAGGACATCCTCTCGCTCGTGCAGCGGCTCGTCTCGATGCCGCACACGCTCGGCGTCACCGACGACTCGAAGGACTTCGCGGCGGACGCGATCGCGATGAACCGCGACCCGATCCGCGCCGAGCTCGACGAGTACGAGCACTTCGGCAACCGCCGCCTGCGCACGGTCGGCGAGCTGATCCAGGAGGCGTTCCGCGTCGGCCTCTACCGGATGGAGCGCGTCGTCCGCGAGCGGATGACGACCGAGGACGTCGACACGATCACGCCGCAGACGATCATCAACATCCGCCCGGTGGTCGCGGCGCTGAAGGAGTTCTTCGGCTCCTCGCAGCTCTCGCAGTTCATGCAGCAGACGAACTCGCTCGACGGCCTGACCCACCGCCGCCGCCTGTCGGCGCTCGGCGCCGGCGGCCTGACCCGCGAGCGCGCGCCGATCGAGGTGCGCGACGTCCACCCGACCCACTACGGCCGCATGTGCCCGATCGAGACGCCGGAGGGCCCGAACATCGGCCTGATCGGCTCGCTCGCGTCGTTCGCGAC
>DASSSQ010000026.1:0-2650 GCA_035708405.1 Gaiellaceae bacterium
GGCACCGACGCCGAGTGGTACGAGGACGAGCTGCGCAAGGCGGGGCTGCCGACATATCGCGCGACCGGCAAGGGCTACTTCGGCCAGCAGCAGGTCGCCGACCTGCTCGCGTACCTGCGGCTGCTGCACAACCGCTACGACGATCGCGCGCTGCTCGCGGTGCTCGCGTCGCCCTTCGTCGGCGTCTCCAACGACGCGCTCGCGCTGATCCGCCGCGTCGCGTCACGTCGGCCGCTCTTCTCCGGGATCGAGCACGCGCTGCCGCCGACGCTGTCCGAGCGCGACATGCGGCTGCTGCGCGCGTTCCGCCAGCGCTTCGACCGGCTGACCGAGGCGATGGCGCGGCTCTCGCTCGAGCGGCTCTGCGAGCGCATCGTCAGCGAGCATGACTACGACCTCGCGGTGCTCGCGCAGTGGGACGGCCGGCGCCGCTACGCGAACATGCGCAAGCTCGCCCGGCTCGCGCGCTCGTACGAGGAGCTGCGCGGCCCCGACGTCGAGGGCTTCGTCCGCTTCGTCGCCGACCAGGAGGCGCTCGGCGCGCGCGAGCTCGAGGCGGTCGCCGAGGAGGAGGGCGCGGACGCCGTCCGCCTGCTGGCGATCCACGCCGCGAAGGGGCTCGAGTTCAGGGTCGTGATCGTCGCCGACGCCGGGCGCGACAAGGCGCCGCCGTCGGCCGACGAGATCCTCGCGCTCGCCGACGGCCGCTTCGGCTTCCGCGTCGCCGACCCGGTGACGACGCAGCGCCGCGCCGCGTTCGACTACGAGGAGATCAAGGACGCGCGCCGCGCGGAGGAGGAGGCCGAGAAGCTGCGCCTCTACTACGTCGCGATGACGCGCGCGAAGCAGCGGCTGATCGTCTCCGGCGCGATCGATCCCCCAAGAAACAGACAGAGCAAGAAGGCGGATGCGAACACGACGCCGATCGGCTGGGTGCTCGGCCGGCTCGAGCTGACGGACGAGCTCGACGCCGAGGGCCCCGTCGAGGTCGACCGAACGAGCGCGCGCTTCGTCCTGGCGGTCGACCGCTTCCGGCCCGCACCGCCGGTCGCGGAGCCGCTGCCCGAGCCGGGCCAGCTCGCCCTCTTCGCCGACCTCGCCGAGGCGGTGCAGGCCGCCGCGGCGCCGGTGCTCCCGCCGCTCGTCGCGCCGCCCGAGCCGCCGCTGCACCGGCCGCGCCGGCTCTCGTTCACGGCGCTCTCGACCTTCGAGCAGTGCTCGTACAAGTACTACGCCGTCTACGCCGCGGGGATGCGCGAGCGGCGGCCGGATGCCGTTCCCGGCGGCGACGGCGGGCTGCGCGCGACCGAGATCGGGGACGCCGTCCACCGGCTGCTCGAGCAGGTCGACCTCGCCGCGCCGGCGCCGCCCGGCCTGGAGCAGGTGCGCGAGTGGTATCCGGCGGTGAGCGACGAGGAGCTGGAGCGGATCCGCGCGTTCGTCGTCTCCTACTGCGACTCGGAGCTTGCGCGCCGCGTCGCCACGCTCGCGGGCGTCGACAAGGAGCGCCACTTCACGTTCGAGCACGACGGCGTGCTGCTGCACGGGTTCGTCGACGCCATGCACCTCGACGGCGAGAGCGCGCTCGTCGTGGACTACAAGACGAACCTGCTCGGGGAGGCGTCGCCGGCGGAGATCGTCGACGACGACTACCGGCTGCAGCGTCTCGTCTACGCGCTCGCCTGCTTCCGCGCGGGCGCACAGCGGGTCGAGGTCGTCTACCACTTCCTCGAGCGCACGGACGCGATCGTCTCGACGACGTTCACGCGCGAGCAGGTCGGGACCCTCGAGGCGGAGCTCTCGGCCGGCATCGAGCGGATCCTCGCCGGCGAGTTCCGGCCCACGCCGAGCGAGTTCGCCTGCTCCGGCTGCCCTGCGCTCGATCTCGTCTGCGCCGGGCCGCGGCTCCGCAGCGCGCCCCCGCTGGCGGAGATCGGTGCCGCGTAGCTTCGTCGCCGAGGCGCGCCGCCGCGTCGGCCCGAAGAAGCAGCGGATCCGGCCGATCGTCGAGCGGCTCGCAGTCGAGCACGCCGACGCGGCGATCGCGCTGACGTTCGGGAACCCGCTCGAGCTGCTCGTCTCGGTGATGCTGTCGGCGCAGACCACCGACGTGAACGTGAACCGCGTGACGGAGCGGCTCTTCGTCAAGTACACGAGGCCGGAGGACTACCTCGCCGTGCCGCAGGAGGAGCTCGAGCGCGACATCTTCGCGACCGGCTTCTTCCGGCAGAAGGCGCGCTCGCTGCGCGGCACGATGCATATGCTGCTGGAGGAGTTCGACGGCGAGGTGCCGACGACGCTGCCCGAGCTCGTGCGGCTTCCCGGCGTCGCGCGCAAGACCGCGAACGTCGTCTCCTCCGAGCTCGGCAATCCGTCCGGGATCGTCGTCGACACGCACGTGCGGCGGCTGTCGCAGCGGCTCGGCTTCACGAAGCAGGAGGACCCGGTGAAGATCGAGCGCGACCTCGTGCGGCTCGTGCCGCGCGCGGACTGGGCCCGCTTCCCGCACCTGCTCATCTGGCACGGCCGCCGCGTGTGCATCGCCCGGCTGCCGCGCTGCGAGGACTGCGTCGTCAACGACCTCTGCCCGTCCAGCCGTGTCTGAGCGAGAGGCGTATGCGCGCAGCTTCGGCTCCGTCGCCGAGCTGTA
>DASSSQ010000027.1:0-2390 GCA_035708405.1 Gaiellaceae bacterium
GAGAACGGCCGCCCGACCAGCTCCTCCGCGCTCCAGCCCATGATCCGCGTCGTCGCCGGCGAGCTGTAGAGGACGGTGCCGTCGCGCGAGAGCAGCGTCACCGAGTCGGCGGTGTTCTCGACCACCAGCCGGTAGAGCCGCTCGCTCTGGCGCAGCGCCTCCTCGGTGCCCTTGCGGTCGGTGATGTCGATCATGAAGCCCTGCAGGAAGAGCGGCCGGTACTCCTCGTCGCGCACGGCCACCGTCTCGTCGAGCACCCAGACGACGCCGCCGTCCCTGCCGAGCAGCCGGTACTCGTGCCGGAACGCGTCGCCGGTCTCGTGCGTCCGGCGCACCGCCGCCAGCACCCGCTCGCGGTCGTCCGGGTGGATCCGCGCCTCGTAGAAGCCGTCGGCGAGCCACTCCTCGGGCAGGTAGCCGAGCATCGACTCGATCTGCGGCCCGATCCAGGTCGTCCGCACCGGCCAGCCGAGCTCGTTCACGTAGGTGGCGATCGGCAGTCGCTCGACGAGCGTGCGGTACTTCGCGACGGTCTCGCGCAGCTGCTCCTCCTGCGCCTTGCGCCGCGTGATGTCGCGCAGGCAGGCGGAGAAGAGCGGCGGCCCCTCGACGGCGACGCGCGAGAGCACGAGCTCGGCGGAGAACTCGCGGCCGTCGGCGCGCACCGCGTCGATCTCGAGCCGGGAGCCGAGCAGCGAGCCGGTGCCGGTGGCGATCGTCTGCGCGAAGCCGCCGCGCAGCCGCGCCGGCAGCGCCAGCTCGAGGAAGCCGCGGCCGAGCACCTCGCCGCTCGTCCAGCCGAAGGTCTCCTCCGCGGCCGGGTTGAACTCGACGATCCGGCCGAGGTGGTCGATCGTGATCACGGCGTCGAGCGCGGCCTCGAGCACGGCGGCCGTCCGCGCCTCGCTGGCGACGAGCGCGCGCTCGGCGCGGCGGCGCTCGGTCACGTCCGCGATCACGGCCATCATTCCGACCACCTCGCCGGACGGCTCGGCGATCGGGGCGACGGAGACGGAGATCTCGATCGTGGAGCCGTCGCGCCGGAGGCGCTCGAGCTCGCGGCCGCTGAACGCGTCGCCGGCGAGCACGGTCGCGAGCGACTGCTGGAAGACGGCGGTCTCGGCCTCGGGCAGCCACGGCGGCGGCCCGCCGAGCGCCTCCTCGGCCGTCCAGCCGAACATGCGCTGCGCGGCCGGGTTCCAGCTGCGGATGCGGCCGTCGCGGTCGAAGTCGACGATCGCGAGCGGTGAGGCGTCGATCAGCGCCCGGTGGCGGTCGTTCGCCTCCTGCAGCGCGGCGAACTGCGCGGCCGACTGGAGCGCCGCCGCCGCCTGGTTGCCGAACGCGCGCAGCGTCTGCAGCCGCTCGCGGCCGGGCAGCAGCCGGTCCTCGGGGTCGTCGGCCCAGAGGAAGCCGAGCGGGTCGCCGTCGCGGCCGACGAGCGGCACGAGCAGCCAGTGGTGGTTCCAGGCGTGCGGGCCGCTCCCGTTCATCTGCGATCGGTAGCCCATCCGCCCGTCCGGCAGCAGCGACCGCGCGACGTCGTCCGGGAGCAGATGGCAGCCCTCGAGCTCGTAGGCGGGGTCGAGCAGCGCGGCGATCGCCTCGGAGGAGAGCGGCGGCGCCACCTGCAGGTCGCCGGCGCCGGTGTGGGCGCAGGTCAGGTAGAGGCCGGTCGCGGGGTCGCGCAGCTCGACCGAGACCATGCCGAAGCCGAGCGCGGAGCGGACGCCCTCGCAGACCTCCTCGAGCACGCGGTCGACCGGGCTCGTGCCGGTCAGGCCCGTCGAGATCGCGAGCAGCTGCTCGAGCGACGTCCGGTGGCGCCGCGCCTGCGCCGCCTCCTGCGCCGACTGGACGGCGAGCGCCGCGTGGTCGGCGACGGCGACGAGGACGTCGAGCTCGTCCGGGCCCGGGCGGCGGCCGGAGAGCGGCTCGTCGACCGAGAGGACGCCGAGCAGGTGGCCGTCGGTATGCCGCAGCGGCACGAGCAGCGCGTCCTCCGGGTGCCAGGCGTCCGGGTCGGTCGGCGGCTCGAGCGGCGGCACCCAGGTGACGATCTCCTCCGTCTCCCAGTCGACCAGGTCGTGCGGGATCAGGTAGGCGCCGCGCTGCTCGTAGGCCGGGTCGAGCAGCCGCTCCCACGCCTCGCGGTCGCGCGTCTCGCCGAGCAGCGCCTCGCGCGCCTCCTCGTTGCCGTGCACCGCGGTGACCTGGAACGCGTCCCAGGCGGGCCGGTAGAGGTTGACGACGACGGTGCGGAAGCCGAGCGAGTCCGAGATCGTGCGGGCGATCTCGTCGAGCACCGTCGGCAGCTCGGTCTCGCTGCGGACGAGGCGGGTGACGTCGAGCAGCCCGCGCAGGCGGGAGAAGATCGATGAGTGACGGAA
>DASSSQ010000028.1:0-8363 GCA_035708405.1 Gaiellaceae bacterium
CGCGACCGGCTCGCGGCGCTCGAGGAGGCGGCGGCGCAGCTCGCGGAGCTGGAGCGGCTGCGCTCGCTCCGGCTCTGCCTGCTCGCGCCGGCCGTCGAGCCGGGTTTCCGCCGCGCCTTCTTCGTCGCCGGCGGCCGCGTCTGCGCGGTGCGGTCGGTGCCGCCGGGCGCGGGCGCGGCGCTCGAGCTGGCCGCGGGCGTCGCGGCCGCGCGGGGCGCCGAGGTCTCCTTCGCGCCCGAGGCCGCGGACGAGCTGCTGCTCGTCGCGCAGTTCCTGCGCCGACCGCCGCCGGAGCTCGAGGTACGGCCGCTCGACCGGCTCGCGCTCGCGTCCTAGGCTTCGCCGATGCCCGAGTACCCGACGGAGGCGCACGCGCGCGCCGCGGACGAGATCACGCGCTTCTTCGCAGCGCGACCCGAGACCGACGCGGTGCTGCTCGTCAACTCGTGCGCCCGCGGGCTCGCGACGCCGGACAGCTGCCTCGACCTGCTCGTCCTCGGCGATCCAGCGCTCGAGCCTGCGTGGGAGACGTTCGCCGCCGAGAGCGACGCAGTCGCCGAGCTCGCCCGCACGGGTCGCTGGGCGGAGGTGCACCTCGACGTCGATCGCTGCGACTTCGAGCCGGAGCCGTTCTCGGGCGGGACCTTCGACGCCTTCGACTGGCTCGAGCTCAGGGTCGGCAACGCGGTCGCGTACTCGCACCCGCTCTTCGAGCGCGGCGACCGCTACCGCCGCCTGCGCGAGCGCTGGCTCCCGTTCTACGGCGAGAGCCTGCGCGCCGAGCGGCTCCCGGCCGCATGCCGCTTCGTCGACGGCCGCCTCGACCGCATCCCCTGGTACGTCGAGCGCGGGCTCTGGTTCCAGGCGCTCGACTCGCTCCACTGGGCCGTCCGCGGCTTCCTGCGCGCGCTGCACGTCGAGCGGCGCGTCTATCCGATCTCGTACGACAAGTGGATCGAGGAGCAGGTCGCCGGGAAGCTCGGCCTGCCGGAGCTCTTCGAGCGGCCGCCGGGCCTCTTCGAGATCGCGGAGCTGCGGAGCGACGAGCTCGCGCGCAAGGCGTCGGCGCTGCGAGCGCTGACGGATGCGTATCTGCCGGTAGAATCGCGCACATGACCGAGATCGGGACGATGCGGGTCAAGAGCGGGCTCGCCGAGATGCTCAAGGGCGGCGTGATCATGGACGTCGTCACCGCCGACCAGGCGAAGGTCGCCGAGGAGGCGGGCGCCGTCGCGGTGATGGCGCTCGAGCGCGTCCCCGCCGACATCCGTGCGCAGGGCGGCGTCGCGCGCATGTCCGATCCGGACATGATCCGCGAGATCCAGGAGGCGGTCACGATCCCCGTGATGGCGAAGTGCCGGATCGGCCACTTCGTCGAGGCGCAGATCCTCCAGTCGCTCGAGATCGACTACATCGACGAGTCCGAGGTGCTGACGCCCGCCGACGTCGAGAACCACGTCGACAAGTGGCAGTTCACGATCCCGTTCGTCTGCGGCTGCACGAACCTCGGCGAGGCGCTGCGGCGGATCTCCGAGGGCGCGGCGATGATCCGCACGAAGGGCGAGGCGGGCACCGGCGACGTCGTCAACGCGGTCACGCACATGCGCTCGGTCTTCGGCGGCATCCGCCGGCTCGGCGCGCTCCGCTCGGACGAGCTCTTCGCCGAGGCGAAGCGGCTGCAGGCGCCGGTCGAGCTGGTCGCCTGGGTCGCCGAGCACGGCCGGCTGCCCGTCGTCACCTTCACCGCCGGCGGGATCGCGACGCCGGCGGACGCGGCGCTCTGCATGCAGCTCGGCGCGGACGGCGTCTTCGTCGGCTCCGGCATCTTCAAGTCGGGCGACCCGGAGAAGCGCGCCCGCGCGATCGTCGAGGCGACGACGCACTACCAGGACGCCGACGTGCTCGCGCGCGTGTCGGCGGGGCTCGGCGAGGCGATGGTCGGGATCTCGACCGCGTCGCTCGAGCCGAGCCAGCTGCTCGAGACGCGCGGCTGGTAGCGCTCAGCGCGGCCGCAGCACGCCGAGGTAGACGAGCACCTGCGCGTTCTCCGGCGCCGTCTTGCCGGGGAGCGGCGTCTGCTCGACGATCGTGCCGACCGCGGCGCGGCTCGTCACCGGCACCTTGACGAAGATCAGGCGCAGGCCGGCGCCGTTCACCGTCGACACCGCCCGGTCGAGCGTCTGCCCGACCGTGTTCGGCACGGTCTTCTGCTGGTTCGCGTGCGGGCCGCTCGACGCGTTGACGGTCACGTGCGACGTCGGCTTCGCGGTCGCGCCGGCTGACGGCTCCTGCTGCTCGACGGTGCCGAGCGGATCGGTGCCGGGCACGTACTCGATGCTCGCGCGCAGGTTCGCGCGCGCGAGCGTCTGCGAGGCGGCCTGGACGTCGGTGCCGGAGAGGTCGGGGACGGTGGCGCTCGCCGGCTGCGGTTGCGTCGTCTGCGCCGTGGACGTCGGCGCGCTCGTCGTGGTCGTCGCGGCCGTCGTCGTGACGGTGGTCGTCTTCGCGGCGGCCGGCTTCCTGCGCGCGACGCTCAGCGTCACGACCGAGCCGCGCTTCAGCTTCTTCCCGGCGGGCGGCGCCTGCGAGACGACCGTGCCGGCGGGCTTCGCGGCGGTCACCTGCGTCGTCTGCGCCTTCAGGCCGGCGTCGGCGAGCCGCTTGACGGCGGTCGCGGCCGTGACGCCGGTGAGCGCGGGGACGGCGACCGAGGGCGCGCCGCGGTCGACGACGATCGTCACCGTTCCGCCCTTCTTCGTCTGCTTGCCGCCCGGCGGCGTCTGGGCTACGACGATCCCCGTCGGCTTCGGCGTCGCCTTCGTCTGCACCTTCGGGGTCAGATGCGCGGGGCCGAGGCGCGCGGCGGCGGCGTTCTCCTGGAGGCCGGTCACGTCGGGGACGATCACGCGGCCTGCCGGCAGGAGCGCAGCGGTCGTGGTCGGCGCGGGTCTCGTCGTCGCGACGGTGGTCGCCGCCGAGTCGCTCGAGCCGTCGCGGCCGGCGAGGTAGGCGGCGATCGCGGCGGCCGCGACGGCGACGAGGACGAGCGCGCCGAGGAGCAGGCCCCAGCCGAGGCGGCGCGACGGCGGCGGCTCGCCGGGAGGCGGCGGCTCGAGCACGTTCGTGGGCTCGTCGTCGGGCGGCGGCGGGATCGTCTGCGTCACGCACGCGTTCTTCCTCCCGGGTCAAAATCGACGCATGCGGAGACTGCTCGTGACCGGCGGCTCCGGCTTCCTCGGCTCCGAGCTCGTCCGCCGCGCGCCCGCCGCCGGCTGGCAGGTGCGTGCGACCTGGCACACGCGGCGGCCGGAGCTCGAGGCGGAGTGGGTGCGGCTGGACGTGCGCGACGCGGGCGCGGTCGCGCGTGCCGTCGAGGGCGCCGACTGCACGATCCACACCGCCTTCGTCCAGCACGGCCCCGAGGCCTGGACGACGACCGCGGAGGGCGCCGGCGTCGTCGCGCGGGCGGCCGCCGGCAGCCGGCTCCTGCACCTCTCGAGCGACGTGATCTTCGACGGGGCGCGCGGCCACTACCGGGAGGAGGACGAGCCGCACGGCGTCAACGACTACGCGCGCGCCAAGATCGAGGCCGAGCGGCTCGTCGCCGCGGCGCACCCGCGGGCGCTGATCGCGCGCACCTCGCTCCTCTACGGCGGGCCGGAGCCGGGGCCGCAGGAGCGGCTCGCGGCCGCGGGCGGCACCTTCTTCGTCGACGAGATCCGCTCGCCGGTGCAGGTCGGCGACCTCGCGGGCGCGCTGCTCGAGCTGGCGGAGCTCGACGTCGCCGGCATCCTCCACCTCGGCGGCGCCGACGACGTCAGCCGTTACGACTTCGCGCTGCTCCTCGGGGCCGACCCCGCGCGCGTCGAGCCGGGCCGGACGACGCCGGACCGCTCGCCCGACGTCTCGCTCGACAGCTCGCGCGCGGCCGCGCTCCTGCGCACGCGCCTGCGCGGCGTGCGCGAGGTGCTCGCGTAGAGTCGGTCCCGTGGCACGACCGCTGATCGGGATCACCGCCTATTCCGAGCCCGCCGTCCGCTGGGGCGGCTGGGAGTCGCCCGCGGTGCTCGCGCCGACCTCGTACGTCGCCGCGGTCGAGCGCGCGGGCGGGCGGCCGCTGCTCCTGCCGCCGAGCGCGGACGGCGTCGCCGAGACGCTCGCGATCCTCGACGGGCTCGTCCTCTCGGGCGGCGGCGACCTCGACCCGCGGCTCTACGGCCAGGAGCCGCACGCCGAGACGAAGGGGCTCGTGCCGGAGCGCGACCGCGGCGAGCTGGCGCTGCTCGAGGCGGCGCTCGCGCGCGACCTGCCGGTGCTCGCGATCTGCCGCGGCTCGCAGGTGCTGAACGTCGCGCTCGGCGGCGACCTCGTCCAGCACCTGCCGGACGTCGTCGGCCACGAGCGGCACAAGCAGCGGCCCGGCGTCTTCGGCGACCACCCGATCTCGGTCGCGGCCGGCAGCCGGCTCGACGCGCTCGTCGACGGGCACGACGTCAAGTCGCACCACCACCAGGGCTTCGGCCGGCTCGGCGAGGGGCTGCGGACGGTCGCGTGGGCCGACGACGGGACGCCGGAGGCGGTCGAGGCGCCGGCGCGCCGCTTCGCGCTCGGCGTGCTCTGGCATCCGGAGGAGGGCGAGGACGCGGGGCTCTTCGAGGGTCTCGTCGCCGAGGCGCGCGCCTACCGCGCCGCTTCCTAGGAAGGCGACAGCGGCGGCAGGAGCGGCGGCGGCACGAGCTCCGGCTCGACCTCGGGAACCGCCTGCAGCGTGCGCGGCGCGGGCGCGGGCGGCGCGAGCTGCGGGGCCGGGCGCGCCGAGGCGGCGACCGCGGCGGCGACGGCAGGCTGGGCCGGCAGCACCGGGATCGACGGCGCGACGGGCGGCGGCGGAGCGGGCGCGGCGACGACGCGCGCGGGCCGCGGCTCGAGCACGGGCTGCGGCGCGACCTGCGGGAACGACGCGGGCGCGGGAGCCGGAGCCGGCGGCGGTGCGGGAGCGGCGACCGGAGCGGGCGCCGCGACCGGCGTCTGCGCCGCGGTCTGATGCGTGTTCCGCTCGATCTGCAGCTGGAAGAGCACCATCTGCGCCTGCAGCCGGATCCGGAACGCGCGCCCCTCGCCGATCACGTAGCCGAGCAGGGCGCCGACGAGGCCGCCGAGCAGCACGAGCGCGAGCCCGTAGGTCGACGGCACCGGCAGGTACTTGCCGAGCGGCGAGAGCGGCGCGCCGCCGAAGACGATCCCGACCACGGCGCCGGCGATCGCGGAGCCCTTCCGCACCGACTCGGCCTTCCGGTAGAGCTGCTCGGCGTAGCGCTCGATCAGCTGCGGGTCGAACTGGGGCGGGGAGGTCGGCTGCATCTCTCCCCTCATCGGCCGCGACCGGCCGCGGCTTGAGCCTCAGCTCCAGACGTTCTCGAACGAGCCGAGATGGAGCTCCGCGTGGTAGTGGAAGCCCGCGTCGTCGACCCGTCGCATGTACTCGTCGCGGTGCGCGTCGACGAACGCCTGGTAGCGCTCGGGCGACTCCCAGCGGTCGATCACGAGGTAGCGGCCGGGGTTCTCGAGGTCGCGCAGGAGCTCGGTGCCGACGTAGCCGGGCGCGCCGCCGAAGAACTCCGCCCACTCGCCCTCCGGCCCGTAGGCGCGCTCGAACTCGGCGGGCTCGCGCGCCTCGTAGCTGAAGACGAGCGCCAGCATGCCGGGACGTTAGCCTAGTCCTCGTGAGCGCGACGATCATGTACGGGAAGCCGCTCGCCGAGCGGATCCGGGCCGAGGTCGCGACCGAGGTCGCGGAGCTCGGCGGGCTCGGCTTCGCGACCGTCCTCGTCGGCGAGGACCCCGCCTCGCAGGTCTACATCGCCTCCAAGCACCGTGCGGCCGGCGAGGCCGGCATCCGCGCGCACGACGTGCGTCTGCCGGCGGAGACCTCGGAGGAGCAGTTGCTCGCGACGGTCACGGAGCTGAACGCCGACGAGGAGATCGACGCGATCCTCGTCCAGCTGCCGCTGCCGGAGCAGATCGACGCGGCGCGGATCGTGCGCGCGATCGACCCGCGCAAGGACGTCGACGGCCTGCACCCGCTGAACGCGGGCCAGCTCTACCTCGGCCGGCCGACGCTCGTGCCGGCGACGCCGCTCGGGATCATGGCGCTGCTCGCCGAGCACGGCGTCCGGCTCGACGGCGCGCGCGCGGTCGTCGTCGGCCGCTCCGACATCGTCGGCAAGCCGGTCGCGCACCTCCTGCTGCAGGCGAACGCGAGCGTCTCGGTCTGTCACTCGCACACCGACGACCTCGCCCGCTACACGCTCGACGCCGACGTGCTCGTCGTCGCCGCCGGCCGGCCGAGGGTCGTCGACCCGGACATGGTCAAGGCCGGCGCGGTCGTCGTCGACGTCGGGGTCAACCGCACCGAGGCGGGGCTCGTCGGCGACGTCGACCCGGGCGCGGCGGAGACGGCCGCGTTCCTGACGCCGGTGCCGGGAGGGGTCGGGCCGATGACGATCGCGCTGCTGCTCCGGAACGCCGTTCGCTGCGCGCGCTTCCGCTCGGGCGCGGCGCTGTTTCCCGCGGCTTGATCGTGCTATGTTGCGCCGGCTGTGACCGTCGGTCGACGGTTTCTTGTAGTTCAAGGAGGCACCTGAGTTGGCAGTTGGCACCGTGAAGTGGTTTTCGAACGAGAAGGGCTACGGCTTCATCGAGCGCGAGGAGGGCGAGGATGTCTTCGTGCACTTCTCGGCGATTGCGATGGAGGGCTACAAGTCGTTGACCGAGGGTCAGCGCGTGGAGTTCGACGTCGTCCAGGGCTCGAAGGGCCTGCAGGCGGCGAACGTCCAGGCGGCCTGAGCTTTTTCCTTTCGGAACCTTCGAGGGCCCCCGGAAGGGGGCCTTCGTTTTGCGAGGATGTGACCCGTGGCGATTTCCAGAGACGAGGTGCTGCACGTGGCGCGGCTCGCGCGGCTCGAGCTCTCCGACGAGGAGGTCGAGCGCTTCCGCGAGCAGCTCTCCGCGATCCTCGACGCGGTCTCGAAGGTGCAGGAGCTCGACCTCTCGGGGGTGCCGCCGACCTCGCACCCGCTCGACGTCGTCAACGTCTGGCGGGAGGACGAGCCGCGGCCGTCGCTCGCGGTCGAGGAGGCGCTCGCGAACGCGCCCGCGCGCCGCGACGATCTCTTCGAGGTGCCGCCCGCGTGAGCATCGACACGCTGCGGCTGACCGCGTACGACGCCGCGCGCCTCGCCCGCGACGGGGAGGTCTCCGGCGAGGAGCTCTGGGACGCGTACGCGGCCGCGATCGACGAGCGCGACGGCGAGCTCCACTGCTACCTGCACCGCTGCGAGAACCCGGGCGGCGCCGGCGTCCCGATCGCGGTCAAGGACGTGATCGGGACGAAGGGGATCCCGACGACAGCCGGCTCGAAGATCCTCGAGAGCTACGTGCCGGTCTACGACGCGACCGTCGTCGCGCGGCTCGCGGAGCACGGCCTGCGGATCGTCGGCAAGACGAACACCGACGAGTTCGCGATGGGCTCCTCGACCGAGAACTCCGCCTACGGGCCGACGCGGAACCCGTGGGACCCGAGCCGCGTGCCGGGCGGCTCCGGCGGCGGCACGGCGGCCGCGGTCTCGGCCGGGCTCGCGCCGTGGGGGCTCGGCTCCGACACGGGCGGCTCGATCAAGCAGCCCTCCGCGCTCTGCGGCAACGTCGGCCTGCGCCCGACCTACGGCACCGTCTCGCGCTACGGGGTCGTCGCGTTCGCGTCGAGCCTCGACCAGGTCGGCCCGGTCGCGAAGAACGTCCGCGACTGCGCCTTCCTCTACTCGGCGATCGCCGGCCGCGACGCCTGCGACTCGACGACCGTCGACGTGCCGGAGGTCGAGCTCCCGGCCGCGGAGGACCTGCAGGGCGTGCGGATCGGCGTTCCGCGCGAGATGAACGAGGCGGAGGGGATCGAGCCGGGCGTGCGCGACGCGGTGCGCGCCGCGATCGAGCTCGCGACCGGGCTCGGCGCCGAGGTCGAGGAGTGCTCGCTGCCGCGCTCGGTCGAGTACGGCCTTCCCTGCTACTACCTGATCGCGCCGGCGGAGGCGTCCTCGAACCTGGCGCGCTACGACGGCGTCCGCTACGGCGTCCGCGAAGACGGCGCCGACTTCCGCGAGATGGTGATGCGCACGCGCCACGATGGGATCGGCGACGAGCCGAAGCGCCGGATCATGCTCGGCACCTACGCGCTCTCGGCCGGCTACTTCGAGGCGTTCTACGGCAAGGCGCAGCAGGTGCGGACGCTGATCGCGCGCGAGCACGCGGCGGTCTTCGAGCGCTTCGACTGCATCGTCAGCCCGACCTCGCCGACGGTCGCGTTC
>DASSSQ010000029.1:0-3817 GCA_035708405.1 Gaiellaceae bacterium
TACTGCGAGCTGTCGGCCAATCCCGTCGGGCAGCTCGTGCTCGGCGTCTTCGGCGCCGAGACGCCCGAGCGCGTGGCCCTCTCCGACGACGTCTGCACCGCCCTCCAGATGGTCGAGCACGTGCAGGACGTCCGCGAGGACGCCCTCGCGGGCCGGACCTACATGCCGGCCGAGGACCTTCGCCGGCACGGCGTCCGGCGCGACGAGCTGACGGCGGCGACGGTCAGCCCGGGGCTGCGCGCCGTGCTCGAGCTCGAATGCGACCGCGCGCGCGAGCTGCTGCGCTCGGGCGTGACGCTCGTCTCGTCGCTGCGCGGCCGCGCGCGCTTCGCCGTCGCGGGCTACGTGGGCGGCGGCGTCGCGGCGCTCGACGCGCTCCGTTCCGCCCGCTACGACGTGCTCTCGCAGGCGCCGCGGCCGAGCAAGGCGACGAGGGTGCGGGCCACGCTCGCGGTCATCCGGAGCGCGCGTTGACACCACAGGTGGAGCAGGCCTACGCCGAGACCCGGCGGGTCGTGCGCGGCTCGGGCTCGAGCTTCTACGCCGGCATGCGGCTCCTGCCGCGCGCGCGCCGCGACGCGCTGTTCGCGGTGTACGCGCTCGCCCGCCGGATCGACGACGTGGCGGACGGCGACCTGGCGGCCGGGGCGAAGCTCGAGCGGCTCCACGCGCTGCGCGCGGAGCTCGCGGCGATCGACCGCTCCGCCGACCCGGTGCTCGTCGCCGTCGCGGACGCCGGGCGCCGCTACCCGATCCCGCTGACCGCGTTCGGCGACCTGCTCGACGGCGCCGAGGCCGACGCGCGCGGCACCCGCTACGAGAGCTTCGCCGACCTGGAGCGCTACTGCCGCTGCGTCGCCGGCTCGATCGGCCGCCTCTGCCTCGGCGTCTTCGAGACGACCGACCGCGCCGCGGCCGAGCCCCTCGCCGACGATCTCGGCGTCGCGCTGCAACTCGCGAACATCCTCCGCGACCTCGCGCAGGACCTGCGCGACGGCCGCGAGTACCTGCCCGCCGAGGACCTGGAGCGCTTCGGCTGCCGCGTGGCCGACGGGCGACTCGAGGGAGACGCCGAGCTGCTGCTCGCCTTCGAGGCCGAGCGCGGGCTCGGCTGGCTCGAGCGCGGCCGCGGGCTGCTGCCGCTCCTCGACCCGACGAGCGCACGCTGCGTCGTCGCGCTGACCGCCGCATACGCGCGCCTGCTCGAGCGAGTCGCGCGCGAGCCCGAGCGGGCGCTCTCCTCGCGCGTCGCGCTGCCGCGCTGGGAGAAGCGCCTCCACGTCGCCCGCGGGCTCGTGCGGGGGGCCGCGTGAACCGCGCGAGGATCGCAGTGCTCGGAGGCGGGCTCGCCGGCATCGCCGCCGCGCTCGAGTGCGCGGACGCCGGTGCCGAGGTGACCCTCTACGAGTCGCGGCCGCGGCTCGGCGGCGCCACCTTCTCGATCCGCCGCAACGGCCACTGGCTCGACAACGGCCAGCACGTCGCCCTGCGCTGCTGCACCGCCTACCGGCGGCTGCTCGCGACGCTCGGGACGGAGCGGTTCCTCGAGCTGCAGCCGCGGCTTGCGATCCTCGTCCTCGACGGGGCCGGCAACCGCGCCACGTTCGGGCGTACCGCCCTGCCGGCGCCGCTCCACCTCGCGAAGGCGCTCCTCTCCTATCGCCACCTGTCGCTCCGCGACCGCGCCGCCGCTGCGCGTGCGGTCACCGCGCTGCGGAAGCTCGACCCGGCCGACCCGCACCTGGACGACACGACCTTCGGCTCCTGGCTCCGCGCCCACGGGCAGTCGCGCGAGGCGATCGACCGTCTCTGGGACCTGATCGCGCTGCCGACGCTCAACCTGCACGCGGACGACGCGTCGCTCGCGCTCGCCGCGTTCGTCTTCCGGACCGGCGTCCTCGACGAGTCGGACGCGTGCGACATCTGCGTCCCGACGGTACCGCTGCAGCGCCTCCACGGCGAGGCCGCGGCGAACGCGCTGCGCGACCGCGGCGTCACCGTCCGGCTGCGGACGAAGGTCGAGCGCGTCCGGCCCGTGGACGACCTCTTCGAGCTCGAGCTGCGCGACGGGCCGGTGCTCGTCGACCGCGTCGTCTCCGCGGTCCCGCACCAGGTCGCAGCCGAGCTGCTGCCGCCGGGGATCCTCTCGGCGGAGGAGGCCGAGCAGCTGGGGACGAGCCCGATCGTCAACGTGCACCTGCACTACGACCGCCGCGTGCTCGACGCGCCCTTCGCGGCCGCGGTCGGCTCGCCGGTGCAGTGGCTGTTCGACCGCACCGCCTCGTCGGAGGTCGAGCACGGGCAGCTGCTCTCGCTGTCGCTCTCCGGCGCCGACCAGGAGCTCGGGCTGACGCGGGCACGGCTCGTCGAGCGGTCGGCCAAGGCGGTCGGGCGCATGCTGCCGGCGGCGCGGGACGCGCAGCTGCTCGACTCCGCCGTCACCCGCGAGCCCACCGCCACGTTCCGCGGCGCGCCCGGCTCGGCGCGGCTACGCCCGCCGGCGCGCACCGACCTGCCCGGGCTCGCCCTCGCCGGCGCGTGGACCGACACGGGCTGGCCCGCGACGATGGAGGGCGCCGTGCGGAGCGGCAGCGCCGCCGCGGCGCAGGTGCTCGCGCAGCCGGTCTTCCGCCGGCGGCTGGAGGTGCTCGCGTGACCGCGGTCGAGCCGACGACGCGGACGCTGCAGGAGACGCTCGACCGCGGGGTCGGGAAGCTGCTCGAGCTCCAGCACGCGGACGGCTACTGGCAGGGCGAGCTCGAGACCAACGTGACGATCGACGCCGAGGACCTGTTCCTCCGCCACTACCTCGGGCTGCTCGACGACCGCACGGCCGCCGCGACGGCGCGCTGGATCCGGGGGAAGCAGCGCGAGGACGGCAGCTGGGCGACCTTCCACGGCGGCCCCGCCGACCTGTCGACGACCGTCGAGGCGTACGTCGCGCTCCGCCTCGCCGGCGACGCCGCCGACGCGCCGCACCTGCGCGCGGCCCGCGACGTGATCGGCGACCTCGGCGGGCTCGCGGCAACCCGCGTCTTCACGCGGATGTGGCTCGCGCTCCTCGGCGCCTGGAGCTGGCGCGCGGTCCCCGTGCTGCCCCCCGAGCAGCTGTTCCTGCCGGCACGTGCGCCGCTCTCCGTCTACTCGTTCGGGTGCTGGGCGCGGCAGACGATCGTGGCACTGCAGATCGCCACGTCGTTCGAGCCGTCGCGGCCGCTCCCGTTCACGCTCGACGAGCTCGCGCGCGGCTCCGGCCGGAAGCAGCCCGCCTTCGACCGCGCGCTGCACGCATACGGCCGCCGGCCGATCGGGCCGCTCCGCCGCGCCGCCCTCCGCCGGGCTGTCCGCTGGGTGCTCGACCGCCAGGAGGCGGACGGCGGCTGGGGCGGCATCCAGCCGCCCTGGGTCTGGTCGCTGATCGCGCTGCACGCCTACGGCATGCCGCTCGACGCGCCGCCGATCGAGAAGGGGCTCGCGGGCCTCGACGGCTTCACGATCGAGGACGACGCCGGGCGCCGCATCGAGGCGTGCCAGTCGCCCGTCTGGGACACCGTGCTCGCGCTGATCGCGCTGCTCGACGCCGGGCTCGAGCCCTCGCACCCCGCCGTCGCCCGCGGAGCGGAGTGGACGGTCGCCCGCGAGATCCGGCACCGCGGCGACTGGTCGAAGCGCCGCCCGCGCCTCGCGCCCGGCGGCTGGGCCTTCGAGTTCGCGAACGACTGGCACCCGGACATCGACGACACGGCCGAGGTCGTGATGGCGCTGCGCCGCGCCGGCGGACGCCGGGCGGACGCCGCCGCGCGGCGTGGGGTCGAGT
>DASSSQ010000030.1:0-5785 GCA_035708405.1 Gaiellaceae bacterium
TCAGCGCGAGAGCGGTCGTCGCGACGACGAAGGCAACGCCCCGCCGGCCCGCGACGAAGGCGATCCAGACGGCCGGCAGCACGAGCAGCGGCGCGTAGCCGGACCGCGTCCCGCCCTGCGCCTGGCGCAGGAGCGCGACCGCGAGATCGGCGGCGACGACCGGCAGGAGGATGCCGGGGCGGAGCGAGCGCATACCTGCTTATCGGCAGCGGGAGGCGATAGCGTGAACGCCCGTGCGCCTGCTCCTGCTCGCCCGCCACGGCCAGTCGCTCTTCAACGTCTCCGGCGTCGTCAACGGCGACCCGGCGCTCGACCGCGGCCTCTCCGACCCGGGCCGGGCCGCGGCGCGGAGCCTCGGCGTGCAGATCGCGGGGATCGCGATCGACCTCTGCGTCACGTCGCGCTTCCCGCGCGCCCAGGAGACGGCGCGGCTCGCGCTCGGCGACGAGCGCGCCTTCGTGCCGACGCTCGTCGACGAGGGGCTCGACGACGTGAGGATCGGCGAGCTCGAGGGCGACACGCTCGCCGAGTACCACGAGTGGAAGCGGGCGCACGTGCGCTCCGACCGCTTCCCCGGCGGCGAGAGCCTCGACGAGGCCGCCGCCCGCTACGCCGACGCCTTCGAGCGGCTCGCCGGCCGCCGCGAGGAGACGATCCTCTGCGTCTGCCACGAGATCCCGGTGCGCTACGCCGTCAACGGCGCCGCGGGGTCCCCGGATCCCGACTCGCCGCTCCACGACGTCGCCAACGCGACGCCGTACCTGTTCGACGAGCGCTCGCTGCTGCGCGCGGCCGAGACCCTCCGCGCGCCTCGCACGTAACAGTCTGTTACGAGCTCAGACCACGTTCGCCTCGCGGCGCGCCTCTCCGCGCTCGAAGCGCTCGACGGCGAGCTCCGAGAGGTCGAAGGCGGGCTCGAGCCCGAGCGCGAGCCGAGCCAGGTGCTCGCCCACCACCGGCCCCTGCTGGAAGCCGTGGCCGGAGAAGCCGGTCGCGTAGACGAGCCCCACCGGCTCACGCGCGGCGCCGATCAGCGCGTTGTGGTCGGGGCTCATCTCGTACCAGCCCCACCAGCTCGAACGGACGCCGAGGTCGGCGAGCGCCGGGAGGCGGCGCGCGGCGACCGGCGCAAGCTCCTCGAGCGTCTGCTCGCGGCCGCCGAGCGCAAGGGCGCCGCCTTCGCGGTGGAAGTAGAAGCCGGTCGCGAAGTCGATCGTCAGCGGCAGCTCCGCCGGGAACGCGGGTGTGTCCTCGGTGAACCACATGTGCCGCCGCTCGCGCTCGAGCGGCAGCGGCTGGAGGTCGCCCGACCAGACGCCGGCGGCGAGCACGACGCGCTCGGTCGCGATCCCCCCGCGCTCCGTCTCGACGCCGACGACGCGCCCGCGCTCTGCGACGACACGGATGGCGGCGCACGACTGCTCGACGTGGGCGCCGCGCTCGGCGGCGCGTCGCGCGTAGCCCTGGACGACGAGGTCGGGAGTGACGTAGCCGGCGCGCTCGTCGAACGCGGCGGCGACGAGGCCGCCCACGTCGAGCTGCGGCACGAGCTCCCGCGCCTCGTCGGGCGACAGCATGCGCGCGCCGTCGGCGGCGAAGCGCGCCGCGACCGCCGCGTCCTCGAGCAGGAACAGGTAGCCCCACAGGCGGAGGTCGAGCTCCTGCCCCACCTCCTCGGGGAAGCGCTCGAGCCGGCGGATCGACTCGTCGCAGATGCGCCGGTTGAGCGCGTCGGAGAAGAGCGTCCGCACCCCGCCGGCGCAGCGGCCGGTCGAGCCCGAGGCGAGCGTGTCGCGCTCGACGAGGACCGGCCGCTCGCACCCGAGCTCGACGAGGTAATGCAGCGCGGCGGCGCCCATCACCCCGCCGCCGATGACGACCACGTCGCTCCGCTCCGGCAGCACGTGCTTGATTGTCGTCGATGGGGGACGAGCGGCGAGGGCGGACCTACGTGGCGCTGGCGGCGGTCGCGTGGTCGACGGCAGGCCTGTTCCAGCGCGAGCTGTCGGTCTCGACGGCCACACAGGTCGCGGGCCGCGCCGTGTTCGCGGCAGTCGGCCTGCTCGTCTACGTCGCCGCCGTCGAGCGCGGCGGGACGTGGCGCGCGTTCCGCGCGATCGGCCGCGACGGCCTCGCCGTCGTCGGGCTGCTCGCGCTCTCGTCGGCGTCGTTCCTCGTCGCGCTCAACCACGCGTCGGTGGCGAACGTGCTCTTCATGCAGGCGCTCGCGCCGATCCTCGCCGCGGCGTTCGGGACGCTCCTCGGCGACCCGGTCGGCCGCCGCACCTGGCTCGCGATGGCGATCGCGGTCGCGGGCGTCGCCGTGATGGTCGGTGGGCCGGGCGCACCGAACGGGCTCGGGCAGGGGCTCTCCCTCGTCATGGCGGCGTCGTTCGCGGCGACGCTCGTCATCACCCGCCACCGCCGCGACGTCTCGATGGCGCCGGCGACGTTCCTGTCGCAGGTGCTCGTGCTCGCGGTGGCCGCGCCGTTCGTCTCGACGGCGGCGGTGGGCTCGCTCGACCTCGTGCTGCTCGCGACGCTCGGCGTGTGCCAGATCGGCCTCGGCTTCGTCTTCCTGACGATCGGCGCACGGCTGATCCCCGCCGGCGAGGTGGCGCTGATCACGCTGCTCGAGATCGTCCTCGGCCCGCTCTGGGTCTGGGCGTTCCTCGCCGAGCGCCCCTCGACGGCGACGCTCGTCGGCGGTGTCGTCGTGCTCGGCGCGGTCGTGCTCGAGGCGCGCGCCGAGCCGGCGCCCGCCCAGCCCGCGGCCTAGGCCAGATGGGCGATCGTGGCGCCGTCGTCGGCGTCCGCCTCGGCGCGCTCGACGAGCGGGTGCCGCTGCAGCTCCTCGCGCACCGCCGAGCGCAGCGCGCCGGTGCCGCGCCCGTGGACGATGCGCACCTCCCGCAGACCGGCGAGCGACGCGTCGTCGACGAGCCGGCGCACCTGCTCGCGCGCCTCGTGCCCGGCGTTGCCGCGCACGTCGAGCTGGTCGGAGACGTCGCCGCGCGCGGCCGCGCGGACCTGCACGACCGGCGTGCGCTCCTCCGGCGCGCGCTCCCGCGCCGGCCGCAGCCGGGCGAGGGGGATCCGCACGCGCTGCCCGGCCGCGCCGACGACCTCCGCCTCGTCGCCGCGCACCGCGGCGATCGTGCCCCGCACGCCCACGTCCGACTCGACCGGGTCACCGGGCGCGAGCGGCGCCGTCGCCTCGATCTGACCCACTTTGTGTTGACTCAACACTTGCTCGGCACGGGCCGCCCGCTCGGTCGCGGCGCCGAGGGCGCGGTCCTGGTCGGCGTCGCGCCGCGAGCGGCGCGCCTGGCGCACCTTCGCGCGTAGCTCGGCGATCTCCGCGCGGGCGTCTGCGAGCTCTCGCTCCGCCGCGGAGTGCGCGTCGCCGCGTACGCGCTCGGCCGAGGCCCGGACGCGCTCGAGCTCCGCCTCGAGCTCGCGCTCCCGCCGCTCGGCCCTGCGCGCCGTCCGCTCGGCGTCCTCGCGCCGCTCCCGCGCGGCGCGCTCCGCCGTCTCCGCCTCCGCGACGAGCTCGGAGACGCGCAGCCGCTCCGGGTCGACCCGCGCGCGCGTCGGCGACGACCGCCGGGTCGAGGCCCAGCCGCTCCGCGACCCGCAGCGCATGCGACGTGCCGGGGCGGCCGAGGGCGAGCCGGTAGAGCGGCGTGTCCGTCTCGACATCGAAGCCCGTTGCGGCGTTCGCCACGTCGTCGCGCGCGCTCGCCCACTCCTTCACCTCGGCGAAGTGCGTCGTCACCACGGTCAGACGTGCCTGCGAGGCGAGCCGCTCGAGCAGCGCCTGCGCGAGCGGCGCGCCTTCCTGTGGGTCGGTGCCGGCGGCGAGCTCGTCCAGGAGGACGAGCGAGCGCGGCGTCGCCGTCTCGAGGATCGCGACGAGCGTCCGCACGTGGCCGGAGAACGTCGACAGGCTCATCTCGATCGACTGCCGGTCGCCGATGTCGGCAAGCACATCGTCGAACACCGGCAGCGTCGCCTCGGCGGCCGGCGGCAGCAGGCCGCACTGGTGCAGCAGCGCGGCGAGGCCGAGCGTCTTCAGGGCCACGGTCTTGCCGCCCGTGTTCGGGCCGCTGATCACGAGCGCGCGCAGCCCGTCCAGGTCGAGGTCGATCGGCACCGCGCTCGCCCGCTCGAGCAGCGGGTGCCGCGCGCCGAGGAGCCGCACCTCGCCGCCGACCTGCACCTCCACTCCGTGCCAGCCGCGCGAGAGCGCACCGCAGGCGAGCGCCAGGTCGAGCTCCGCCGCCGCCGCCACGAGCGCGCGCAGCTCGCCGGCGCGCGCCGCGACCGCCGCCGACAGCTCGCGCAGGATCCGCTCCACCTCCTCGCGCGCCTCCCCCGCCGCCTCCGCGAGCCGGTTGTTGAGCTCGACCACCGCGAGGGGCTCGACGAAGACCGTCTGCCCGGTGCTCGAGGCGTCGTGGACGATGCCGGGCACCTGCGCCCGCGAGGCAGCCCGCACCGCGAGCACGGGCCGGCCGCCGCGCTCGGCGAGGAACGACTCCTGCAGGGCGTCGCGCACGCCCGCCGACCGCGCGACGCGCGCGAGCTCGTCGCGGACGCGGGCCGCGCCGCTTCGCACCTCGGCGCGGAGCTTCCGCAGCTTCGGCGACGCGGTGTCCCGCACGTCGGAGCCGTCCTCCTCGACGCAGCGGTCGACCTCCTCCGCGAGCGCGTGCAGCGACGGCTCGACCCGCCCGGCGATCTCGGCGAGGCCGGGAGCGAGGTCACGCCGCGCGAGGACGACGCGCCGTGCGTCGACCGCGACGCGGGCCGCGACTGCGATCGCGCGCAGCTCGGCGGGGCCGAGCACGCCGTCCCGCTCCGACCGCTCGACGGCGGGCGTGACGTCGGAGACGCCGGCGAGCGGCGGATCCTCGGCGGCGTCGAGCAGCGCGACCGCCTCGAGCGTCAGCGTCTTCCGGGCCGCGACCTCGTCGGGGTCCGCCGTCGGCGCGAGCGCGCGGGCGAGGCCGGCGCCGAGCTCGGTGGCGGCCGCTGCCGCCAGGCGGTCGAGGATCGCCGGCAGCTCGAGCGCGGCGAGCGCGTCGCCGTCCACCTGAGGGTGCTACTCGGGGCGGTCGTCGCCCGGCCGGAGCCGGTAGACGATGCGGCCGCGGTCGAGGTCGTACGCCGACAGCTCGATCCGGACCCGGTCGCCCGGGTTCATGCGAATGCGGAACCGCCGCATCTTCCCGGCGGTGTACCCCAGCGTCTCGTGACCGTTGTCGAGCTTGATCCGGAACATGCCGTTCCGGAGCGCCTCGACGATCTCGCCGGTCATCTCGACCTTGTCTTCCTTCTGCGCTATCTCTGCCTCCTCGGTTGCCGCGTTCCCGGGCGGCGCACGCGCGCCGCCCGGGAACGCTAGCGACTAGATCAGGTTGACGTTCGCCGCCTGCGGGCCCTTTTCACCCTGCTGGGCCTCGTACTCCACCTTCGCGCCCTCGTCGAGCGAGCGGTAGCCGCTCCCCTGGATCGCGCTGAAGTGCACGAACAGGTCCTTGCCGCCCTCGTCGGGGGTGATGAAGCCGTACCCCTTGTCGGCGTTGAACCACTTGACAGTTCCGGTTGCCATTTCTTCTTTCACCTCCTTGCCAACTTCACTGAACGGGCAAGAAAGGTGCAAACCGGCACCATCGGCCTCGCTCAAATTGCAACGAAGAGTGTAGCCGTCCCCGGCTCATGTTTGGGTCTCGTCGAGCCGATAGCGACTCCGTGAAGGCGTTTCGCTTCCTTCCGCTCG
>DASSSQ010000031.1:0-12970 GCA_035708405.1 Gaiellaceae bacterium
CATCGACCGGCTCGCGATGCTGCTCACCGGGCGCGAGTCGATCCGGGACGCGATCCTGTTCCCGGCGCTACGCGTCCGCGAAGATCGCGGGTGACGTCCGCGTAAAGGCGACGACGTCGCGGAGGATGTCGTCCAAGGTGCGCTCGGGCGCCCACCCGATCGCCCCCGACACCTTGTCGATGCTCGGCTGCCGGTGGAGCATGTCCTCGATCCCCTGCCCGTAGACCTCGTCGTACGGCACGTACGCGAGCTCCGACTGCGAGCCCGTCACCTCGCGGACGCGGTCGGCGAGCTCCTGGATCGTCACGCGCTCCGTCGAGCCGACGTTGAAGATCTCGCCGGAGATCGAGCGCGCGTCCATCAGGCCGTGCAGCGCGCGGACGGTGTCCTGCACATGGCAGAAGCAGCGCGTCTGCGTCCCGTCGCCGTGGATCTCGAGCGGGCGGCCGGCGAGGGCGGCGGCGACGAAGCGGGGGATGACCATCCCGTACTGGCCGCTCTGCCGCGGCCCGACGGTGTTGAAGAGCCGCACGATCACGCAGTCGAGCCCGCGCTCCTGGTGGTACGCGAGCGCGAGGAACTCGTCGAGCGCCTTCGACTCCGCGTACGCCCACCGCCGCGCAGTCGTCGGGCCGTAGAGGCGGCGGCTCTCCTCGCCGAGCGCCTCCGGCTCGGTCCGGTCGCCGTAGATCTCGGAGGTGGACGCGACGAGCACGCGCTTGCCGAAGCGGTTGCAGTGGTCGAGCACCGTCTCGGTGCCCTGGATGTTCGTGACGAGCGTGTGCACCGGCTGCTCGACGATCAGGCGGACGCCGACCGCGGCGGCGAGGTGGTAGACGACGTCGCACTTGTGGACGAGCTCGTTGACGACGGCCGGCTTCAGCACCGAGTCGACGACGAGATGGAAGTCGGGCCGGACCGTCAGGTGCTCGACGTTGCCGAGCGAGCCGGTCGAGAGGTCGTCGAGCGCGTAGACCTCCCAGCCGTCGTCGAGCAGCAGCTCGGCGAGATGGGAGCCGATGAAGCCGGCGCCGCCGGTGATCAACGCGCGTGGCATGGCGGCCAGACTAACCGCTGCTACAGGAGGTCGCCGAAGACCTCGCCGACGACCGGCGCGAGCGACTCGGGGAGCAGGCCGGACGCGTCCTCGCGGCCGCGCAGGGCGGCGAGATAGGCGTCGAGCTCGTCGCGCCTGGCGGGATCGAGCGGCGCCGCGGCGATCAGCCGCTCGAGCGCCGGCAGGCTGTAGCGGCCCGGCTCCGGCTCGAGCGGCGCCGGCGGCTCGGCGGGTTCAGGCGCAAAACCGGGGACAGTCCCCGTTGCGGGCGGTATTACAGGTGCGAAAGCGGGGACAGTCCCCGTTTCCGCCGCGGTTTCTTGCTCGAAAGCGGGGACAGTCCCCGTTTCGCGCTGCGGTCGGCGCCAGCGAAGCGCCGCGACCGCAAGTGCTGCGAGCGCCGCCGCCGCGAGCGCGCCCCAGAGCGCGTCGAGAGGCGCCGACGGCACGTCGACGCCGGTCGGTCGCGCGGGATCCCAGATCGCGGCGCGCAGGCCGGTCGAGCCGATCCGCGTCAGCACGAGCTCCGAGATCACGAGCCCCGCCTGCTGGGCGACCCGCACCGCGCGCTCGGCGCTCGACGCGGTCGCGGTGACGACGACGAGACCGCTCGAGCCGCGCGGCCGCGCCGACAGGCTCCGGCGCACGGCCGCGTCGTCCAGGTGCAGGCCCGAGGCGACGCGTGAGGAGACCGATTCGGTGACCGCGAGCGCCGACACCGTCCGCGCGCCCTGGAGTGCCTCTTGCGAGCTTCGCGGCAGCCCGCCGCCGTGCGCGACCAGCATCGTCACCGACGCGCGGTAGCTCGTCGGCGAGAGCGCGCCGACGATCGCGCCGATCGCCGCTCCCAGGACGGCGGCGGCGACGAGCACGCGCAGCGCGAACGGCCTCGACATCGGCTGCGACTGTAGTGCCTAGCCCGGCTTGCGCAGCATCGCCCAGGTCATCGGGCCGCCGCCCGGCATCGGCTCGGCGAGCACGGTCTCGAAGCCGTGGCCCCGGTAGAAGCCGATGTTCCGCTCGTTGTTCGTCAGCAGCACCGCCGTCGCAGCCGGCTCGCGTGCGAGCCCCGCCTCGACGAGCGCGCCGCCGATCCCCTGCCGCTGGTGCGCCGGGTCGACGCCGAGGCCGCTGAGGAAGAGCGACGGGCCGGGGTAGGCGCGCCGCTGCAGGTCGTAGTTCCACTCCGTGTAGGCGCGGAAGCGGGGGAAGGCGCTCCGCAGCCGCAGCGGCACCGTCAGCAGCGAGCGCGCGGCCGCCCGGTTGACCGCCAGCAGCGCGTCGCCTGGCGGGATCCAGAGCGCGAGCCCGCGCACCTCCCCCGCGGTCGTGTCGACACGGCCGCCCGCCATCGTCACCGCGATCGCGGTGCGGAAGAGCCCGTGCAGCGTCCGCGCGCGCCGCCGCGCCGACGGCAGGATCCACGTCCAGGCGGGATCGTCGAAGAACGCGCGAGCAAGGACGCGGCTCGCCTCGCCGAGGCGCGCGCGCTCCAGCTGCACGAGCTGTCTCCCCGTTACGCGGCCTTGATCTCGAGGATCTTGAACTTGAGCGACCCACGCGGCGCCGAGACCTCGACGACGTCGCCCTTCTTGTGGCCCATGATCGCCTTGCCGACCGGCGACTCGTTCGAGAGCTTGTTCTCGGCCGGGTTCGCCTCCGCGGAGCCGACGATCCGGTACTCGAAGGTCTTGTTCGCGTCCATGTTCTTGACGCGGACGTGAGAGCCGATCGAGACCATGTCCTTCGAGATCTCCTTCTTCGAGATCACGCGGGCCGCGAGCAGGCGCTCCTCGAGCTGGGCGATCTTGTGCTCCAGCATCGCCTGCTCGTTCTTCGCGTCGTCGTACTCGGCGTTCTCGGCGATGTCGCCGAACTCGCGCGCGACGCGAATCCGCTCGGCGACCTCGCGGCGCTTCTCGGTCTGCAGGTGCGCGATCTCCTGCTTGAGCTTCTCGTAGCCCTCGGGTGTGAGGATGACTTCCTTCACGTTCCAGACCCTCCTGGATACAAAAAACGCGCGGCTCGGAGGCCGTCGCAGCGCGCCATGATAGCCCCCGTCCAGACAGGTGGCAAGACCGATCGCCGCTACTCTTACGAGCCTCTCATGAGCGTCGATCCGAGCCGGTCCTGGAGCATCCGCGAGGTCGAGATCCCGACCCGGATCGTGCTCGCCCCGATGGCCGGCGTCAGCGTCCAGGCCTTCCGCCGGCAGGGCCGCCGCTTCGGCGCCGGACTCGTCTGCTCGGAGATGGTCAGCTGCGCCGGGATCGAGCACCGGAACGAGCGGACGCTCGGCTACCTGCGCGTCGCGGGCGACGAGCACCCGCTCGCGATCCAGATCTTCGGCTCCGAGCCGCGGCCGATGGCGGAGGCGGCGCGGATCGTCGAGGCGGCCGGCGCCGATCTCGTCGACATCAACTTCGGCTGCCCCGTCCGCAAGGTGACGAAGACCGGCGCCGGCGCGATGCTGCTCGACGATCCGGCGCGCGCCTGCGCGCTCGTCGAGGCGGTCGCGGGCGCGACCTCGCTGCCGGTGACGGTGAAGATGCGGCGCGGGACGGAGCACGGCTCGCGGCAGTGCCTCGAGGTCGGGCCGCAGCTCGTCGAGGCGGGCGCGGCGGCGCTGACGCTGCATCCGCGCTCGGCCCGGCAGATGTACACGGGGACGGCAGACCACTCCGTGACGGCGGAGCTCGTCTCGCTGGTCGACGTGCCGGTGATCGCGTCCGGCGACATCGACTCGCGCGCGCGGGCGCAGGCGGTGCTGGCGACGACGGGCGCGGCGGCGGTGATGGTCGGCCGCGCCGCGCAGGGGAACCCGTGGGCGCTGCGCGAGATCGCGGCCGGCGACGCGCCGGAGCCGAGCCGCGAGGAGGTCGCCGCCGAGCTGATCCTGTTCGTCCGCGAGACGGTGCGGGAGCTCGGCGAGCGCCGCGCGTCCGGCTTCCTGAAGAAGTTCTACGGCTGGTACCTGGGCCGCGGGCGCTTCCCGAAGCCGTTCAAGCAGGAGCTCGTGCGGCTCGACTCGACCGCGGAGGTCGTGACGCGGCTGCTCGTCGCGGCGCCCGGCGCGGCGGCGGTGCTCGAGCGACTCGAGGCCGAGGTTCCGCCGGCCGAGGACGAGATCCTGCTCGACCGGCTGCCGATCTCGCTCTACGGCGGCGGCTAGTCCGAAACGGACATGTCCTCGGGGCCCGGCCCCGCTTCAACCGGGGACTGTCCCCGGTTTCAAGGGATAAGACGGAGCGGCGAGCCCGGGCCGGTCCGTGCCTGGCGGCTATAACTGCCGGATGGCAGTCGCCGCCGGCGAGCGCCGGATCGTCACCGTCCTCTTCGCAGACATCGTCGGCTCGACGTCGATCGCCGAGCGGCTCGGCGTCGAGCGCTCGAAGCTGCTCGTCGACGAGGTGATGCGCCTGATGGGCGCCGAGGTCGGCCGCTTCGAGGGGACGGTCGCGCAGTACGTCGGCGACGAGCTCTACGCGGTCTTCGGGGCGCCGCGCTCGCACGAGGACGACTCCGAGCGCGCCGTCCGCGCCGCGCTCGCGATCCAGCGCGCGCTCGAGCGCTACGCGGGCGAGGTGCGCGAGGCCTACGGCGTCGAGCTCGCCGTCCGGATCGCGATCAACACCGGCCCCGTCGTCATCCAGGCCGACAGCGACGATCCCTACAACGCGCTCGGCGACACCGTCAACGTCGCCGCGCGGATCCAGGAGCTCGCCGACGGCGGCGAGGTCGTCGTCGGGCGCGCGACCAAGCTGCAGGTCGAGAGCTGCTTCGAGCTCGAGAGCCTCGGCCGGCGCGAGCTGAAGGGCGTCTCGCAGCCGGTCGAGCCGTTCCGCGTCGTCGGCCTCGCCGACGAGAGCGAGCCGGCGCCGTCCGGGCCGCTTGTCGGCCGCGACTTCGAGCTGACCGTGCTCGAGCGGACGATCGACGGGCTGCTCGACGGCCGCGGCGCCGTCGTCGCCGTCGTCGGCGAGCCCGGAATCGGCAAGACCCGCCTCGTCGGCGAGGTGCGCGAGCGCTACCGCGACCGCGTCCGCTTCGTCGAGGGCCGCGCCGTCTCGTACGCGCAGAGCTTCCCCTACTACCCGATCCGCGACCTGCTGCGCGAGTGGCTCGGCGTCGGCGCCTCGACGCCGGAGGCGCGCGTACGGCTCGAGCTGAAGGCGCAGCTCGCGTTCGTGCTCGGCGAGGAGGCAGACGACGCGTACCCGTTCCTCGCGAGCCTGCTCGGGCTCGCGCTCGAGCCGGACGCCGAGCAGGCGCTGCGCGACCTGAACCGCGAGGCGATCCAGACGCGCACCTTCGACGCGGTCGCCGAGCTCCTCTGCCGGCTCTCGGACGAGACGCCGCTCTGCGTCGTCCTCGACGACCTGCACTGGGCCGACGAGACGACGATCGACCTGCTCGAGCGGCTGCTCGCCGTCACCGACACCGCCGCCGTCGCGCTCCTGCTCCTCTACCGGACGGAACGCGAGCACCGCTCCTGGCGGCTCGGCGAGCGCGCGCGCCAGCGCTTCCCGCACCGCTACAAGGAGATCGAGCTGCGGCCGCTGCCGCCGGACGCGAGCCGGCTGCTCGCCGCCGACGCCGCCGGCGCCGAGCTGCCGGAGTCGGTCGCCGAGCTGCTCGCCGAGCGCGCCGGCGGCAACCCGTTCTTCCTCGAGGAGGCGCTGCGCGACCTGGTCGAGCGCGGCGCGCTGCAGCGCGACAACGGCCGCTACCGGCTCGCGGTCGCCGAGGACGAGCTGGCGGTGCCGGCGCTCGTCCAGGGCGCGCTGCAGGCACGGCTCGACCGGCTCGGCGCCGGCGCCCGCGAGGTGCTGTCGGTCGCCGCGGTCTCCGGCCGCACCTTCGGGCTGCCGCTGCTCGCCGAGGTGCTGCCCGACGTCGCGCTCGGCCAGGCGCTCTCGGAGCTGCAGCGGCTCGAGCTCGTCGTCGAGACGCGCCGGCGGCCGACGCCGGAGTACCGCTTCCGCCACGGCCTCGTCCAGGAGGTCGCCTACACGAGCCTCGTCGAGACGCGGCGCCGGCGGCTGCACCTGCAGGTCGGCGAGGCGCTCGAGCGGCTGCTCGGCGAGCGGACGGCGCAGGCCTACGCCCTGCTCGGCCGCCATTTCGCCGAGGCGGACGACCCCGAGCGGGCCGCCGACTACCTGCTGCGCGCCGGCGACGCCGCCCGCGCCGTCTACGCCGACCAGGAGGCGGTCGCGCACTACGAGCGGGCGCGCCGCTTCCTCGCGCGGCTCGACGACGAGGAGCGCGCCCGCGAGACGCTGTTCAAGATCGCGCTCGCCCGCCACGTCTCGTTCGACTTCGCCGGCGCCGAGGAGGCCTACGACGAGGCGTTCTGCTGCCGCGAGGACGTCCCCGTCCGGCTGGAGCCGACCGAGCGGCTGGAGACGGCGATCGACGAGCTCGAGGGCGACCTCGTGCCCGGCTACGTCTACTCGACCGAGTCGGCGACGATCGTCGGCCACCTCTTCCGCGGCCTGCTCGCGCTCGACCGCGACCTGAACGTCGTGCCCGCGACCGCGGACAACTTCCGCGTGTCGGCTGACGGGCTCACCTACCTCTTCCGGCTGCGCGAGGGCGCGTCCTGGAGCGACGGCGAGCCGGTCACCGCCGAGGACTTCGCCTGGACGTGGGCGCGGATGCGCGAGGAGGGCGCGCATACCGCGTTCATGCTCGGCGGCGTCGAGGCGGAGGCGCTCGACGACCGCACGCTGGAGGTGCGGCTCGACCGGCCGCGCAGCTACTTCCCGTGGGTGCTCGCGTCGGTCTGGACGTATCCGTGGCCGCGCCACCGCTGCCTCGAGCTCGGCGCCGACTGGAAGCGCGCGGAGCACCTCGTCTCGAACGGGCCGTACATGCTCGCCGAGCGGGACGACGACCACCTGCTGCTCGTCGCGAACCCGCACTACGCGGGCCCGCGCGGCAACGTCGGCGAGATCCACGTCGCCTTCGTGCGGCTCGGCGAGGAGCTCGACGCCTGGCGGGCCGGCCGGCTCGACGTCGTCACGACGCACGCGCCCGAGACCGAGCCCGAGTGCGCGACCGCGGTGGCGAGCCTCGGCGTCAACTACGTCGGCTTCCGCGCCGACCGGGCGCCGTTCTCGAACGAGCTCGTGCGCAAGGCGTTCGCGCACGCGCTCGACCGCGAGCGGCTCGTCGCGGGCTCGCCCGCGGTGGCGGCGGTGCGCGGCGGGATGGTGCCGCCGGCGATGCCGGGCCACTCGCACCGGATCGCGCTGCCCTACGACCTCGAGCTCGCGCGGAGCCTGCTCGCCGACGCCGGCTTCCCCGGCGGCAAGGGGCTGCCGGAGCTGCGCGTGCTCGCCCATCCCCGCACCGACTTCGACGAGCTCGCGGCGCAGTGGCGCGCGCTCGGGGCGCGCGTCGAGATCCGCCGCGCCGACGGGCCGATCTTCCCCGGCACCCTCGACGACGTGCACGCGTGGCTTGCGGGCTGGTCGGCCGACTATCCCGATCCGGACGGGCTCTTCCGCGGGCTCTTCGAGCAGGGCTTCCCCTTCCACCGCGACGAGGAGATCGACGAGCTGCTCGAGCAGACCCAGCAGGTGCGCGACCAGGGCGAGCGGATGGAGCTCTTCCACCGGCTCGACCGGCTGCTCGTCGCCGAGCGCGCGGCGGTCGTGCCGGTGCTCTACCCGCGCCACGTCACGGTGCGGCGACCGTGGGTGCGCGAGCTCTGGACGAACCCGCTGCTCGGCCCCGTGCTCGACGCCGCCGTCGTCAGTCGCGGTTCCTGAGCCAGACCAGGCGCAGGCCCTCGAGCGTCAGCCACGGGTCGACGCGGCCGATCGTCGTCGCGTGCGGCGCGATCAGCTCGGCGAGGCCGCCGGTCGCGACGACGGGCGCGTCGGGCGCGCCGAGCTCCGCCCGGATCCGGCCGGCGATCGCGTCGACCTGGCCGGCGAAGCCGTAGACGAGCCCGGACTGGAGCGCCTGCGCCGTATTCTTGCCGATCGCCGCAGGCGGCTCGACGTAGTCGACCTTGAAGAGCTGCGCCGCGCGCGCGAAGAGCGCGTCCATCGAGATCTCGATCCCCGGCGCGAGCACGCCGCCGACGTAGTCGCCGTCGGCCGAGACGACGTCGAAGTTGGTCGAGGTGCCGAAGTCGACGACGACGCAGGGCGCGCCGTAGCGCTCGCGGGCGGCGACGCTGTTCGCGATCCGGTCGGTGCCGACGCGCGCCGGGTCGTCCATCCGGATCGCGATCCCGGTGCGTATCCCGGGGCCGAGCACGAGCAGCTCGGCGCCCATCCGCTCCGCCAGCTCGCCGTAGGCCTGGACGAGCCGCGGCACCGTCGAGGAGAGGACGATCCCCTCGAGCTCGGCGTCGGCGAGGAACCCGCGCAGGAAGACGCCGAGCTCGTCGCCGGTGCGGTGCGCCTCGGTCGCGATCCGCCAGTGCTCGGCCAGGCGCTCGCCGTCGAAGAGCCCGAAGACGGTCTGCGTGTTGCCGACGTCGATCGCGAGCAGCATCCGCGGCACCCTAGACGTGCGCGAGCGCCAGGTCGAGCGGCTCCGGGACGCGCGCCGGATCGAGCGCCTCGACGAGGAAGCGCGCGTAGCGGATCTTCCGCCGGCCGCCGCTGCCCATGAACCGCCGCAGCTGCTGCTCGCGCGCCCGTCCCCGCCACGCCGGCTGCCGCTGCAGCGTCCTGAACGGCTGGAGGTCGCCGTGCGCCTCCACCACCGCCTCGACCGCGTCGGCGCCGAGCGCGCGGATCAGCTCGTCCTCGAGGTCGGCGTCGCAGACGTGGATGCCCGCCGGATCGACGCCCGTCCGCTCGAAGGCGCGCCGGAACCACGGCTCCTCGCCCGCGTCGCAGAGCCCGGCGATCCGCAGGTCTCCCGCGACGAGCGGCTCGAGCGCGCGCGCGACGGCCTGCGCGCCGCCGATCGCGACGACGGCGACCCGCTCGGCCCGGAGGTCGCGGCCGCGCCGGGCTGCGAGCGTCTCCAGCGCGACGCGGTCGCTCGTGCCCTCGACGAGGACGACGCCGCGCATCGCGCGCGCCGCCTAGAACTCGTCGTCGCCCGGGAGCGACTCGCCGATGCGCTTCGCGAGCGCCTCCGCGGTCAGCGACGGCTCCTCGCCCTCGCCGCGCAGCTCCTCGACGGTCACGTCGGCGGAGGTGTAGACCTCGGCGCGCGGGATCATCCGCGTCGGCCGGTTCTTGTCCCAGACCCAGACGTCCTCCATCTTCAGCTGGAAGAACGGATAGGCCTGCTGCAGCGCCGGCTGCAGGTCGAGCTTGTTGCAGAGGTAGGTCGCGTCCGCCGTCAGCACGCAGTAGCGGAAGAGCGCGAAGACGGCGGTGTACTCCTTCTTCAACCGGAGCTCGAGCTCGGCCTCGAACTCGTCGAGTTCGTCGAGGTGCGACATCTAGCCGGATTGTAGCCCCGCCAGCAGGTCCGACACCCTGCCGCGGCCGGGGAGCTCGAGCTCGGGGTCGAGGTCGAGCAGCGGCTCGAGCGCGAACGGGCGCTCGTGCAGGCGCGGGTGCGGCAGGGACAGGCCCTCCTCCTCGACGACGCGATCCTCGTAGAGGAGCAGGTCGAGGTCGATCGTGCGCGGGCCGTAGCGCGGGCCCTCGCGGGTGCGGCCGAGCCGGCGCTCGACGGCGAGCAGCCGCTCGAGCAGGGCGCGCGGCGCGAGGTCGGTCTCGAGCAGGACGGCGCCGTTCAGGAAGGCCGGCTGGTCGACGTAGCCCCACGGCTCGGTCTCGCGCAGCCGGGAGACGGCGACGACGTCGTCGCCGAGCAGCCGCACCGCCTCGCGGATCGTCGCCTCGCGGTCGCCGAGATTCGCGCCGACGCCGACGAACGCCCTCATCCGGCAGACGGTACTTTGACGGTCGTGCGCCGTGCTGCGTTCACAGCGCTGGTCGCCGCGGCGCTCGGGCTCGCCGCACCCTCGGCGCGCGCCGACGTCCTCGTCGCGCTGAAGCCGTCGGCGCCTGTCCCCGCGGACGCGCAGCCGGTCGCCGCCTCGCTCGGGATCTGGCGCGTGCCCGCGGCCGAGGCGAGGCGGCTGCACGGCGTGCTCGCCTCCGGGCCGGACCGGCGGATGCACCGCTTCGCGCGGGCGGCCGCGCCGACCGACCCGCTGCTGCCGCAGGAGTGGTGGTGGTACGCGGTCGGCGCCGACCGGGCGCAGCCGCCGGCGGGGCCGAGCCGGCTCGTCGCGGTCATCGACACCGGGGTCGACGTCACGCATCCCGAGTTCTCCGCGCTGAACGTCCTCCTGCTCGACCCGCAGCACGTGACGCCGGGGCCCGAGGAGCAGCACGGCACCGCGGTCGCGTCGATCGTCGCCGCGCCCGCCGACGGCAAGGGGATGGTCGGCGTCTACCCGGGCGCGTCGCTCGCCAGCTTCGACGCGGGCGGCCAGTCGCTCTCGGAGGTGCTGAGCGGGATCGCGACCGCGCTCGCGCAGCCCGGCCCGGGCGTGATCAACCTCAGCGTCGGCTTCGAGGGCACGGCCGGCGCGGGGCTGCTGCGGATCGGCGTCGACGCGGCCTACGCCGCCGGCTGGCTCGTCGTCGCGGCGGCCGGCAACGGCGGCGAGAACGGGCCGCCGGTCTACCCGGCCGACCTGCCGCACGTGATCACCGTCGGCGCGACCGACCGCAACGGCAACGTGGCGCCGTTCTCCAGCCGCTCGCCGTACGTCGACCTCGCCGCGCCGGGCGTCTCGATCGTCGCCGCCGTGCCGACCTGGAAGGACCCGACCGGCTTCTCGCAGCTGACCGGCACGAGCTTCGCGGCGCCGATCGTCTCCGGCGCGGCCGCCTGGCTCTGGACGGCGCGGCCGCTGCTCGACAACACGCAGGTCGCGACGATCCTGACGCGGTCGGCGATCGACATCGACGCGCCCGGGCTCGACCCGTCGTCCGGCTGGGGGCTGCTCAGCATCCCGAACGCGCTCGCGACGCCGAGCCCGATCCGCGATCCGCAGGAGCCGAACGACGACGTCCCGCTCGTCGCCGCCAACGGCGAGTTCGGCGTCGGCACGCCGCCGCTCGTCGACGCGCGGCTGCCGCACACGCGCGTCAAGGCGGAGCTCGCGCCGCACGAGGATCCCGCCGACGTCTACCGCGTCTTCGTGCCGTGGGGACGCGAGCTCGTCGCGCGCCTGCAGTCGGGCCACGGCGTGCGGCTCGGCCTCTGGGGGCCGCGGACGACGAGCATCCTCGAGCGGAAGCCGGCGGCGACGCGCGACCTGATCGGCAGCGGCACGACCGTGCGAACGCGCAACGTCTCGTCGCGCAAGGGCGCCTACTACTACCTCGCGGCGACGCTCGCGCCGGGCGCGCCGGCGGCGACCTACCTCGTCAGCGTCGAGCTTCGCGCTCGACCGTGACCGCGGAGAACTCGACGGGCAGGGCGACCTGCGGCTTGCGGACGCGCACCCGGGCGCGGCGGACGTGCGGCAGGGCGAGCAGCGTGTCGGCGACCGCCGCGGCGAGCGCCTCGAGCAGGTCGAAGCGGCGGGCGGCGGAGAGTTGCTGCACCGCGGCGACGACCTCGCGGTAGTCGAGCGCGCCCGCGAGCCGGTCGTCCGCGCCGGCGTCGCCGACGTCGAGCCGGATGTCGTAGAGGAACGGCTGGCCGTCGCGCCGCTCCTCCTCGAGCACGCCGTGGTGGCCGAAGACCTCGAGGCCGTAGAGCTCGATCTCGGCCATCAGGCCACTTCGACCGCCGCAGCCACGGTCAGCGCCTCGACGTGGTCGCGGACGTCGTGGACGCGGAAGATCGAGGCGCCGCGCTCGAACGCCGCGACCGCAGCACCGATCGAAGCGGGGACTGTCCCCACTTTCGCGTCGGGATCGCCGAGCAGCTTGCCGAGCGCCGACTTGCGCGAGAGCCCGACGAGCAGCGGCCGGCCGAGCGCCCTCAGCTCGTCCAGGCGGCGCAGCAGCTCGAGGTTGTGCGCGACGGTCTTGCCGAAGCCGAAGCCCGGGTCGAGGCAGATCCGCTCCTCGCGAATCCCCTGCGCGACGGCGAACGCGAGCCGCTCGTCCAGGAACGCGGCGACCTCGGCGACGACGTCGTCGTAGCGCGGCGCCGCCTGCATCGTCCGCGGCTCGCCCTGCATGTGCATCAGGCAGAGGTACGCGCGGCCGTCGGCGACCACGGCCGCCAGCTCGGGATCGCCGCGCAGCGCCGTCACGTCGTTGACGAGGACGGCGCCGAGCTCGAGCGCGCGCCGCGCGACCGCCGCCTTCGACGTGTCGACCGACACCGGCGCGCCCTGCAGCGACTCGAGCACGGGCTCGATCCGCGCCAGCTCCTCCGCCGCCGCGACCGGCTCGGCGCCCGGCCGGGTCGACTCGCCGCCCACGTCGACGAGCGCCGCGCCCTGGTCGAGCATCCGCCACGCCTCGGTCGCGGCCGCCGCCGGGTCGAGCAGCAGACCGCCGTCCGAGAACGAGTCCGGCGTCACGTTGACGACGCCCATCACCGACGGCCGCGGAAAGCGCTCCTCGATCGAGAGAAGCATGCCGCGAGCGTAGCGGCCTCCCTGACCTCCGCGGCGACATTTGACGCGTCTGGATACTGGATCGGATGTCCAAGCGCGAAGCCGGCTGGCCGTACCTCAGACGCGCGCTCTGGCAGCAGCGCGCGGGCCTCGCCACGGGGATCGCGTCCGGGCTCGCCTGGCAGGGCGCCGCCGTCGCCGCGCCGAAGCTGATGCAGCACGCGATCGACGCCGGCGTGATCGGCGGCTCGCGGCGCTCGCTTCTCGTCTGGGCGGGCGCGCTCGTCGGCGTCGGCTGCGTCGAGGCGGCCGCCGGCGGCCTGCGCCACTTCTTCGCGATCCGCAACTACGCGCGCGGCGAGGCGTGGGTGCGCGACGGGCTCTTCCGCCGC
>DASSSQ010000032.1:0-4228 GCA_035708405.1 Gaiellaceae bacterium
GTCGGAGCGATGCGAGGTCTCGAAGGGGCCGCCGAGGTTCGCGTTCGACTCGCGGAGGTAGTCGCCGATCGCCTCGATCACGGTGTCGGGCACCTGCGTCCCGCCGGGCCCGTCGAAGAACGCGAGCCCACGCTGCAGCGCGCCGAAGCGCGCCCGCACGGACTCCACCGTCGTGGTCGAGGGCGGCGCGGTCAGGAGACGTGCCAGTCGTACCGGGGCTTGACGGCGAGCGACGCGCCGACGAAGCAGTCGCGCTCCGCCTTCGCGACCAGCGTGTCTGCGTCGGCGGCGCGCGGCTCGAGCTGCGCGTCGATCCTCACCGCGATCGAGACGAACCGGTAGCGGTCGTCCGGGCCGCTCTTCGTGATCGTCCCCTGCGCGGACCCCGAGGCGGTCACCGCGTGACCGGCGCGGCGCGCGTGGTAGCCGAAGCTGTCGAGCGAGCAGCGGACGAGCGCGCCGAGCAGCAGGTGGTCGGCCGTCCAGCCCTCCGGCGGCACGAACTGCCCGCCGCCGGGGATGGTCAGCCGGCCGCCGGCGTCGAGCTCGACGGCGTACTCGAAGACCTTCGCGGTCACGGCCACGGGGCGAACCGTATCCGTCCGCCCCCGGTCCTAGGGTTCGGACCGATGAGGCTCAGGGCCCTCTCCGAGGCCGAGTGCTACGCCCGGTGCTACGGGGCCCGGAGCGACGAGCGGGTGAGCGTCGTTCGCGTCCTGCGGAACGGCGAGTCGCGGATCGGGCGCGGCGAGCGGCTGCGCGAGCTGTTCGAGGAGCGGCTCGACGCGCGCGGGCCGGAGGCCGAGGCCGCGTGACGCGCACGTGCCGGACGTGGACCGCGCGCCGCCGGCCCTCGGTGACGGCGGGCCGGCGCCCCTCGCCGCCGCTCCCGAGCTCGTGGGTCTGCACGGCGACGTGGACGCAGCGCGTGCCGCGCTGCCGGCCGCGCGGCCGCAGCCACTCCTAGCCGCGCTCGCCGCGCGGCGGCTAGGTTGAACGGCGTGACGCCGTACGAGCAGGAGCTCCACGACTGCCTGACCGTCATCCTCGGTGACGCTCCGCCCATCCCCGAGTACGAGGCGTTCCTCTTTCTCCGGCAGTGGCTCGCGGAGCGGAACCTCGGCCTCGTGCCGATCGCGGACGCGAGCGGGTTCGACTGGCCCGGGCACTGGCTCGCCCGTGTCCGCTCGGTTGACGGCGACCACGCCGTCGTCATGTTCGGCTCTCCGTCCGGCCCCCTCCACGATCCCGCCGGCGCGCTCGCGGCCGGCGGGGAGATCGCCGAGGGCTGGCTGCTCGCGCGACTCGACCTGCGCCTGCCGATCGAGCGGCCGTACGGTGACGAGCAGCGGGCCGGCAGCGTCGCGGCGATCCTGACCGCGCCCGGCGCCGAGCGCCCGCTGGAGCGCGTCGAGCAGGCCGAGGCCGTCGCCGGGCGCGGCCTCGAAGGCGACCGCTACCACGAGGGCCGCGGCACGTTCAGCGGGCCCGGGCACGGCTACCAGCTGACCCTCGTCGAGGCCGAGGTCCTCGACTCGATCGACCTGCCCTGGGAGCAGGCGCGGCGGAACATCGTGACGCGCGGGATCGCGCTGAACGCGCTCGCCGGCCGCCGCTTCACCGTCGGCGCGGTCGAGTGCGTCGGCCGCCGGCTGGCGGAGCCGTGCGCCCATCTCGAGCGCCTGACGCGCCCGGGGATCCTGCGGCCGCTCGTGCATCGAGCGGGGCTGAGAGCCGACATCGTCCGCGGGGGCCCGATCTCCGTCGGCGACACGGTCGTCCTCGCCGGGTAGCGGTGCGAGCCGGAGCGAGCACGGGATCGGCCGTCCCGGACGTCCTCGCCCCGGGGCTCGCCTGCGTGTTCTGCGGGATCAACCCGGGGCGGGTGTCGGCCGCGGCCGCCGCCCACTTCGCGAACCCGCGCAACGACTTCTGGCGGCTGCTGCACGACGCCGGCTTCACGCCGCGCCTCTACGACCCGCAGGAGCAGTTCGCGCTGCTCGACCTCGGCTACGGCGTGACGAACGCGGCGTACCGGACGACGCCCGGGTCGGGCGACCTCCGCCGCGGGGACTTCGACCGCGACGCGTTCGAGCAGCGGATCCGAGGCGTCTCCCCGCGGGCCGTCGCATTCGTCGGCAAGGAGGCCTACCGCGGTCTCTGGAACGAGCGGCCGGAGCTCGGCCCGCAGCTCCGCTCGATCGGGCGGACCGGGCTCTTCGTCCTGCCGTCGACGTCGCCCGCGAACGCGGCGGTGCCGTACCCGGAGCGGCTCCGCGCGTTCACCGAGCTGCGCGACTGGCTCGAGCCGGTCCCGCGCGAGGCCGTGCGTGCGCTCGTGCTCGACGCGGACGGGCGGACGCTGCTCGTCCAGTACCGGCGCCCGGTCGGCGACGAGACCTGGTGGGGCACGCCGGGCGGCGGGATCGACCCCGGCGAGGACGACGTCGGCGCGCTGCGGCGGGAGCTGCGCGAGGAGGTCGGCCTGGAGGCGTTCGAGCTCGGCCCGGAGCTCTGGGAGCACGTCGGCGAGTTCCCCTGGGCGCGCCGGCTCTACCGGCAGCGGAACACGACGTACCTCGTCAGGGTGCACGCCCACGAGCCGCGCGCAACGATCGACCTCGACGCCGAGGGGGTCGCCGACGTGCGCTGGTGGACACCGGCCGAGCTCGCAGCCGCGGGCGAGCGGTTCGCGCCGCCCGACCTGCCGGAACGCGTGCGGAGCCTCACGTCGTGACCGCGGTCCTCGTCGCCGTCCACCTGCTCGCCGCCGGGATCTGGTTCGGCGGGTCGACCGCGCTCGTCTTCGTCGGCGTGCCCGCGGTGCGGGTCGCCGAGGGCGACAGCCGCAGCCGCGCGATGCGCGAGCTGGGCCTGCGCTGGCGGCCGCTCGGCTACGGGGCGCTGCTCGTGGCGGCGGTCACGGGCGTGTTCCTCGCCCTGCGCGACTGGGAGTCGACCGCGGCCTTCGAGGCGGTGCTCGCGGCGAAGGCCGCCGTCTTCGCCTGCCTGCTCGTCGTCTCGTACCTGCACAACTTCGTCTACGGCCCGCGCGTGCAGGCCGAGGTGCGCGCGGGCGGGCCGCAGGCGACGCGGCGGCGGCTCGTCGTGATCGGCTGGATCAGCTACTCGCTGACGATGGCGCTGCCCGTGCTCGGCGTCGCGCTGCAGCGGCTCGCGTAGCTATCCCGGCCAGCGGTTCGTGATCGGGGTGCGCCGGTCGCGGCCGAATGCCTTCGGCCGGAGCTTCACTCCCGGCGGCGCCTGGCGGCGCTTGTACTCGGCGCGGTCGACCATCGCGAGGGCGCGCTCGACGACCTCCGGGTCGAAGCCGTCGCGGCCGAGCTCCTCGCGCGAGCGGTCGAGCTCCACGAACGCCTCGAGCACCGCGTCGAGCTTCGGATACGGCGGCAGCGAGTCCTCGTCGAGCTGGTCGGCGCGCAGCTCCGCGCTCGGCGCGCGCTCGATGATCGACGCGGGGACGAGCTCGCGGCCCGCGCGCTCGTTCAGCCACTTCGCGAGCCGGAAGACGTCCGTCTTGTAGACGTCCTTGATCAGCGCGAAGCCGCCCGCGAGGTCGCCGTACAGCGTCGAGTAGCCGACCGACAGCTCCGACTTGTTCCCCGTCGCGAGCACGAGCCAGCCGAACTTGTTCGAGAGCGCCATCAGCATCGTCCCGCGGATGCGCGCCTGCAGGTTCTCCTCCGTCAGGTCGGCGGCGCGGCCCTCGAACGACGACGCGAGCGCCCCGGTGAACGCCTCCACGACCGGCTCGATCGCGATCTCGCGGAAGTCGATGCCGAGCGACTCCGCGAGCCGCTGCGCGTCGCCGCGCGTTCCCTCGGACGAGTAGCGCGACGGCATCGAGACGCCGTGCACGCGCTCCGGCCCCAGCGCCTCGACCGCGAGCGCCGCCGTCAGCGCGGAGTCGATGCCGCCGGAGAGCCCGATCACGACGTCGCCGAAGCCGTTCTTCTGCACGTAGTCGCGCAGCCCGAGCTCGAGCGCGCGGCGCATCTGCTCGAGGTCCGGGAGCTGCTCCGCGAGCACCGGCCGCACCGCGTCGGGCTGCTCGCGTGGCGCCGCAAGCTCGATCTCGGTCGCCGTCACGCGCTCGCGCGCCCTGGCGAGCGCCCGTCGCCGCACGTCGCGCAGCCGCCGCCCGACCGCGCCGACCGGGTCGACGTCGACGACGAGCAGCGCCTCCTCGAACCCCGGCGCGCGGGCG
>DASSSQ010000033.1:0-16168 GCA_035708405.1 Gaiellaceae bacterium
GGAGGCGGCGTGACGCAGTCATGCCGCCATGAGGGGGTTCGGGGGAACCGGCAGGTTCCCCCGAACGGATGCGCCGGTGCGGCACCGGCGGCAGCGAGAAGGGGGCCCATGGGGGAAACAGGGTTTCCCCCATGCACCGGAGCCGGAGGCGGAGGTGGCGGCGTGACGGATCGCCGCTCCTATCAGTCCGAGGTGGCGGCGCTGCTCGAGCAGATCCGCCGCCAGGTCCGCGAGCTCCGGCTACTGAGCGCAGCCGGAGTCCGCGGCCCCGGGCTCGCCGACCGCGAGCGCGAGCTCACGCTCGTCCGCGACCGGCTCGCGCAGGTCACGCGCGTCCCGGGCGCCCGCGCGCTGGCAGACTCCGGGCGATGGACGCGGACGCAGCCTGGGAGCAGGTCGAGCGGGACGAGCTCGCGGTCGACGGCGTCGCGCCGGGAACGGGCTTCGGGCGCTCGAGCGGCCTACGTGTCGGCGGCCGGATCTACGCGATCCGGCACCCGGACGGGCTCGTCCTGAAGCTGCCGGAGGCGCGGGTCGGCGAGCTGATCGAGGCGGACGACGGGCAAGCGTGGGGGCCGAGCCCCGGTCGGCTGATGCGCGAGTGGGTTGCGGTCGGCGAGGCTGCGTGCGGCCGCTGGGCCGAGCTCGCCGCAGAGGCGCGCCGCTTCGTCTCGGGCTAGCCGAAGAAGGCCCGCGCGACCTCGTACCAGTCGTCGGGCACCGTCTTCAGCTCGCGGGTCGCCTCCTCGAGCGAGACGTCGACGATCGCGTCGCCGTGCAGCGCGGCCATGCGTCCGAAGGTGCCCTCGTGCGCGAGGTCGGCCGCCTTGAGGCCGTAGCGGGTCGCGAGCACGCGGTCGCGCGGCGTCGGGGAGCCGCCGCGCTGGACGTGGCCGAGCACGGTGACGCGGGTCTCGAAGCCGGTCCGCTCCTCGATCTGCTGCGCGATCGTCTCGCCGACGCCGCGCTTGGCGAGCAGCCGGTGGCCGAACTGGTCGACCTCGCCCTTGTCCTCGGCGCCCGGCAGCTCGACGCCCTCGCTGACGACGACGATCGAGAAGTCCTTGCCGCGCGCGTGCCGCTTGGCGATCTCCGCGCACGCGTCCTCGACCGAGACCGGCTTCTCCGGGATCAGGATCACGTCGGCGCCGCCCGCGATCCCGCTCATCACCGCGATCCAGCCCGTGTGGCGGCCCATCACCTCGACGACCATCACCCGGTTGTGCGACTCGGCGGTCGTGTGCAGCCGGTCGATCGCCTCGGTGCAGATCCAGACGGCGGTGTCGAAGCCGAAGGTGTAGTCGGTCGCCGAGAGGTCGTTGTCGATCGTCTTCGGGACGCCGACGACGGGGAAGCCGTGCTCGGCGTAGAGGCGCGCGGCGACGCCGAGGGTATCCTCGCCGCCGATCGCGACGAGCGCGTCGAGGCCGAGCGCGGCGGCGTTCTCCCGCACCCGGTCGACGCCGCCGTCGAGCGTGTACGGGTTGGTGCGGGTCGTGCCGATGATCGTGCCGCCGCGCGGCAGGATCCCCGAGATCTCGCGCGGCCCGAGCGGCTGCGCGTCCTTCTCGACGAGACCGCGCCAGCCGGAGCGGATGCCGACGACCTCGTGGCCGCGGTCGAACGAGCGGCGCGCGACGGCGCGGATGACCGCGTTCAGCCCGGGACAGTCGCCGCCGCCGGTGAGCACTCCGATGCGCACCGGCCGATGCTAACGGCTCGCGATGTGCCGGCCACGCGGGACCGGCAGGCTCGCCGGCGTCAGTGCCGCCGTCCCGGCGCTACCAGGTTTCGGAGCACTCTCGGCATGCGTTGCGAATCATGATCGAGTACCCGTTGACGAATCGTTTAAGGGCTCTTAGTCTAGTCCGCGATGGCGGGCGAGCCCAAGGGCGGCAGGGTGACTCTGGCGGACGTCGCGCAGAGCGCCGGCGTCTCGATCGCGACCGCCTCCTACGTCGTCAACGGCCGCGACGGCGTCGGCGCCGAGACCCGCGCGCACGTGCTCCGGGTCGCGGAGGAGATCGGCTTCCGGCCGAACCGCCTCGCGAGCGGGCTGCGCACCGGCCAGAGCCGCGTGCTCGGGCTCGTGCTCGCCGACATCACGAACCCGTTCTACCCCGAGATCGCCGGCGGCGTGATCGCGGCCGCCGCCGAGGCCGGCTACCGGGTCTTCCTCAGTCACAGCGGCGGCACCGGCGACCTCGACGGGGAGGAGGTGCGGACGCTCTGCGACCACCAGTGCGCCGCGCTGATCTTCACGTCGCTGCTCGCCTCGGACGGCCCGCTGATCGCCGACGTCGTGCCGGCGGACGTGCCGCTCGTGCAGGCGGTGCGCCGCGCCTCCGGTCTCGCCGCCGACTTCGTCGGCATCGACGACCGCGCCGGCGCGCGCGAGGCGGCGCGGCACCTGCTCGAGCTCGGCCACCGCGAGATCGCCGTCCTGGCCGGCCCGCCCGGCTCCTCGGCGAGCTGCGAGCGGGCGCTCGGCTTCCGTGAGACGCTCGCCGCGGAGGGGCTCGAGCCGGACGCCGACCGCGTCGTCGAGTGCCAGCTCACGGTCGATGCCGGCTACGCGGGCGCGAAGCGGCTGCTCGCCGCCGGCTCGCGCCCGCCGACCGCGGTGCTCTGCGGCAACGACCTGATCGCCCTCGGCGCGATCGACGCGCTCGCGGACGACGGCCTCTCCGTCCCGGACGACGTCTCGGTCGTCGGCTACGACGACATCTGGTTCTCCTCCTCGCGCCTCGTCCGGCTGACGAGCGTCCGCCAGCCGCGGCACGCGATGGGCCGGGCCGCCGTCTCGCTCGCGCTCGAGCGCCTCGCCGACCCCGGGATCGAGCCGCGCGACGTGATCCTCCCGCACGAGCTCGTCGTCCGCCGGACGACCGCCGCGCCGCGCCTGCAGGCGGCGGGAGCCGGGGCGTGAGCGTGGACGGCGCGCTGGCCTCGACCGCGGCGACCGTCTCCCGGCGCGGCGCCGGCCGGCAGGGGATCCGCAGCGGCCGGTACTCGCTGCTCTACCTCTCGCCGGCGCTGCTGATCTTCCTCGTCTTCACGATCGGCCCGGCGGTCTTCGTCCTCTACATCAGCTTCTTCGACTGGAACCTGCTCAACACGTCGCTCTCGCGCTTCGTCGGGGTCGACAACTACCGCCACCTCTTCTCCTCGAGCGACTTCTGGCACTCGATCGTGGCCTCGGTCTACTTCGTCGGCGCCGTCGTCGGCGGCAGCACCGTGCTCGGGCTCGGGATCGCGCTGCTGCTCAGCTCGGGCGGCTTCGTGCGCCGGATCGTGCGCCTGGCCGTGCTGACGCCGTACTTCACGCCGCTCGTCGCCACCTCGATCGTCTGGGTCTGGATCTTCAACCCGCAGTTCGGCCTGCTCGACGCGCTGCTGCGGATCGTCCACCTGAACGCGATCGACTGGCTGGACACGACGACCTGGGCGATGCCGGCGCTGATCGTCTACACGCTCTGGCACGACCTCGGCTTCACGGTGATCATCTTCCTGGCCGGGCTCGCCGTCGTCTCGAACGAGCTGCGCGAGGCGGCGCGGGTCGACGGCGCCCGCTACCGGCACGAGATCCGCGACGTGATCCTGCCGCAGCTGACGCAGACGATCCTGTTCGTCGTCGTGATCACGACGATCGACTCGCTGCAGGCGTTCACCCAGATCTACACGATGACCAAGGGCGGCCCGCTCGGCGCCACGACGACCACCGGCTTCCTGCTCTACCAGGAGAGCTTCGTCTTCTACCACACGGGCTTCGGCGCGGCGATCGCCGTCGTCCTCTTTATCGTCATCGCCCTCTTCACCCTGCTCCAGCTGCGCCTGCAGAGGCGTCAAGCGTGACACCGCGTCCATCATCGATCCCGGAGGGGAGACCATGCATCCGCACCGACCTCTCGTAGTCCTCGCCGCTCTCGCCACGGCCGGTGCGCTGGCGGCCGTGGCGGCCGGCAGCACGGCGACTGCGCACAAGACGGTCACGATCACGTTCATGGAGGCGATGTCCTCCGGCAAGCAGAAGCCCGCCCTCGACCTGCTCACGCAGCGGTTCGAGCGGACGCATCCCGGCATTACCGTCAACCTGATCGCCGAGCCGAACTACGGCGTCCTGCAGCAGAAGGAGCAGGCTGCCGTCGCCGCCGGCGACCCGCCGACGATCGGGCAGGCGTACGAGAACTGGGCGGCCGCGTTCGCGGACGCGAAGGCGATCATGCCGCTCGACAGCTACGTCAACGGCACGAACGGGCTGACGAAGGCGCAGCAGAAGCAGTTCTGGAAGGGCGTCTGGAAGGACCTCTACCTGCCGGACGGCAAGATCTGGATGTGGCCGTTCAACAAGAGCGACTACGTCATGTACTACAACGCCGACAAGCTCCAGAAGGCCGGCCTGGCGGTGCCGAAGACGTGGGTCGACTTCGCGAAGGTCGCGAAGGCGGTGACGAAGAACGGCGACTGGGCCTGGAGCACCGACACCGGCACGCTCGCCGCGCCCGCGGACGGCGGCATCATGTGGATGGCGATCACGCGCGCCTTCGGCGGCACCTGGGTCGTCGACGGCAAGCCGACCCTGAACTCGAAGGGCGGCGTCAAGGCGATGGAGTTCCTGAAGGACCTGAAGAACCACGGCGCGCTCCAGATCGGCACCAACTACCCCGGTGAGACCGCGCTCGGCGCGGGCCGCTCGGCGTTCGACCTCTCGACGATCGCCGGCTACCCGTACGAGCTCGGCGCGGTCGGCGGCAAGTTCACGATGAAGGTGGCGGAGCTGCCGACCGGCCGGAACGGCGAGGGCAACTCGATGCAGGGGACGAACGTCGTCCTCTTCTCGCACGCCTCGCTCGCCCAGCGGGCGGCGGCGTGGGAGTTCATGAAGTTCCTGACCGAGCCGCGCCAGACCGCCTACTGGTCGGAGGAGACCGGCTACCTGCCGGTGACGCAGGCGGCGCTGCCGGCGATGAAGGGCTTCATCAAGACGCACCCGTACGCGCAGGTCGCGGCGCAGTCGCTGCAGGTCGCGCGCGGCAATCCGCCGTACGCGTGGTGGACGACCGCGATCGGCGAGGTCTCGACGGCGCTGCAGGCGGTGCTCGACAACGGCGCCGACCCGAAGGCCGCGCTCGACGAGGCGCAGGCGAAGGCGATGGCGGCGGTGAACGGCGGTTGAGCCTCGCCGCCGTCCGGACGGCCCTGTGGCGGAAGCGGTCACGCCGCTTCCGCTCGGGGCTGGTCGCCCTCGCGGTCGGGATCCTCTTCGCGTTCCCGTTCTACTGGGTGCTCGTCACGTCGCTCAGCACGACGACGCAGGTCTTCCAGTTCCCGCCGAACTTCCTGCCCGGCGGCGAGGTCGGGAACTACTCGCGCGCCTGGAGCGAGGCGACCTGGGTCCGCTTCTTCCTGAACACGGTGCTGATCGCGGGCGCGACGGTGGCGCTCGTGATCGTCACCTCGCTGCTCGCCGGCTTCGCGCTCGGCGTGACGCGGTTCCGCGGGCGCGAGCTCTGCTTCTTCGGCGTGCTCAGCATCCTGATGATCCCGAAGGTCGTGCTGCTGATCCCGGACTACGTCGTCCTGCACGAGCTGCACTGGCTCGACACCTACTGGTGCCAGATCGTGCCCTGGGGCGCGTCCGTGTTCGGGATCTTCCTGCTGCGGCAGTTCTTCCGCTCGCTGCCGCAGGAGCTCGTCGAGGCGGCGGAGCTGGACGGCGCGTCGCAGCTGCAGTTCCTGCGGACGGTCGCGGCGCCGCTCGCGCGGCCGGCGCTGATCACGATCGGCCTCTACATCTTCATCGGCTCGTGGAACAGCTTCCTCTGGCCGTTCATCATGACGAGCAGCCCGTCGGTGCAGCCGATCGAGGTCGGCCTCTCGAGCTTCTTCGGCACGAACGGCACCGACTGGACGGGGCTGTCGGCGGCGGTCGTCTTCACGACGCTGCCGATCATGATCGTGTTCATGCTCTCGCAGAAGCGGCTCGTCGCGGGCGCGGGCGCGACGACCGGCGGGCTGAAGGGATGAGCGGCCCCGCGGCGGTGCTCGTGTGGGACCTCGACGGAACGCTCTACCGCGGCACGGCGGCCTGCCGGCACTACGCGGAGGGGATCGCGGCGACGCTCGAGCCGGAGCGGCGCGAGGCGTACCTCGAGGCGGTCGACCGCTTCCTCGGCGGCGCGGGCGGCGTCGACGCGGCGGACGGCTGGGAGGCGGCGGTGATGCTCGCCGGCGGCGCGCGCGGCCACTCGCGCGCCTACGCGGACGCCTTCGCGCGCACCCGCGCGTTCATGCTCGACGACGCCTGCGCGCTCGAGGTGCCGGACGGCCTGCGCTCCTTCCTCGAGCGGACCGCGGGGAGCGTGCGCCGGGTGCTCGTCAGCAACACGCCCTCGTTCGGCGTGATGCCGCTGCTCCGCCGGCTCGAGCTGCTCGATCTCCTCGACGAGATCGTCTGCGATGCGGCGAAGCCGAACCGCTTCTCGGTGCGGCTCCGCGCGTTCGCCGACGTCAACGGGCTGCCGCGCGAGTCGGTGCTCAGCATCGGCGACCACTTCGTCAACGACATCGAGCCCGCGCTCGCCGCCGGCTGCGCCACGGCGTACCTCGACCCGTTCGGCGTCGGCCCGTCCGGCCGGGCGGAGCTGGAGGCGGCGCGGATCGAGGACCTCTGGCCGGCGATCGAGGAGTGGGTGGACGGACGGCGGGTCCCGGTCGCCGCCGGGGCGGTGGCGCGCTAGATGGCGCGGTTCCGCTTCTACGGCGGCGTCGGCATCGTCGGCTCGACGAAGGTGGTGGTGGAGCAGGACGGCTGGCGCGTCGTCCTCGACATGGGCGCCGACATCCCCGGTCAGGAGGGGCTCGTCCGCAGCCCGCTGCGGCTCGCGCCCGGCTCGGGGCTGCGCACCCGGCTCCGCTTCGGCGAGGCGCCGGCGATCGAGCGCCTGTTCCGCGCCGAGGCGGTCGAGGGAACGGGGCTCGCCGGAGGCGCCGACGGACGCACCGCGCTCTTCCTCAGCCACGCCCACATCGACCATGTCGGCCTGCTCGGCTGGGTCGACCCGGAGACGCCGATCCACGCCGCCGAGGAGACGGTGCGGATGCTCGAGGCGCTCGAGACGGCCGGGCAGGGGCTCGAGGGCGGCCACGTGCCCGTCCGGCCGCTCGCGGAGGGCGAGCCGATCGCGGTCGGGCCGCTCGTCGTCGAGCGCTACGCGGTCGACCACGACATCCCGGGCGCCTCCGGCTACCTCGTGCGTACCGAGGACGGCGTCGTCGCCTACAGCGGCGACCTGCGGCTGCACGGCCGACATCCCGAGCGGACGGAGCGCTTCGCCGAGCGGGCGCGCGGCGCGGACGCGCTCGTGCTCGAGGGAACGAGCCTCGGCGGCGACCCGCGGGTCACCGTCCGCTACGAGGTCGAGGTCGACGCCGCGTTCGACGAGGCGCTCGGCCGCGCGCCCGGGCTCGTCCTCCTCGCGGTCTATCCGCGGGACATCGAGCGCGTGAGCGCGTTCGCGGCGATCGCCGCGCGGCGCGGCCGCGAGATCCTCTGGCCGCCGGCGACGGCCGCGTTCCTCCGCGCCTACGGCCTCGACGGGATCCGCGAGCTCGACGCGGAGACGGCCGCGGAGGTGCGGCGGGAGCCGTCCTGCTTCGTCGTGCAGCCGACCGTCGACGGCCTCGAGGAGCTGCTCGACCTGCCGGTCGGCCCCGGCTCGGTCTTCCTGCACGCGAACGGCGAGCCGCTCGGCCCCTTCCAGGCCGCGTCGTGGGACCTGCTGCAGGGGTGGCTCGCGCGGCTGCAGGTGCCGTTCTCGTCGATCGGGACGAGCGGCCACGCGACGCCGCACGACCTGCACCGCGTCGCCGAGCTCGTCGCGCCGAAGGTGCTCTACCCGCTGCACTCGACCGAGCCCTACCGGATGCTGCCGCCGCCCGGGACGCTGCGCGTGCTCGCCGAGTACGGCCGCTGGTACGAGGTCGGCCGCGGCAGCGCCCGGCCGCGGCGCGACACGATCTGCGTCGACCTCGACTCGACGCTCTGCGACACGAGCCACCGCCACCATCTCGTGCTCGCGGGCGAGGAGCGAGAGAGCACCGACTGGGTCGCGTACTCGCTCGCCTGCGAGGACGACGCGCCGATCGCGGGCGCCTGCCGGCTCGTGCGGCTGCTCGCACCGCACTACCGGATCGCGCTCGTCAGCTCGCGCGACGAGCAGGCGCGCGCGCTGACGGAGTCGTGGCTCGCCGCGCACGACGTCCCCTACGACGAGCTGATCCTCGGCGGCATCGACGGCGCGCCGGCCGGCCTCGAGGAGTTCAAGCTCCATCACGTGTCGGCGCTGATCGACCGCGGCGAGCGCGTCGTGCTCGTCGTCGACGACCTGCCCGGCCTCTACGTCGCGATGCAGTCCCTCGACGTCCCCGTGCTCACGGTGCGGCCTCCGTACGCATGACGGCGATCACCCTCGACCACGTGACGAAGCGCTTCGGCACTCGCGTCGTCGCCGTCGACGGCGTCGAGCTGACGATCGCCGACGGCGAGTTCATGGTGCTCGTCGGCCCGTCCGGCTGCGGCAAGACGACGCTGCTGCGGATGATCGCCGGGCTCGAGGACGTCACCGACGGCCGGATCCGGATCGGCGAGCGCGACGTCACCGACGTGCCCGCGCGCGACCGCGACATCGCGATGGTCTTCCAGAACTACGCGCTCTACCCGCACATGAGCGTGCGCCAGAACCTCGGCTACGGGCTGCGGATGCGGAAGACGCCGAAGCGGGAGATCGCGCGGCGCACCGAGGAGGTCGCGCACCTGCTCGGGCTCGACGAGATGCTCGACCGCCGGCCCTCCGAGCTCTCCGGCGGCCAGCGGCAGCGGGTCGCGATGGGCCGCGCGATCGTGCGCGAGCCGACGGCGTTCCTGATGGACGAGCCGCTCTCGAACCTCGACGCGAAGCTCCGCGTCGACATGCGCGCGCAGCTCGCGCGGCTGCACGACCGGCTCGGCGTGACGACGATCTACGTCACGCACGACCAGATCGAGGCGATGACGCTCGGCCAGCGCGTGGCGGTGATGCGCGACGGGCGGATCCAGCAGGTCGACGAGCCGCAGGCGCTCTACCGCGAGCCGGCGAACCTGTTCGTCGCGGCGTTCATCGGCTCGCCGTCGATGAACCTCGTCGAGGCGACGGTCGACGGCGACGCGGTCTCGTTCGCGGGCCACACGCTGCCGGTCGCGCCGGGGCGGCGGCCGCGCTGCGGCCCGGGCACGCGCGTGATCCTCGGCATCCGGCCCGAGAGCTTCGAGGACGCCGCCTTCGCCGCGCCCGGGCTGCCGCAGCTCGACGTCGACGTCGCCGTGCTCGAGGACCTCGGCGCGGACGCGCACGTGATCTTCCCGATCGGCGCCCCGCGCGTCGACGTCGCCGACCTGCGCGCCGCCCGCGAGGACGACCACGAGGCGCTCCTCGACGGCGAGGGCGCGCTCTTCAACGCCCGCGTCGACCCGCGCACGAGCGCCCGCCGCGGCGCGTCCGTCCGCCTCGCGCTCGACCCGGGCTACCTGCACTACTTCGACGCCGGCACCGGCGAGAGCCTGCTCGCGGGAGCCGCGCACACGGTCTGATGCCGAAGGTGGGGATCGAACCCACACGGGCCTAAGCCCACCGGATTTTGAGTCCGGCGCGTCTGCCAGTTCCGCCACTTCGGCGCGCGGGAATCGTAGCGTGCCGGTTCGCGCAACGTAAACTGTTGCGCAACGAAAAGTGTTGCGCTATCCTCGAGGCATGCCCGTCGCCACCGCGCAGAAGGTCGAGGCGCTCCGCGCCGACTTCCGCTCGGCGGCGCAGGTCGCCGACATGCTCGGCGTCTCGCGCTCGCAGGTGACGCGCTGGCTGCGCGGCGCCGGCATCGACCCGCTGAACGCGGAGAAGGTCGACCTGCTCGAGCTCGTCTGGTCGAGCCTGCTGCGGATCTACGAGCGCGAGGCGGCGCTCTCGTGGCTCTTCGGGATCAACCCCAACCTCGGCGACCGGCGGCCGATCGACCTCGTCCGCGCCGGCCATACCGAGGAGCTGATGCGGGCGATCCGCGCCGAGCGCGCGGACTCGTTCGCGTGATCCTCCACCGGTGCTTCGCGTGGCGGCGCGCCGCCGGCGCGGACGAGCAGGACGGGCCGCTCTGGTTCCCACGGCCGTTCCAGGGCGACGGGCGCCACGACAACCCGGAGCTCTACGGCGTCCTCTACCTCGCCGACCGCGAGCTCTCGTGCGTCGTCGAGCAGCTCGCGCGCTTCCGCGGCCAGCGGCTCGTGCCGGCGCTCCTGCGCCGCCGCGAGCTGCCGCTCGCGCTCGCCCGGATCGAGCTCGCCGACGGGGCCGAGCTCGTCGACCTCGACGAGCCGCGCGTCCTGCGCGCCGAGCGGCTGCGTCCCTCCCGGGTCGCGACCCGGCGTCGTGAGGTGACGCGGCCGCAGGCGCGCGCCCTCCACGAGACGCATCCGGACGCGGCCGGGCTTCGCTGGTGGTCGACCCACGAGTCGCTCTGGGCGAACGTCACGCTCTTCGACCGGGCGGCGCCGCTCCTGCGGCTCGGCGAGGTGCGCGAGCTCGACCTCGAGGACGCCGCCGTGCGCGAGGCCGCGGATTTCCTCGGCCTGCGCGTCGTCTGACCGGCGTCGAGAGCACGCGACGACGCGAAGTCGAGTGGTAACCGGCCGCGGGGGAGGGCATAATCGAACTCCCCCGCGGCTTTCGTTTCTCTGATGGCGACCCCCACTCACGCTTCCGTAGCAGCGCGCACGCGCCCGCTCGACGTCGGCCGCCTGCTCCAGGGCGGGCTCGCCGGCCTGCTGGTGCTCGCGTTCCTCGCGTGGGTCGTGGTCAACTTCGTCGAGGCGCCGTCGGACTCGACGAACGTGATCCTGATCGGGATCACGCTCGGCTGCCTCTACGCGCTGATCGCGCTCGGCTACACGCTCGTCTACGGGATCCTCGAGCTGATCAACTTCGCGCACGGCGACGTGTTCATGCTCGGCGGGATGATCACCTCGACGCTCGTCGGCACCGTCTTCGGGCTCGGCGCCGGGAGTCGCGGCGTCGTCACCTGGCTGCTCGTGGTCGCGGCGCTGCTGATCGCGATGATCTTCTGCGGCGTCGTCAACGCCACGATCGAGTTCATCGCCTACCGGCCGCTGCGCTCGGCGCCGCGCCTGGCGCCGCTGCTGACCGCGATCGGCGTCTCGTTCATCCTCGAGGACATCGCGCTCGCGATCTGGGGGCCGAACTTCGTCTCGGTGCCGCAGGTGTTCCCGGAGAGCCGGCTCTTCACCTTCCACGGGATCGTCTACGAGTGGGACAAGCTGATCGTCGTCCTGATCACCGTGCCGGTGCTGCTCGCGCTCGTCTGGCTCGTCCAGTACACGAAGCAGGGCAAGGCGATGCGCGCGACCGCCCAGGACATGGACGCGGCGGCGATGATGGGGATCAACGTCAACCGCACGGTCTCGTTCACGTTCCTGATCGCCGGCGGCCTCGCCGGCGCCGCCGGCCTCCTCTACGCGCTCTACGTCACCAACCTCGGCTTCCAGCAGGGCTTCCAGCTCGGTCTGATCGCCTTCACGGCGGCGGTCTTCGGCGGCATCGGCAACCTGCCGGGCGCCGTGCTCGGCGCGGTGCTGATCGGGCTGATCCAGGCGATGAACGAGGGCTTCGTCTGGCACGCTCCGGGGTCGGACTGGACGCAGTCGATCGTCTTCTCGATCCTGATCCTGATCCTCGTCTTCCGGCCCGAGGGCCTGCTCGGCGAGCAGGTGCAGGAGGGCGGCTAGATGTCGCTCGCCATGGTCCGCGCGAAGGAGCGCTGGCGCGAGCAGCCGCAGCGGGTGCGCGTCGCCGGGCTCGTCGGCTTCGAGGTCGCGATCGCGATCGCGCTGCTGCTCTGGGTGAGGGAGCTCGGCTGGGGCTTCGCCTGGTTCGCCGGCCTGCTCTGGACGCTGCGGATCCGGGAGGAGCGCTTCCGCTGGGGCGTCGAGGCGGCGATGACGATCCCGGCGCTCGTCGTCCTGCCCGCGCTCGGGATCATCACCGCGGCGATCTACCTCGTCGCCGAGCTGCCGCGGCCGATCCGGCGCCGGGTGACGCCGGTCGTCGCGCTCGGGGCCGCGCTCGCCTACCCGTTCTACGTCTCGCACCTGTTCACGATCCCGATCTTCGGCGCCTTCCCCGACGTCGCGACCGGCGTCGTGATGATCGTCTTCGTGATGATGGCCGTCGGCCTGAACATCGTCGTCGGCTACGCGGGCCTGCTCGACCTCGGCTACGTCGCCTTCTACGCGACCGGCGCCTACACCGCAGCCTGGTTCGCCTCGCTGCAGTTCCCGCACCAGCATCTTCACTTCGGCGCGATCGGGATCACGCCCGATCTGCCCGGCATCCACCTCTCGATCTGGCTGATCCTGCCGATCGCCGCGATCTTCACCGGCTGCGCGGGCATCATCATCGGCCTGCCGACGCTGCGCCTGCGCGGCGACTACCTGGCGATCGTCACGCTCGGCTTCGGCGAGATCCTGCCGCAGATCGCGCGCAACGGCGACAACCTCTTCGGCACCGGCTTCAACCTGACGAACGGCCCGAACGGAATCACGCCGCTCGACGCGCCCGGCTTCGGGAACACGTTGCACAAGGCGATCCCGTTCCTGCCGGCGAACTACCTGAACTCGACGAACTCGGACCGGCTCTTCTTCTGGACGGCGATCGCGCTCCTGCTGATCACCGTCTTCTGCTCCTGGCGGATGCGCGACTCGCGGCTCGGTCGCGCCTGGATCGCGATCCGCGAGGACGAGATCGCCGCCGCCGCGATGGGAATCCCGCTGATGCGGACGAAGACCTGGGCCTACGCGATGGGCGCCTTCTTCGGCGGCATCGCCGGCGCCTACTACGCCGTCTTCAAGAGCGCGACCTTCCCCGGCGACTTCTTCTTCAACATCTCGGTCTTCATCCTCTGCATGGTGATCCTCGGCGGCATGGGCAACATCTGGGGCGTGATCGTCGGCGCCGGCTTCCTCGCCTACCTGAACCAGGAGGGGCTCGCGAACACCGGCGCCTGGCTCTCGACCAACCTGCACGTCTCGATCGACGTGCCGCTGTACGCCTCCGGGATCTACGGCGTGATCATCCTGCTCGTGATGCTCTTCCGGCCGGAGGGGCTGATCCCCGACCGTAGGCACGTCGTCGAGCTGCACGAGGGCGTCGAGGACGAGCCGCTCTACCAGGCGGAGACGGCATGAGCGATCTTCTCGTCGCCGCAGGCATCCGCAAGGAGTTCGGCGGCCTGACCGCGGTCAACGACGTCGACTTCACCGTGCCGGAGGGGTCGATCGTCTCGCTGATCGGGCCGAACGGCGCCGGCAAGACCACGTTCTTCAACATGCTGACCGGCGTCTACAAGCCGACCTACGGCACGGTCAGCTTCCTCGGCGAGGACGTCACCGGTAAGCCCCCGCACGCGATCACGCATCGCGGCGTCGGCCGCACCTTCCAGAACATCCGCCTCTTCCGCAACATGTCGGCGCTCGACAACGTGCTCGTCGGCATGCACGGGCGGCTCAAGGGCGGCATCCTCGGCTCGATCCTGCGGACGCCGCGGATCCGGCGCGAGGAGGCGCGGGCGCGGGAGCGGGCGCGGGAGCTGCTCGTGCTCTGCGGCCTGCGCAGTAAGGGGCAGCTGACCGCGTCCGGGCTCTCCTACGGCGACCAGCGCCGGCTCGAGGTGGCGCGCGCGCTCGCGACCGAGCCGAAGCTCCTGCTGCTCGACGAGCCGACCGCCGGCATGAACCCGCAGGAGTCGGCCGAGTTCACCGCCTTCGTCGAGAAGCTCCGCCGCGAGCACGGACTCTCGATCCTGATGATCGAGCACGACATGCGCGTCGTGATGGGCGTCTCCGACCGGGTCACCGTCTTCGACTACGGCGAGAAGATCGCGGAGGGGACGCCGAAGGAAGTGCAGCAGAACCCGCGCGTGATCGAGGCCTATCTGGGCGCTGCCGCCGTCGCCGACATCGAGAAGCAGAACCGGCTGCGGGAGGCTCGCGGTGAGCAGTAACGGGCACGGCGAGGTCGTTCTCGACCTCAAAGACGTCCACACCTACTACGGCTCGATCCACGCGCTGAAGGGCGTCTCGCTCGACGTGCGCGAGGGCGAGATCGTGACGCTGATCGGCGCCAACGGCGCCGGCAAGACGACGACGCTGCGCTCGATCATGCAGATCAACAAGGCGCGCAGCGGCCGGATCGCGTTCGAGGGCAAGGACATCACCTCGACGCCGCCGCACAAGATCGTCAAGCACGGGATCGCGCAGTCGCCCGAGGGCCGGCGCCTGTTCCCGCGGATGACCGTGACCGAGAACCTGGAGATGGGCGCCTTCCAGCGCTCCGACCGGGCCGGGATCAAGGAGGACATGGATCGCGTCTTCGAGCTCTTTCCGCGGCTCGCCGAGCGGCGCAGCCAGAAGGCGGGGACGATGTCCGGCGGCGAGCAGCAGATGTGCGCGATCGGGCGCGCGCTGATGGCGCGGCCGCGGTTGCTGCTCCTCGACGAGCCGTCGATGGGGCTCGCGCCGATCTTCGTCGAGCGGATCTTCGAGACGGTCGTCGAGGTGAACCGGCAGGGGACGACGATCCTGCTCGTCGAGCAGAACGCGCTGATGGCGCTCGAGGTCGCGAGCCGCGGCTACGTGCTCGAGACCGGGACGATCGCGCTCGCCGACACCGCGGCGAACCTGCGCGAGAACGAGCAGGTGCGCAAGACCTACCTCGGCGAGGGAGACTAGCGACGACCCTGCGGCTCGCGCTCGCGGGCGCGGCTGCCGTTGTGGTGGCGGCGGGGCTCCGGGAGTCGCGGGCGCGCATCTCCGCACCGGCACGGTCGCGGTCGACGACCTGCCGCGCGTGACGGCGCCGCTGCGCTCGGCGGCCTTCTCGGTGCGCGTCCTGCCGAGCGACCGAGCGCTCGCGCTCTCGGTGCGGCCGGGCCACTCGGTCGTCGTGCTCGGCTATCTCGGCGAGCCGTTCCTGCGGGTCGACCGGCGCGGCGTCGCCGTCAACGCCGCGTCGCCGACGGCCGTGCTGCCCGGGGCAGCAGCGCGGGCCTGTGGCGCCGTCGCGGTCGCCGCCGGCGTCGCCGCCGCGGTGCTCGGCTGCGTCGTCTACGCCGCCGCGCTCCGTCGCGAACGGCTGCCGAGCCCGCTGTGGCAGGATCTTCCTCGATGAGACGCACGCTCGCCTGGACGCTCGCGGTGCCGCTGATGCTCGCCGGCTCGCAGCTCGCGCACGTGGTCGCCTACCTCTGGGCCTATCCGAGCGCGCCCGTGCGCGCGCGGGCGCTGCTCTCGACCGGACACGCGTACCTCGGCTGGGCGCCGCTCGTGCTCGGGCTCGGCGGCGCGGTCGCGCTCGTCTCGCTGCTCCTGACGGCGGTCGACGCGGGGCGCGGCCGCTCGCCGCGCGCGCTGCCCGCCTGGGCGTTCGCGCTCGTGCCGCCGCTCGGCTTCGCGCTGCAGGAGCACCTCGAGCGGCTGCTCGCGACCGGCGCGTTCCCGTGGGACGCGGCGCTCGCCCCGACCTTCCTCCGCGGCCTGCTGCTGCAGGCGCCGTTCGCGCTCGCCGCCTATCTCGTCGCGCGGCTGCTGCTGCGCGCGGCGGTGCGCGTCGGCGTCGTCGTCGCGCGGCGCGCGCCCCCGCGGCCGCGGCGTAGCTCGAGCTCGCCGGCCTGGCCCGCGGCCGAGCCGGTCTTCCCGCGTGCGTGCGCGCTCGCGCTCCGCCGCGCGGAGCGTGGGCCGCCTCTCCTCGTGCCGGCGTGAATCCCGCGGGCGCCGCGCCCGCGTACGACACGACGAACGGAGGACGACGACGATGGCCCTTTCCTGCGTGCGGGCGCACGCCCGCCCGCGATGACGACGACGACCCGGCCGCCCGGCGGCGCGGTCTACCTGCGGCTCGGCGCCGCGCTGCTCGCGCTCGCCGCGGGCATCGTCGCCGTGCTCGTCGCCGCCGAGCTGCTCTTGACGACGCCAGGCCCGGCGCCGCTGCCGGCCTCGACCTCGCCGGCCGCCGGAGCGGCGCCGGCGGCGAGTCCCTCGCGCGCGCAGCCGTCCTCCTCCGGCTTCCCG
>DASSSQ010000034.1:0-6627 GCA_035708405.1 Gaiellaceae bacterium
GCAGAAGACCGTGCTGCCGGTCGAGGCGCAGGCGAACGTCTCGCTGCGGCTCGCGCCCGGCCAGGATCCGGACACGATCGCGGCCGCGTTCGAGGAGATCGTCCGCGGCGCCTGTCCCGACGGCGCCGAGCTCGAGCTCGAACGCTGGTCGGACTCGCGGCCGGGGCTCGTCCCGCCCGACGCGAAGGCGATCCGGCTCGGCCTCGACGCGTTCGAGCGCGCGACCGGGACGCGGCCGCTGCTCGTCCGCTCGGGCGGCACGCTGCCGATCGTGCCGGCGCTCGCCGATCGCGGCATCCCGACGGTGCTGACCGGCTTCGCGCTGCCGGAGTCGAACATCCACTCGCCGAACGAGCGGATCCCGCTCGAGCACCTGCCGCTCGGCGTCGCCGCCGCGCGCGAGCTCTACCTCGCGTTCGCCGAGCTGTAGAGAGCCGCGCTCTCTATCGCTTCTCGCGTACGCAGGCGAACGGGTCGACGAGCGCCGCGGGCAGATCCGCGAGAGCCTGCGGCGCGGACGTCTCTCAAACTCGCTGCAGATCGGGCCCGCCGGCCCACCGCCGCGACCGCGCCGGCCCGAGCTGCGCCTCGGCGCGCGGGAGCGCCCCGCCGACGTCGTCGTGCGGCTCGCTCTGCGGCTTCGTCGCCATGGCGAGACGGTAGCGCTTCCGCTGCCCGGGGTCAGACGGTCTCGGCGCCGTCGAGCCCAAGCCGCGAGCGCGGTACGAGCCGCTTCTCGTCGCGCGCCTCGGTGATCCGCGCGTGGACGTGAGCCCCGTCGACGCCCTCGTTCGCGTAGCCGAGCGAGATCGCGAGTCGCTGTGCCACGGCCCGGCGCGCCAGCCCTTCGCGTCCGGTGTGATCCGCTCGCGCCGCACGCGTCAGTCCCAGGGCGGCGGGTTCCAGACCCAGCGGCCGCCGACCATCGTCGCCACCACCTGCGCGTCGAGATCCTCGAGCGGGTCGCGATCGAGGACGACGAGGTCGGCGTAGCGGCCCGGGACGAGCGTGCCGCGGCGGCGCTCGTCGCCGGAGAGCCAGGCCGGTGCGACGCAGGTCGCGTGCAGCGCCTGCTCGACGCTCAGCGCCTGCTGGGGCCGCCACGGCTCGCGCTCGTCGATCGTCCGGCGCACGCCGGCGCGGATCCCGGCGAGCGGGTCGAGCTCCTCGATCGGCGCGTCGGAGCCGTTCGCGACGACGGCGCCCGAGTCGAGCAGCGAGCGGAACGCGTAGGCACCGTCGAGCCGGTCGCCCCAGAGGCGCTCGGCCAGGTCGCGGTCGGAGGTCGCGTGGCTGAACTGGACGGAGCAGGCGACGCCGAGCGCGGCGAAGCGCGTCACGTCCTCGGGTGCCAGGCACTGCGCGTGCTCGACCCGCGGCCGCAGGCGGAGCGGCGCCCACGCCTCGCGGGTCGCCTCGAAGGCGTCGAGCGCGTTCCGGTTCGCGCGGTCGCCGATCGCGTGCACCGCGACGGGCAGCCCCGCCTCGGCGCCGCGACGGACGACCTCCTCGAGCTCGGCGCGCGTCGTGATCTCGACGCCGCCGCCGTTGAGCATCAGCGCCGTCTGCGAGCCGAGCGTCCCGTCCATGAACGCCTTCAGGTAGCCGAGCCGCAGGAACTCGTCGCCGAAGCCGCTGCGCAGGCCGAGCTCGGCGGCGTGGGGGAGGAGCGCGTGCGGGATCGACTGCCAGACGCGCAGGGACAGCCGGCCGGCGTCGCGCAGCTGCTGCCAGAGCCCGAGCGCGCCGAGCCAGCCGTCCTTGTCGTGGACGGCGACGACGCCGCGGGAGTGCGCGAGCCGGATCCCGTCGCGCATCGCGTCGAGGTACTCGGCGTCGGGCGTCTCGATCGCGGTGTCGCGGAAGTGCCAGGCCGCCTCCTCGCGGAGGACGCCGGTCGGCTCGCCGCGCTCGTCGAGCTCGACGACGCCGCCGGGCACGCGCAGATCGCCGTTCGCGCGCGCGAGCGCGGCCGAGTTGAGCCAGAGCGAGTGGTAGTCGCGGGCCTGCAGCGCCGTCGGCGTGTCCCCGGTGACCGCGTCGAGCTGCTGCCGCGTCGGCTCGACCGCGGGGGTCCAGTCGCCGGCGCGCCAGCCGAGCCCGCGCAGCCAGCGGCCCGGCGGCACGTCCTTCGCGGCGGCGGCGACGCGCTCCAGCGCCTCCTCGACCGTGCGCGTCCCCTCGAGCCGCACCTGCCGCTGCGCGAGCGCCCAGGTGGGGAAGTGGACGTGCGCGTCGGTGAAGCCGGGGACGACGCAGCGGCCGCCGAGGTCGACGACCTCCGGGCTCGCGAGCGCGGTCTCGTGGACGCCGACGCCGCCCGCGATCCGGTCGCCGGCGATCGCGAGCGCGCGCGAGGTCGGCAGCGACGGGTCGAGCGTGCGGACGAGGCCGTTCTCGAGGATCACGTCGCGGAGTCTAGGTCGGCGGCTGGAGGCCGAAGCGCTCGACGAGGGCGGCGACATCGGCGCGATGGGCCGCGTCGAGCTCGTAGCCGGTCGCGTGGTTGCGCAGCTGTACCTCAGGGACGAGGCACGGGACGGCGCGGCCGGCGACCGAGCCGCGCCCGGTGAAGGCTCCCGGCGGGAAGAGCCAGTCGCCGCCGCTCGCCAGCCGGTAGACGCCGCTCCCGTCCGGCCGCATCGTCACCGGGTGCGCGTCGACCTGGTGGCCGGCCGCGTCGACGAGCTCGAAGCTCTGCGGCGAGGCGCCGTGGACGCGCCCGTAGCCGTGCCCCGCGAGCGCCGCCTCGAGCGCGGCGACGTCCTCGACCCGCACGACGAGGTCGAGGTCGTCGTGCGGCCGCGTCTGCCGCCCGAGCAGCGCGTCGACGCCCCAGCCGCCGTCGAGCCAGACGCGCGCGCCGTGCCGCTCGAGCGCGGCGACGAGCTCGAGTAGCCGTTCGGCGTCCATCTCCGCCTGCGGCTCGCGGCCGCGTCCCCAGATCTCGGGCACGCGGGTAGCCTCGCAGCGTGGATCTCGTCGTGCAGAAGTACGGCGGCAGCTCGGTCGCCGACCCGGAGCGGATCCGGCGGGTCGCCGAGCGTGTCGTCACGAGCGCCGGGCGCGGCGGGCCCGTCTGCGTCGTCGTCTCGGCGATGGGCGACACGACCGACGAGCTGATCCGGCTCGCGTCGCAGGTCTCGCCGGGCGCGCATCCGCGCGAACGGGACATGCTGCTGACCGCCGGCGAGCAGATCTCGATCGCGCTGCTCGCGATGGCGATCGCCGACCTCGGGCGCGAGGCCGTCTCGTTCACCGGCTCGCAGGCGGGGATCGTCACCGACACGGCGCACGGCCGCGCGCGGATCGTCGAGCTGCGCGCCGACCGCGTCCGCGACGCGCTCGCCGCCGGCAAGGTCGCGATCGTCGCCGGCTTCCAGGGCGTCTCGACCGCGCTCGACGTGACGACGCTCGGCCGCGGCGGCTCCGACACGACCGCGGTCGCGCTCGCCGCCGCGCTCGGCGCCGGGGCCTGCGAGATCTACACCGACGTCGACGGCGTCTTCACCGCCGACCCGCGGATCGTCCCGGACGCGCGCAAGCTCGCCGCCCTCTCCTACGAGGAGATGCTCGAGCTGGCGGCCGCCGGCGCCCGCGTGCTCGTCCTGCGCTCGGTCGAGTACGCTCGCCGCAGCGGCGTGCCGATCCACGTGCGGTCGTCGTTCACGGACGCGGACGGGACGTGGGTGAGAGGAGAGGACGTGCTCGAGCAGGCGATCGTCTCGGGAGTCGCGCACGACACGGGCGAGGCGAAGGCCACGATCCTCGGCGTGCCCGACCGGCCCGGGATCGCGGGGCGCGTCTTCCGCCCGCTTGCCGACGCGGGGATCTCCGTCGACCTGATCGTCCAGAACGTCTCCGCCGCCGGCCGCACCGACATCTCGTTCACGCTGCCGCGGGACTCCCTCGCGCAGGCGGAGCCGATCCTCGCCGAGCTGGCGGCCTCGGTCGGCGCGGACGGCTACGCGTGCGACCGGGACGTCGCCAAGGTCTCGCTCGTCGGCGCGGGGATGCGGAGCGATCCCGGCGTCGCCGTCGAGATGTTCGAGGCGCTCGCCGAGGCCGGGATCAACATCGAGATCATCTCAACCTCGTCGATCCGGGTCTCCTGCGTCGTGCGCGCGGGCGAGGCCGAGCGCGCCGTGCAGGTGATCCACGACCGCTTCCGGCTCGGCGAGGGGGGCTGATGGGAGGCTCGGCGCCGCTTTCGCTGCTGATCCTCTCGGCGCTCGTCGTGCCGTTTCCGATGCTCGGCGCCGTCTGCTGGTGGTTCTGGAAGCACCGGCACGACGACTAGCGCGCCGACTTCCAGCGCCACCTCCAGCCAGCCGCCACGAGCGATCGCGATCCGGCCGATCCTCTTCTGACAGACTCAGCGCCGTGGCCTGGGACCCGCTGAACGAGGAGCAGCGCGAGCTGCGCGAGCTGGTGCGGACGCTGGCGCGGGAGCGGATCGCGCCGCGCGCGGCCGAGATCGATGCCTCGCACGAGTTCCCGTGGGACGTGGTCGAGGTCTACCGCGAGAACGGCCTCTTCGGCCTCTTCTTCGCCGAGGCGTGGGGCGGGCTCGGCACCGGCACGCTGCTCGCGCTCGTCGCGGTCGAGGAGGTGTCGAAGGTCTGCGCGACCTCGGGGTTGATCCTGGCGGTGCAGGAGCTCGGCTCGCTCGGCCTCAAGCTCGCCGGCTCCGAGGAGCAGCAGGAGCGCTACCTGCCGCGGCTCGCGTCCGGCGAGTGGCTCGCCGCGTACGCGCTCACCGAGGCGGGCTCCGGCTCCGACTCGGCGGCGATGCGGACGCGGGCGCGCCGCGACGGCGACTTCTACGTCCTCGACGGCTCGAAGCGGTTCATCACGAACGCCGGCGTCGCGAATCTGTACACGGTGTTCGCGAAGACCGACCCGGAGGCGGGCCATGCGGGGATCTCGGCGTTCCTGGTCGAGGCGGACGCGCCCGGGTTCGAGGTCGCGCGGCTCGAGCCGAAGCTCGGGATCTCCGGCTCGACGACGGGCGAGCTCGTCTTCGACGGCTGCCGCGTCCCGGCGGCGAACCGGCTCGGCGAGGAGGGCGACGGCTTCCGGATCGCGATGCGGATCCTCGACCGCTCGCGGCCCGGCGTCGCCGCGCAGGCGCTCGGGATCGCGCAGGGAGCGACCGACTACGCGCTCGAGTACGCGCGGAGCAGGGAGACGATGGGCCGGCCGATCGCCGAGCACCAGCTGATCGCGGCGAAGCTGGCCGACATGGAGACCGAGTGCGAGGCCGCGCGCGGGCTCCTCTACCGCTTCGGCCGGATGGTCGACGCCGGCGCCGACGACGCGGAGCTGACGAAGGCCTCGGCGATGGCGAAGCTGAAGTGCGGCGACGTCGCGATGGCGGTCACGACCGACGCGGTGCAGATCCTCGGCGGCTACGGCTACATCAAGGAGTACCCGGTCGAGCGCTTCATGCGCGACGCGAAGATCACGCAGATCTACGAGGGCACGCAGGAGATCCAGCGCCTCGTGATCGCGCGGGAGATGCTCCGCGAGAGCCGCGCCTTCCTGCTCGCCGGCGCCTGACGCGGTCGCCCCGCCGCGCCGCGCCCGGTGCACGAGAATTGACGAAATTGCCACGCTTCCGTCACACCTCGGGGCGCTTTCGGACGGTAGCCTCGACGGCGAGGGAGGCGGGTTTGAGCCCCACCCAGGGTGGGGGTGCGCCTTCCGTCAGGGCGGTGGCGCGGCCTGACCCGCGGGGCCGGCAGGAGCGTACGCTCCGCTGCGAGATCCGGTGGATGAGACCGGTCTGAGCTTCGGCGTTGCCGCCGAGGCGTACGACCGCGGCCGCCCCGAGTGGCCGGAGGAGCTCCTCGACCCGCTCCCGCTCGGGCCCGAGGCGGAGGTGCTCGATCTCGCGGCCGGAACCGGCAAGCTGACGCGCCTGCTCGCGAGGCGGTTCGCGCGGGTCGTCGCGATCGAGCCCGACGCGGCGCTGCGGGCGCTGATCCGCGTGGGCGAGCCGCGCGCGGGCCGCGCGGAGGCGATCCCGCTCGGCGACGGAGCCGTCGACGCGGTGTTCGTCGCCGAGGCGTTCCACTGGTTCGACCAGGAAGCGGCAGCGCGCGAGCTCGCCCGGGTGCTGCGGCCCGGCGGCATCCTCGCGCTCCTCTGGACCGACTGGGATCGCGATCAGCACCTCTTGCCGGACGGCATCCATCCACCGTCGCGCGGAACGAAGCAGCCGCTCTTCCAGACCGGTGCCTGGCGTCGCGCCTTCGACCGCGCGCCGTTCGGCCCGTTCGAGGAGCTGCACGTGCCCCAGGAACGCGAGGTGCCGCGCGATGAGCTGCTCGACTACTTCGCCTCGATCAGCAACGTCACCTCGTTACCGGAGGTGGAGCGCGCGTCGGCGACGGCACGGATCGAGGCGTTCCTCGACCGGCCCGCCTATCGTCGGCGCTGGACCGCGGTCATGTACTGGGCGCGGCGCACGTGAAGCGCGCCGTCGTGATCGGCTCCGGCCCGAACGGGCTCGCCGGCGCGATCGTGCTCGCGCGAGCCGGCTACGAGGTCGTCGTCCACGAGGCGGCCGACCGGGCCGGCGGCGGCCTGCGCTCCGAGGAGCTGACGCTGCCCGGCTTCGTG
>DASSSQ010000035.1:0-21046 GCA_035708405.1 Gaiellaceae bacterium
GCTCCGGGACGATCTCGTCGACGACTCCGAGCTCGAGACAGTGGACCGCGTCGGGACGGAACGCCGCCGCCGCCTTCTTCGCCTGGCCCGCGGCGCGCCAGAGGATCGCCGCGCAGCCCTCCGGCGAGATCACGGAGTAGATCGCGTTCTCCTGCATCAGCACCCGGTCGGCGAGCGCGATCGCGATCGCGCCGCCGGAGCCGCCCTCGCCGATCACGCAGGCGACGGTCGGCACGCGCAGGTCGGCCATCAGCGCGAGGCAGCGCGCGATCATCCCGCCCTGGCCGTGCTGCTCGGCGGCGACACCGGGGTAGGCGCCCGGCGTGTCGACGAGCGAGACGACCGGGAAGCCGTGCCGGCCCGCGAGCTCCATCGCGCGCATCGCCTTGCGGTAGCCCTCGGGGTACGGCATCCCGAACTGCCGCTTCGTCCGCTCCTGGATGTCGCGGCCCTTCTGATGGCCGACGAGGACGACCGTGCGCCCGTCGAGCCGGCCGAGCCCGGCGACGAGCGCCCCGTCGTCTGCGCGACCGCGGTCGCCGTGCAGCTCGAACCAGTCGTCGAGGATCCGGTCGACGTAGTCGAGCGTGTACGGCCGCTGCTGGTGGCGGGCGAGGTCGACCGAGCGCCAGATGTCCTCGGCGGTCGTCTCGTCCGGCTCCGACCGGATCTTCTCGAGCTGCTTCTCCAGCCGCTCGAGCTCGCCCGAGAGCCGCGCCCCGCGCAGCAGCGGCAGCGACGCGAGCCGCGCGAGCCGCTCGCGCAGCCGCAGCTCGGCCTCAGTGGGAGCCAACGCGCTCTCCGCTGCGGTCGAAGAGCCGCAGCAGCGTCGCCAGGCGGCCGCGCAGCTCCGGCCGCGGCACGATCGCGTCGAGGTGGCCGAAGCGGAGGTTCTGCTCGGCCAGACCGAAGTCGTCGGGCAGCTTCTCGCGCGTCGTCTGCTGGACGACCCGTGGCCCGGTGAAGGCGATCAGCGCGCCCGGCTCGGCGAGGGTGACGTCGCCGAGCGACGCGAACGACGCGAGCACGCCGGCGGTCGTCGGGTGCGCCATGACGACGATCAGCGCGCAGCCCGCGTCGTGCAGGTCCTCGACCGCGCAGACCGTCTTCGGCAGCTGCATCAGCGACAGGATCCCCTCCTGCATGCGCGCGCCGCCGGAGCTCGTCACCGCCACGAGCGGCATGCCGCGCTCGGCGGCGGAGTCGCAGGCGCGCGAGAGCTTCTCGCCGACGACGGAGCCCATCGAGCCACCCATGAACGCGAAGTCCATCACCGCCAGCCCGGTCGGCCGGCCCTCGATCGCCGCCTGGCCGATCACGATCGCGTCGCCCATCCCCGTCGACATCTCCGCCTCGACCAGCCGCTCGGAGTAGGGACGCAGGTCGAAGAACTCGAGCGGGTCGTCGGAGCGGAGGTCGGCCGCCTCCTCGACGAAGGAGCCGTCGTCGGCGAGCTGCGCGATCCGCGCCCGCGCCCGCACCGGGTAGTGGTGACCGCACTGGCGGCAGACCCGGAGCGCGGCGTCGAGCTCCTCGTCGCGGTAGTGGGAGCCGCAGCCGGGGCAGGTGTTCGGGTGCCGCTTCGCGGGCTTGGCCTCGGCGGGCGCGCTCCGGTGCTCGATCGAGACGTCGATGCGGTCGGCCACGTCGCAAGCTTAGACCGGCGGCGGCGCCCGCCGGTTGCTCTCAGAGCCCGAGCGCGACGAGCAGTCGCTGCAGCGGCGCGAGGTTGCGCTCGTCGGGCAGGAGGCCGGAGATCCCGGCGCCGAGCACGTCCGCCCGCGCCGCGAGTCCGCGGAAGAGCGCCTCGACCTCGGCGACCGCGAGGCCGCCCGGCTCCGGCATGAACGACGCCACCTCGGCCTCGTCGAGCGCGTCGCAGTCGAGCGCGACGTAGACGCCGTCGGCGCCGGCGAGCGCCCCCGCGAGGCCGTCCTCGTCGAGCCGCAGGCCGCTCGCTGCGATGAACTCCTCCTCCGGCGGATCGAGGTCGCGCGCGCCCACCAGGCAGACATCCCCGGCGGCGACCGCGCCGGAGTCGATCAGCATCCGCAGCGGCATCCCCCACGGGTTGCCGGACGGCGAGGACTCGGGCGTGTTCAGGTCGCCGTGCGCGTCGAGCCAGACCACGGCGATGCGGTCGTGACGGCTCGCGAGGCCCTCGACGGCGCCGATGTGCGCGCAGCAGCAGCCGCCGAGGACGAGCGGCCGCTCCGGCAGCTCGCTGGCGAGCGCGAGCGTCTGCGCGCCGAGCGTCGCCTCGGCGACGACGGAGGCCTCGGGATAGGGAAGCGGCAGCCGCGCCCCATCCGCCAGCTCGTCGCCGCCGGCGCCCCACGCGCGCGGCACGCGCACGAGCCCCGCCGCGAACTCGCGGCCACAGACGTGGCACTCGTAGTCGGGCCCGATCGCGACCGCGGTCAGCGTCCCGCAGACGGGACACCTCGCGCGCAGCCTCGACATGCCGGGACGTTAGCCGAGGCAGACGGCCGAGAGCGCCTTCTCGTAGAGATCGGCGCGCCAGACGACCTCCATCCCGGCCGACTCGTACAGCCGCACCGCGCCGGTCGGATTCTCCGAGTCGACGCCGAGCTGGACGCGCCGCTCGCCGCGCTCGTGGAAGCGGCCGAACGAAGCGAGCAGCAGCGCGCGGCCGAGGCCGCGGCCACGCCAGGCGGGGCGCGTGCCGAGCGCACCGACCCAGCCGCCGCCGAAGCGGATGTCGTTGAACGCCGTCGCGGCGATCTCGTCGCCGTCGCGGACGACGAGCCAGAGCGAGGTGTCGGCGGGCTCGAGCCGCCGCGCGCGCCAGGCGTCGTACGGCTCGTGGACGTGGCCCCAGTGGTCGGCGAAGGCCTCCTGGTTCGCCGCGTGCACGGCCTCGGCGTCGCCGTCGCGGAAGCCGTCCAGGCGCAGGCCGTCCGGGAGGTCGGGCGCCGCCGGCTCGCCGTCGAGCTCGATCGCCATCCGCAGGAACGAGCGGACGTAGGCGTAGCCGTGGGCCTCGAGCAGCGCGCGACCGGCCGCGTCGGCGTGCAGCGTCCCGTTCCGGAGGAGGGCGGCGCCGACCTCGCGCGCCCGCGCCTCGGCCAGCTCGACGATGCGCGCGCCGAGCCCGCGGCCGCGGAAGTCCGGGTGGACGTAGCCGTCGGCGTGCAGCCGCTCCGGCTTGCCGTACACGCAGCCGAAGCCGGCGAGCCGCCCGTCGAGCTCGAGCAGCCAGGCGTCGCGGGTGAGATCGAGCTCGCGCCACTCGTCGCGGAGGTCGTCGGCGGTCGTGTCCGGCGGCGCGTCGAGCGACGCATCGTAGGCGGCGATCAGCGCCGCGACGGCATCGACGTCCTCGCTGCGCGCGGCGCGGACGTTCACGCCGGGACGAGCTCGTCGAGCGTGTCGGCGAGGCCCGAGAGGTCGCGCAGCTCCCGCGTCGGCCGCGGCTCGCGCCGCTCGCCGAGCCGGTTGATCCAGACGGTGCGCAGGCCGAGCTCGGTCGCCGGGACGACGTCGTGGAAGTGGCTCTGCGCGACATGCACGTGGCCGGCGCGGTCGGCGCCGGTGCGGCGGAAGAACTCCTGCCAGTGTCCGTGCGCGGGCTTGTAGGAGCCGAGCTCGGAGGCGACGACGGTCTCGTCGAACGGCACGGCGATCGCGCGCAGCGACGCGTCGAGCAGGTCGCGGTCGGTGTTCGAGAGGATCGCGAGCTTCCAGCCGCGGCCACGCGCCTCCGCGAGCGCCGCGCGCACCTCGGGGAAGACCGGCCACCGCGGCAGCGAGTCGCCGAGCGCATCCGGCTCCGGCAGCCCGAGCCGCCGCAGCGCCTCCGCCATCACCTCGCGGTAGCTCGCGGCCGGGCGCTCGCGCTCGATCTCCGGCTCGAGCTCGTGGTAGCGGTCGAGCAGCTCGTCGCCGACGACGCCGCGGATCCCCGCGTTCCAGTCGACGAGCGTCCCGTAGCAGTCGAAGGTGGCCCAGCGCTCCACGCCGAGAGGCTACCGCCGGTGATGTCCTAGTCGGTTCGGATGCGGAAGAACACGGACTTGGGTCGCTCGCCGTTCACGTACACGTCGAGTTCGTATACGCCCTCTGCCACCGCGTCGAACGCGATGGCAAGGGGCTGTACTTCGTAGACCTCAACCTCGTCTTCGCTCCCAGCCTGACGGCGTGGCTCGAGCGTGAAGCTGAGATCGTCCGACGTCTCCGGACCAGTTAGGTAGACCTCTACGTCGTGGGGATTTGAGAATTCTTCGTACTCGCCCGCAAATTGCAGGACCAAGTAGAACGCCACCGGCCCCGGAACGCGCGGGATCCAGAAGGTGTTAGTCCCGACTCCTTTGAGATCCAATGCACTTGCGTGACCTTCTGCCGTGCGACAAAGGATCGCCCACTCAATCCTCACGCGAAGCCTCCGAGCGCGTCGGCGACTGGTCCAGCGGGGCATAGACACCCCGGCGAAGTCGGACAAGTTCGCGGCGTTTCGCCATTGCCGCAACGGCCACTTCGAGCGCGTGCCGCGAGGCAGGATCATCGCTCATCCAGCCCCGGGCGACGAGCTCTTCGCGTATGTCTGCTAGAGGGCGCGCCTCGCGGCCCTCCCGCAGAAGGGCGAGCACGGCATCGCGCTTCGATGGAAAGCGACGCGAGTTATCGCCTGTGGTGGCCGCATCAAGTCTGAGCCAGACGTCAAGCTTCGTCCGAAGTACCGCGATGCGATGCTCAAGCCGGCGCCGCTCACGTTCCAGCGCGAGGAGTTCCTCACGGATACGCGCGGTCGGGACAGCAGCGCGCAAACGTTCCAATTCCGTTTCGAAGTCGACGACATCGCTGGGGCGGTCCAAGCTACTCTCAGTCACACAGCGAGTGTACGAGCCGGCCAGGACGACTTCCTCAGCCGCGGACCTCATTGTGATGAGGACCGCCGCTGAGGTGACTACGCTCCAAAGCCGACGTGTAGTCCACGAGCCAAATGCCGATAAGGGAGAAGATGGGTATCCGCTCGTTGGTGATCCTCGATTTTGCGCGGAAGCGAGTCATCCGTGAGGACGACGCCGACTTCAAGGCAACACGTCGTACCGTCGACGCGCAGATCAAATCGACGCGCAGCGAGATTGGCGACTTGCCCGCGACGTCTGCTAGCCGTCGCCGACAGGCGTAGGGTCACCTCGGCTCGCCCACAGGCTGGGCGCAAGAGGCAGCGTCATGCCGGCCGGTAGGCCTGCAGCTCCGGCCCGTGCTCGCGCAGCCACGCGCGTTGCGCGCGCCAGCCGGGCCGCGCCGACTCGACGAGCGCCCAGAAGCGCCGCGAGTGGTTCGGCTCGCGCAGATGGCAGAGCTCGTGGACGACGACGTAGTCGAGCACCTCGAACGGCGCGAGGGCGAGCCGCCAGTTGAAGGAGAGCGTCCCGCGCGCCGAGCACGAGCCCCAGCGGCTGCGCTGGTCGGCGATCCGGATCCGCCCGACCGAGAGCCCGAGCCGCGCCGCCTCGCGCTCGGCGACCTCCGTCACCGCCGCCCGCGCCCGCCGCCGTCCCTCCGGCTCGGCGATCGGCGGCAGCTCGAGCCGCCGCACCTGCCGCGCGAGCTGCCGCTCGATCCAGGGCCGCTTCTCGGCGAGAAACGCGTCCGCCCGCGCCCGCGCGACGCCGCGCGGCACGACGACGAGCGGCGGCCCGCCGAACGGCACCTCGACGCGCAGGTAGCGCGCCCGCGCCGAGACCCGCAGCTCGTACTCCATCCGTCACAGTCTCGCAACGGGGTCAGACCCCGCAACGGAAGCGTTACGACTCGGCCCAGCGGCGGACGACGACCGACGCGTTGTGGCCGCCGAAGCCGAAGCTGTTCGAGACCCCGATCGTCGCCTCCGGCGCCTCGCGCGGCTCGTTCGGGACGTAGTCGAGGTCGCACTCCGGGTCGGCGTCGTCGTAGTTGATCGTCGGCGGCAGCGTGCCGCGCGCGACCGCGAGCGTCGTGAAGATCGCCTCGATCGCGCCGGCGGCGCCGAGGCAGTGGCCGGTCGCGCCCTTCGTCCCGGAGACGGCGACCTCGTAGGCGTGCGCCTCCCCGAGCGCGCGCTTGATCACCCGCGTCTCGGACGCGTCGCCGAGCGGCGTCGAGGTCGCGTGCGCGTTCACGTAGTCGACGTCCCCCGGCTCGATGCCAGCGTCGGCGAACGCCATCTGCAGCGCGCGCGCCGGGCTCTCCCCGGACGGATCCGGCTCGGTGATGTGGTTCGCGTCCGCGGAGACGCCGTAGCCGAGCAGCTCCGCGTAGATCTTCGCGCCGCGCGCCCGCGCGTGCTCCAGCTCCTCGAGCACGAGGATCGCGCCACCCTCGCCCATCACGAAGCCGTCGCGGTGCGCGTCGAAGGGCCGCGACGCCGCCTGCGGATCGGCGTTCCGCCGCGAGAGCGCGCGCATCGCGCCGAAGCCCGCGATCCCGACCTCGGTGATCGGCGCCTCCGTGCCGCCGCACAGCATCACGTCCGCGCGGCCGAGCCGGATCGCGTCCATCCCGTCGCCGATCGCCATGTTCGACGCGGCGCAGGCCGTGCACTGCGACGAGAGCGGCCCCTTCGTCCCGAGCTCCATCGAGACCCAGGCCGCGCCCATGTTCGGGATGATCGCCGGGATCGAGAACGGATTGACCCGATCGGGGCCGCGGTCGCGGAGGACGTCGTAGCAGTCCTGGAAGGACTTCAGGCCGCCGATCCCGGTCGCGACGCCGACGCCGACGCGGTCCGGCTCCTTCGCGATCTCGAGCCCCGCGTCGGCCTCCGCCTGCCGGGCGGCCGAGACGACGAGCTGCGCGAACCGGTCCATCCGCCGCGCCTGCTTGTGCTCGATCCAGTCGGTCGGCACGAACTCCTTCGCCTCGCAGGCGAAGTGGACGGGATAGCCGCTCGTGTCGAAGAGGGTGATCTCGCCCGCGCCGGACGCGCCCGCGAGCAGCGCGCTCCAGGTCGACTCGACGTCCTTGCCGAGCGGCGTGACCGCGCCGAGGCCGGTGATCACGACCCTCCGTCTTCCGTTCTGGCTCAAAACCTCGCCTCTCTACATCCCCAGGCCGCCGTCGACGAGCAGCACCGCGCCCGTGACGAAGGCGGCGTCGTCGGAGCAGAGGAAGCGTACCGCCCCGGCCACGTCCGCAGGCTCGCCGAGCCGCCCGAGCGCGGTGTTCGCGAGCATCGCCTCGGTCGCCTCCGCCGGCAGCGCCTCGGTCAGCCGCGTCGTCACGTAGCCCGGCGCGACGACGTTCGCGCGCACATTGCGCGAGCCGAGCTCCTTCGCGAGCGACTTCGTGAAGCCGATGATCCCCGCCTTCGAGGCAGCGTAGTTGGTCTGTCCCCAGTTGCCGTGGACGCCGACGATCGAGGAGACGTTGACGATCGCGCCCGCCCGCTTCTTCATCATCGGCCGCGTGACCGCGCGGCAGGTGTAGAAGCAGGAGGCGAGGTTCGTGTCGATCACCGTGCGCCAGTCGTCGTCGCTCATGCGCGCGAGCAGGCCGTCGCGGGTCAGGCCCGCGTTGTTGACGAGGACGTCGACGTCGCCCGCCTCCGCGACGAGCCGCGCGGCGTCCTCGGCGTCGGCGACGTCGGCCCGCACGGCCCGCCCGCCGATCCGCGCCGCGACCTCCTCCGCCTCGTCGGCGCCGGAGCGGTAGCCGAGCACGACCGCCGCGCCGGCGCGCGCCAGCTCCTCGGCGATCGCCGCGCCGATGCCGCGGGATGCTCCGGTGACGAGGGCTGTCTTCCCTTCGAGAGAGGCGAAGGGCTCAGCCAATCGCGTCCTCGAGCTCCTGTAGCGCCTTCAGGTTGTTGACGGGGATCGCCTTCACTCCCCTGTCGATCCTCTTCAGTAAACCGCTCAGCACGTTGCCGGGGCCGACCTCGACGAAGATCGTCACGCCCTGCGCGATCAGCTCGCGCGCGGCCTGCATGAACTTGACCGGCGAGGTCAGCTGCGCGAGCAGCAGCTCGCGGTAGGCCTGCGCCTCCTCCAGCTTCGCCGTCACCGTCGACATGAAGGCCGCGTGCTGGTCGGCAAACGGGACACGCTCGATCGCCGGCTTCAGCCGCTCGGCCGCGCGCTCGACGAGCGGCGAGTGGAACGCGCCCGAGACGCGCAGCTTGATCGCGCGCCGCGCGCCCTCGCGCTCGGCCTCGACGCAGGCCTCGTCGATCCCGTGGTTGGAGCCGGAGATCACGAGCTGGCCCGGGCAGTTGTAGTTCGCGGGCCAGACCTCGTGGATCTTCTGGCAGAGCGACTCGACGACCTCGTCGGCGAGGCCGAGGATCGCCGCCATCGCGCCCGGCCGCTCGCGCGCCGCCTCCGCCATCGCGAGGCCGCGCTCGCGCACGAGCGCGATCGCGTCGCGCACCGAGAGCGTGTCGGCCGCGGCGAGCGCCGCGAACTCGCCGACCGAGTGGCCGACGACGAAGTCGGGATGGATGCCGCGCGAGCGGATCGCCTCCTCGATCGCCAGGCTCGTCGTCACGAGCACCGGCTGCTGCACCTCCGTGTCGACGAGATCCTCGACCGAGGACTCGAAGCAGATCTTGCGCAGGTCGAGGCCGGACGCCTCGCTGCCCTCGTCGTAGACCGCCATCGCCGCCGGCACCGCCTCCGCGATGTCGCGACCCATGCCGATCTCGAGCGACCCCTGACCGGGGAACATGAATGCGATCTTGCCGCTCACGCCACCATCACCTCCTCCGTCCATTCGATCAGCGCCGAGCCCCACGTGAGGCCTGCGCCCATTCCGGTCATCAGCACGAGCTCGCCCGGCTTCAGCCGTCCCTCCGCGGCCGCGTCGGCGAGCGCGAGCGGGATCGACCCCGAGGAAGTGTTCCCGAAGCGGTCGACGTTGACAACGACCTTCTCCTCCGGGACGCCGAGCTTCTTCGTCGCGTGGTCGATGATCCGCACGTTCGCCTGGTGCGGGACGTACAGGTCGACGTCGTCGATCGTGCGGCCGCACTCGGCCAGCAGCTTCTCCGCCGACGACACGAGCACCCGCGTCGCGAACTTGAAGACCTCGCGGCCGTTCATCTTGACGTAGGAATCCCCGTCGGCGAAGCGGCGCGAGCCGCTGCCCGGGAGCCAGAGGTGGACGCCGCCGGAGCCTTCCGCGCCGAGCTCGAAGCCGAGGAAGCCGCCGTCGCCGCGGCTCCGCTCGAGCACGACCGCGCCGGCGCCGTCGCCGAAGAGGACGAGCGTCGAGCGGTCCTGCCAGTCGAGGATCTTCGAGAGCACGTCGCCGCCGACGACGAGCGCCCGCTCGACGAGCCCGGCCGCGACCATGCCGTAGGCCTGCGCGACCGCGTACATGAAGCCGGTGCAGCCGGCGGAGAGGTCGTAGGCAGCAGCTTCGCTGCTGCCTAGCTGATCTGCCAGGAGCGCGGCGCTGGCGGGGAATGCCATATCCGGCGTCACGGTCGCCACGATGATCAGGTCGAGATCCGCCGGATCGACGCCTGCGTCCGCGAGCGCTTCCCGCGCAGCGGGAAGCGCCAGATCGGTCAGCGCCTCCTCCTCGGCGGCGATGCGGCGCTCACGGATGCCGGTGCGGGTCATGATCCACTCGTCCGAGGTGTCGACGAGCCGCTCGAGGTCGGCGTTCGTCAGCACCCGCTCCGGCACGTGGCAGCCGAGCCCGGTGATCGTCACCGGGTAGCCCTCCCTGGCCTTGCCGATCATCGTTCCACCGCGAACGTGAGCGTCCCGCGCACCGCGAGCTCGCCGTCGACGGTGGCGCGCGCCTTGCCGCGGCCGATCGGGCCGCGCACCGTCTCGAGCGTGCACTCGAGGCTGAGCACGTCGCCGGGTCGCACGATCCGCTTGAAGCGCACGTCGTCGATACCGGCGAAGAGCGCCAGCTTGCCGCGGTTTTCCTCCTCCGAGAGCACCGCGACCGCACCGCACTGGGCGAGCGCCTCGACCATCTTGACGCCGGGCATGATCGGGTTGCCCGGGAAGTGGCCGGCGCAGTCTTCCTCGGTCACCGTCTTGCGCGCGAGCACGCGCGCGCCCGGCTCGAGCTCCAGCACCTCGTCGACGAGCAGGAACGGCGGCCGGTGCGGGAGGATCTGCTCGATCTCGTCCCGGCCCAGGGGCGGCGACGGCGTCACGCGACCGCCGATTCCGTCCGTTCGAGTCGCGCGCGCAGCCGGGCGCGCGCGCGGAAGGCGTAGCTCTTGGCGGTGCCGACGGGCATTCCCGACGCGTCCGAGATCTCCGTGAACGAGTAGCCGTAGCCCGCGTTGAGGACGAGCACCTGCGCCTGGTCGGGGCTCAGCTCGCCGAGCGCGTCGCAGAGCTCGGCGCGCAGCTCCGAGAGCGCGGCCGCGCGCGCCGGGTCGCCGTCCGGCGCCTCGCGCAGGTCGTCGCCGAGCGGCTCCGTCGAACGGGCGCGCCGCCTCTCGGCGACGTCCTTGCACGTGTTGAGCGTCAGCCGGTGCAGCCAGGTCGTGAACTGCGACTCGCCGCGGAACTGGCGGATCCGGACGCAGAGCTTGGCGAGCGACTCCTGCGCCGCGTCGCGGGCGTCCTCCGGGTCGCGCAGGACGTGCCGCGCGAGCCGCTCGACGCGGGGCGCATGCCGTTCGCAGAGCGCCGCGAGCGCCCGTTCGTCTCCGTCTTTCGCTCTCCGCACCAGGATCGGGTCGCTCAACGTCTCGTAGCGGAGCGGTGGATCCGCCCGCAGCTCTCGCCCGATCTGACGGCTCTTCGGTCGCGGCGGTTGCATGGGGCCGGACTAGTGTAGTGGCGTGTCCCTCCACGCCGAGCGGGTGCTGCCGCTGCTGCGCGGCTCGTTCGGACGGGACTCCTACCTCTACGCCGAGAGCTGCCCGTCGACGCAGCGGCTCGCGCCGGCCGGCGCGCCGCACGGCACCGTCGCCGTCGCCGCGCACCAGACGGAGGGTCGCGGGCGGCTCGGGCGGATCTGGGTCGACGAGCCGGGCCGCTCGCTGCTCTTCTCCGTCGTGCTCCGCCCGGCCCGGTCGGTGCAGGACTGGCCGACGCTGACCGGCGTCGTCGGCGAGGCGGCGGCGGCGGCGATCGAGGCGCTGACGGCGCTGCGGCCGGAGATCAAGCCGCCGAACGACCTGCTGCTCGGCGGCCGCAAGCTGGCCGGGATCCTCGCCGAGGCGCAGGAGGGGCGGATCGTGCTCGGCGTCGGGGTCAACTGCGGCTCGGCGCCGTACGCGGGCGCGGCGTCGCTCGGCGGCGAGGTCGATCCGGCCGAGCTGCTGGCCGAGCTGCTGCTCCGGATCGAGCGCGCGTTCGTCGCCTGGGACGAGACGCGGCCCGGCACCGCCGCCGACGCCGACCTCGTGCTCGAGATCTTCGCCGCCGCGCGCGCCGGCCAGGGCCTGCCGTCTCCGCCGCCGGAGCACGCGCGCGAGTTCTGCGACCGCGTGCTCGGCAACGAGACCTGGCTCGTCGGCGACCGGGCCTTCATGGCGCTCGGCGACGGCGTGCTCGAGTACCTCTACGTCCGGCCGGAGGCGCAGGGCCGCGGCGTCGGGACGGCGCTGATCGCCCTCGCCAAGCAGCGGCGACCGGACGGCTTCCGCCTCTACGTCTTCCAGCACCTCGAGGCCTCGCGCCGCTTCTACGAGCGCCACGGCTGCCGGCTCGTCGAGCTCGGCGACGGCTCCGGCAACATGGAGCGCCTGCCGGACGCGCTCTACGAGTGGCGTCCGCCTACGGGAAGCTGACCGCCGGCGAGACGTTGCCGGCCGCGTCGGTCGCGGTCGCGCTCACCGTCTGGACGCCCGCCTTCGGCGCCGGCACGTGCCACGCGCCGGCCGGCTCCACCTTCAGCTCGCGCGCGCCGTTGACGAGCAACGTCACCGTGGCCGGCTCGGAGAGCGAGAAGCGGAGCCCGGTCGCATCGAGCAGCGTCAGCTGCGGCGGCGTCGTGTCGACGACGACCGGCAGCGTCTGGGCGACGACGCCCTGCGCGTCGGTCACGGTCAGCACCGCCTGGTAGGTGCCGTCGGGAACCGGCGTCCCGCTCACGTCCGTCCCGTTCCACTGCGCGACCTGCGGCCCCGGCCCGAGCGTCGCGTTCAAAAGCGTCGCGACGACCACGCCGTTCTGCTGCAGCTCGAGCCGGAGCGGCACGCTCGCCGCGAGCGCGAAGGAGAAGGAGACCGAGTCCTGAACGCCGTCGCCGTTCGGGGAGAGCGCCGGCGACGACGCGGCGAACCCGGTCGCGGTGCGGTCGACGACGAGTCCCGCCGACGCCGTCACCGGCTTGCCGCCGGTCGGCTGGGCGGAGACGACGACGCGGTAGCGGCCGTCCGGCAGCGCGCCGACGGCGAGCGCGACCTGCTGCGGGCCCGGCTCGAGCAGCGCCGGCGGCGCCGAGAGCACGGTCCTACCCGCCACGTCCAGCAGCTTGACCGACACCTGCGCCTCGACGCCGAGCGCGAAGCCGACCTGCGCCGTCGCGCCGGACCCGTCCGCCGCCGGCGCGAGCACCGCCGGCGCCGAGAGCCCGGTCAACGTCGACGCGGGCGGCGGCGAGCCGCCGAGCGAGCCGGTCGCGGAGCGCGCGCCGGGAGCCTGGATCGTCCAGCCGTACGGCGCGGGAGCGGTCGTGGCGCCGTTCCACGTCCAGTCGACCTTCGTGCCGGTGCCCTTGCCGGTGGCGACGGTGGTGCCGGTGCGGTCGGTGACGGTCACCGTCCACGGCGCGGGCGCGGAGAGCGTCGCGGTGAAGCGCACCGCCTCCGCCGGCACGGCCTTCGCGGCCGGCGCGTAGATCTTCGGCAGCCCGGTCCGCGCGACCTGCTTCGCGATCGCCGGCAGCTCGTCGTACAGCTTCTGTCCCGGGCACTCGGTGAAGTACGTGTCGCGGTGGCCGGAGATCGCGCGCAGCAGCACCGGCGTCCCGCGCGGCCACTTCGAGTTCCCGAGCGAGGTGAAGCGGAGGAAGGAGAGCGGGTCGACGTGCGCCACGTCCAGGCGCCACGCGAGCAGCTTGACGAGCGCCGCCGTCTGCGCCGGGGTCGGCCCGACGTTCTGGTAGGTGCCGATCAGCGCCACCCCGACCGAGCCGGTGTTGAAGCCCGCCGAGTGGGCGCCGATCACGTTGCGGTCGATGCCGCCGGCCCGGCCCTCCCAGATCTGACCGAAGCGGTCGACGAGGAAGTTGTAGCCGATGTCGTTCCAGCCGTTTCCGAGCACGTGGTAGGTCTCGATCCCGCGCAGGATCGCCGGCACCTGCGCGCGTGTGTAGCCGTTCGCGTTGACGGTGTGATGGACGATCGCGAGCCTGAGCGCCGGCGCGTACTGCGGCCTCGCGCGCACGATCTTCTCGTTCGCCTGCCAGTCGAAGCGGGTGAGGATCGTCGGCTGGCCGGCGACGGCGACGCGGCGGACCGGCGGCTGCTTCCCGGTGCGGCTCCAGAGGTAGTAGGCGCGGAGCCGGGTGACGGTGCCGCTCGTGCGGAGCTGGATCCGGTCGGAGCCGCCGGTCCAGACGGGCGCGCCGTCGTGCCAGAGCCTCGTGCGGGCGCGCTCGGGCGACCGCGCGTCCGGCAGCGCGTCCGCGTCTGCGGCCGTCCACGGGCTCCAGCCGCCGGCGAGCCGGTGCGTGCGGAAGCGGACGCTGCCGGATCCCTGCCAGTGCAGGCCGACCATGTCGAAGCGGATCGGCGGCTGCACGGCGGCGAGCGCGCGCGGCCCGAGCGGCACGTCGCGCGCGATCATCGTCACGTCGCCGGCGCGGGCGGCCGCCGGCAACGCGAGCGCGGCGAGGACGAGGGCGGCGAGGCGCACGGACACGACTTCGCACCGTGCCACTCCGTCCCTCCCCTGACCAGGGGCTCTCATGCAATCTTTACCTCAGAAGCCATGAGGAAGCTCGCGCTGGCCGCGCTCGTCCTCGCCGCGCTCGCGGCTCCCGCCGCCGCGCATGGTGCCGCCCCGCGCGTGCTCGCGGTCCGCTTCGCCGCCGACGTCAACCCGGCGACCGAGGGCTACCTCGACCATCAGATCCGCCGCGCGGCGGGAGACGGCTACGACGCCGTCGTGATCCTGCTCGACACGCCCGGCGGCCTCTCCGACTCGATGCGGAAGATCATGCAGACCGAGCTCGCGTCGACGGTGCCGGTGATCGTCTACGTCTGGCCTGCCGGCGCGCGAGCGGCGTCGGCCGGAGTCTGGATCTCGCAGGCCGCCGACGTGCTCGCGATGGGGCCGGAGACGAACATCGGCTCCTCGACGCCGATCGAGTCGAGCGGCCAGAACATCGGCTCCGACCTGCGGCGCAAGACGGTCAACGACGCGGCCGCCTCGCTGCGCGGCCTCGCGAAGAGCCACCACCGCAACGCGAAGTGGGCCGACAGCGCCGTCCGCGTCGCCTCGAACCTGACCGCCGACGAGGCGCTCGCCCGCAACGTGATCGACCTGCAGGCGCCGACGCTGCCAGCGCTCCTGCGCAGGCTCGACGGCTACCGAACGAAGGACGCGCAGCGCCCGTTCGCGCTCCACCTCGCCGGCGCGCGGATCGACCGCGTCTCGCCCGGCTTCACGACGAGGCTGCTGAACCTCGTGATCGACCCGAACCTGATCTCGATCCTCTTCCTCGCCGGCCTCGCCGGGCTCTTCTTCGAGGTGCTGCACCCGGGCGTCGTGCTGCCCGGCGCGCTCGGCGCCGTCTGCCTGCTGATCGCGCTCTACGGCTTCTCGGTGCTGCAGCCGAGCTGGGTCGGGATCGTGCTCGTGCTGCTCGGCGTCGCGCTGCTCCTCGTCGACCTGCACGCGATGACGCACGGCGTCCTGACCGTCGCGGGGCTGATCCCGCTCGGCTTCGGGCTCGTGCTGCTCTTCCAGAACGAGCCGCCGAGCTACCAGGTGGACGCGTGGCTCGTCGTCGGCGTCGGCTGCGCGATCGCCGCCTTCTGGTCGTTCGCGCTCGGGAAGGGGGTCGCGGCGCGCCGGCTGCCGGTCGCGGTCGGCCCGGAGACGTTGATCGGCGCCGAGGGCGAGGTGCGCCGCGACGGGCAGGTCTTCGTCGCCGGCGAGCTCTGGCGCGCGGTCGCGACGGACGGCTCGCTGCTCGTCCCCGGCCGGCGCGTGCGGGTCGAGTCGCTGGACGGACTCGTGCTCGTCGTCCGGCCGCTCCCCCACGCGGCGACTGTCACATAGGATCGGGGCCATGCTCGGCTTCGTCCGCATCCTGCGCGAGTACGAGCGTGGCGTCATGTTCCGCTTCGGGCGGCTGCTCGACCCGCCGAAGGGGCCGGGGATCGTCTTCAAGATCCCGCTGGTCGACCAGCTCGTGAAGGTCGACCTGCGGACGATCACGCTCAACATCCCGCCGCAGGAGGTGATCACGAAGGACAACGTGCCGGTGCGCGTGAACGCCGTCGCGTACTTCCGCATCGTCGCGCCGAAGGACGCGATCGTCGGGATCGAGAACTTCATGGTCGCCACCTCGCAGATCGCCCAGACGACGCTGCGCGCGGTGCTCGGCCAGCACCAGCTCGACGAGCTGCTCTCGGGGCGAGAGAAGATCAACGCGATCCTGCAGGAGATCATCGACGAGGCGACGACGCCGTGGGGGATCAAGGTCTCGATCGTCGAGGTCAAGGACGTCGAGATCCCGCAGGGGATGCAGCGTGCGATGGCGCGGCAGGCGGAGGCCGAGCGCGAGCGCCGCGCGAAGGTGATCAACGCCGAGGGCGAGTACCAGGCCTCCGAGCGGCTGAAGGACGCGGCGCTCGTGATCGAGTCCCACCCGATCGCGCTGCAGCTGCGCTACCTGCAGACGCTGCTCGAGCTCGGCTCCTCGCAGTCGACGACGATCGTCTTCCCGGCGCCGATCGACGTGCTCACGTCGTTCCTGCCGAAGCCCGACCCGACCGCCGGCCCCTGACGACGGCGAAGGCCGCACGCGGCGGCCCTCGCAAACCGGCGACTCCCGACGGCGCCGGGGTCAGGCTCGCTGCTGCTTGGCCTGCTCGCGGAACCGGCGCGCAGCGTCGATCGCGGCGCCGAGGTTCAGACCCTTGTCCTTCGCCTGCTTGATCAGCATCACGGTCTCGACCGCGTCCATGTCGTAGATGCGCTGCTTCTTGCCCTTGGTCGGGATCTGCGCCTTGTTCGTCCAGTAGTCGAGCTGCATCTTCGAGATGCCGGCGATCGCGCAGACCTGCCCCAGGTAGAGCTCGATCTTGCCGAGATGCTCCGACATGTCGATCGGCTCCAGCAGGTCCACTTGTTTGGTGAAAGACATATCGAGACTCTTTCTTCGGCGGAATCGACCCCTCGCGTGAGAGGAATATCATCCTCCCTGGAGTTTGGGAAGAGGTAACCCGCCGAAAAGAGCCGAAACCTACTCCGGCTCTGCGGAGGCCGCGGCAGGCTCGGGCTCGTCGCTCTCGACGACCGGCGCCAGCGCCGAGACGGTCTCCTCGCCGCGCAGGCGCATCACGATCACGCCCTGCGTCGCGCGGCCGAGCCGCTTCACGTCCTCGACGGGGATCTTGATCACGGTGCCGCCGGTCGAGATCAGCATCACCTGATAGCCGTCGCGGACGACCCGCGAGCCGACGAGATAGCCGCGCGCCTCCGTCAGCTGGACGGTCTTGACGCCCATGCCGCCGCGGCCCTTGACCGGGTAGTCGGAGACGCGCGTCCGCTTGCCGTAGCCGTTCTCGGTGACGACGAGCAGGTCGGCGTCGTCCTCGGCGATGTTGACCGCGATCACCTCGTCGCCGCCGCGCAGCTTCATGCCGGCGACGCCGGACGCATCGCGACCCATCGCGCGCACGTCGGTCTCGTGGAAGCGGATCGCCTGGCCCTTCTGCGAGACCATCAGGATGTCGTTGGATCCGGTCGAGTGGCGGACGCCGACGAGCTCGTCGCCCTCGCGCATCTTGATCGCGATGATCCCGTCCGCCTTCAGCGGGGTGTTGTAGGCGCGCAGCTCGGTCTTCTTGACGACGCCGTTCTTGGTCGCGAAGACGAGGTACCTCGCCTCCTCGAAGCTGCGCGTCTGGATCACGGCGCGCACCTGCTCGTCCTGGCGGAACGGGAGCAGGTTGACGATCGCCCGCCCGCGCGACTGGCGCGACCCGAGCGGCAGCTCGTGCACCTTCAGCCGGTAGACCTTGCCGACGTTCGTGAAGAAGAGGATGTAGTCGTGGGTCGAGGCGACGAAGAGGTGCTCGATGTAGTCGTCCTCCTTCAGCTCCATCCCCATCACGCCGATGCCGCCGCGGCGCTGCTCGCGGTAGGCGGTGACCGGCAGCCGCTTGATGTAGCCGGAGCGGGTGATCGCGATCACCATGTCCTCTTCCGCGATCAGGTCCTCGAGCTCGAGCTCCTCCTCGGCGGCGACGATCTCGGTGCGGCGGTCGTCGCCGCGACCGTAGATCTGCTTGATCTCGAGCAGCTCCTCGCGGACGACGCCGTCGACGCGTGCCGGGTCGCCGAGGATCGTCCGCAGCTCGCCGATCCGCTCCTGCAGGTCGGCGTGCTCGTCCTCGACCTCCTTGCGGGCGAGGCCGGTCAGCCGCGCGAGCCGCATGTCGAGGATCGCCTGCGCCTGGATCTCCGAGAGCGAGAACTGCGCCATCAGGCCGTCGCGGGCGGCCTCCGTGTCGGCGGCGGCGCGGATCAGCGCGATCACGGCGTCGAGGTTGTCGAGCGCGATCAGCAGCCCCTGCAGGACGTGCGCCCGCTTCTCAGCCTGCCGCAGCTCGTGCTTCGAGCGGCGGACGACGATCTCGCGCTGGTAGTCGAGGTAGTGGCGGACGAGCTCGAGCAGCGACAGCGTGCGCGGAACGCCGTCGACGAGCGCGACCGCGTTGTAGCCGAAGGTCGTCTGCAGCGGCGTGTGCTTGAACAGCTTGTTCAGGGCGACCTGCGGCACCGCCTCGCGCTTCAGCTCGATCTGGATCCGCATGCCGGTGCGGTCGGAGTGGTCGGCGAGGTCGGAGATCTCGGTCAGCACCTTGTCGTTGACGAGCTCGGCGATCTTCGTGATCACGCCGGTGTCGCCGCCCTTCTTGACGCCGTACGGGAGCTCGGTGACGACGATCGCCGACTTGCCGCCGCGCAGCTCCTCGATGTGGGCGCGCGCGCGCATGACGACGCGGCCGCGGCCGGTGCGGTAGGCGTCGCGGATGCCGGCGCGGCCGACGATGTAGGCGCCGGTCGGGAAGTCCGGTCCCTTGACGTGCTTCATCAGCCCGTCGACCGAGACCTCGGGGTCGTCGATCATCGCCACGACCGCGTCGACGACCTCGCCGAGCTGGTGCGGCGGCATGTTGGTCGCCATCCCGACCGCGATCCCCGCCGAGCCGTTGACGAGCAGGTTCGGGAACCGCGACGGCAGCGTCAACGGCTCCTTGCGCGACTCGTCGTAGTTGGGGCCGAAGTCGACGGTGTCGGCGTCGATGTCGCGCAGCATCTCGGTCGAGATCCGCGCGAGCCGCGATTCGGTGTTGTGGCTGACGAAGCCGTTCGTCAGGAACGCGTGGTCGGCGCTGTCGATGCGCAGCGAGTAGACCGGCTGCACGCCCGCGTCCTCGACCGACGCGACCGTCGCGTAGTAGTAGTCGCCCGAGACGAGCGGCTCGACGACGCGCCTGACCTCGTCCGAGCGGACGCGCTCGAGGATCGCGGTGCCGCCGCGCTCCCAGCGCTCGATCCGGTCGACGTTGTGGCGGTGCAGCCAGTCGTCGTCGCACTCGGAGCGAATGTACTCGGCGACGTACGGGACCGTGTCGCGGCTGAGCGACCGGCTCTCGGTCGGCAGCGTCGCGAGCGCGCGCTCGAGCTTCGCCTGCTTGGAGCCGAGGAAGCCGACGCGCTCGGCGAAGAGGCGCGCGTCGCGGCGATTCGAGATCACGACCTTCCACTCGCCCGTGGCGTGACGCGCGAGCCGGCCGACGACGCCGAACTGGAGCAGCAGCAGCTGGACGTCCCTCGCGAGCTGCTCGCTGCGTGTCGAGTAGGAGATCTGGATGCTCCTGCGCGGCAGCAGCGACGATGAGCCGTCGCCGGTGAAGAGCGACTGCAGGAAGACGTGCTTGAACGCGCCCGAGCCACGCCAGACGCTCTCCGGGACGGCCTTCTCCGCGCTGCGCGAGCCGACGAGCTCGGCCAGGGCGCTGTCCAGCAACCTCTTCGAGCGAGCGATCTCCAGACGGTGCAGCACGCGGCCTGACGGCAACGTTTCGCGACGGATGGCTCTGGGCCCTCCGATGACCGCGTCGAACGCTGCGAGTACAACGTCGAAGTACTCCTCGTCACAGTTGGCGAATCCAGCACTTGGCCCGCTCGCCCACCCCTCGGAAACAAACGCGCCTAGCAGCAGAGCCTCCAGACGTTGCTCTCCTGGTGATTCGAGATCGATCCGCGGCATCCGCGCGACGAGAACGTGGTCGCCGGGCTCGATCTCGTCGAGCAGCTTCCACATCAGCAACGGGACGCCCGCCATATCAACGAGGCAGAGAAGCGGGTGATTGTGTGTTCCGGTGAGCTCGAAGCCCTCGCGCGTCCTCAACCGCAGCGTCGGATGCGAACCGGAGTGGAAGAGCATGGACGCCTTGACGGGGCGTCCAAGCCGATCGCGTACCTCGAAGTCGACGGGATTGCTGCTCTCCGGCTCCGCGTCAGGCAGGAGATCGGCTATGCGGATTAGACCCTGACGCGTCTCAACTCTGCTGTCTTTTGACAAGCAGTACCTCATAGCCGCTGGCGGGTCATCGTCGATCGAGCCGAAGTTGCCCTGGCCGTCGACCAGCAGGTAGCGCAGCGAGAACGGCTGCGCCATCCGGACGAGCGTGTCGTAGATCGAGGCGTCGCCGTGCGGGTGGTAGTTGCCCATCACCTCGCCGACGACCTTCGCGCACTTCACGTACGGGCGGCCGGGGCGGAAGCCGGCGTCCCACATCGCCCAGAGCACGCGGCGGTGCACCGGCTTCAGGCCGTCGCGCACATCGGGGAGCGCGCGGCCGACGATCACGCTCATCGCGTAGTCGAGGTAGCTCGAGCGCATCTCCTGCTCGAGCTCGCGGGCCTCGATCCGGCCCGGCCCGAGCGCTCCGGTCTCCACCTCAGACACGCGTCACCTACACGTCCAGGAACTTCACGTCGCGGGCGTTCTCCTGGATGAAGGCGCGCCGCGGCTCGACCTGATCGCCCATCAGCACCGAGAAGACCTTGTCCGCGGTCGAGGCGTCCTCGACGTCGACGCGCACGAGCAGGCGCTTCGCCGGATCCATCGTCGTCTCCCAGAGCTGCTCCGAGTTCATCTCGCCGAGCCCCTTGAAGCGGGAGAGGGAGATGCTGTCGCGCTTGGTCAGGTCGAGCGCGAGATCGTGGAGCTCGTCGTAGGTCTGCGCGACCTCGACGTGCTTGCCGTAGCGGAGGGTGAACGGCGGCCGGCCCGCGAGCTCGGCCAGCTTCTCGTGCGCGCGGCGCACGTTCGCGTAGACCGGGGAGGCGAGCAGCTCGGCCGGCACGGAGATCGTCTGCGCGGCACTCGTCTCGGTCTCGACGAGCTTGACGACGACCGCGTCGGCGGCGGCGCTCACGACCTCGAAGGTGTAGCCGTTCGTCGGCAGACCGGCGACCGCGGCGGCAGCCTCGGCCGGCGTCGTCGCCTCGCTCTCGACGAGCCGGTGCTCGATCGTGAACGCGCCCGCGGCGTGGCCGAAATCGGAGCGAAGCCGCGACGACCAGCCCTCGAAGTCCTGCAGGAGGCCGGCGAGCCGCTGCCACTTCGCCTCGGTCAGCTTCACCTCGGCGCCGTCGCGGTCGGCGATCGCGATCTCGTGCACGCGCTCCCGCACGAGCAGCTCCTCGAGCTGGGCGTCCTTCTCGAAGTAGTACTCCTGGTTGCCGATCTTCACCTTGTAGAGCGGCGGCACGGCGATGTAGACGTGGCCGTTGTCGATCAGCTCGGGCATCTGCCGGAAGAGGAACGTCAGGATCAGCGTGCGGATGTGCGAGCCGTCGACGTCCGCGTCGGTCATGACGATGATCCGGTTGTAGCGGAGCTTCTCGATGTCGAACTC
>DASSSQ010000036.1:0-19564 GCA_035708405.1 Gaiellaceae bacterium
CCCGGGCCACGCGCGCAAGGTGATGCACGCGATCTGGGGGCTCGGGATGCTGAGCCTGACGAAGGCGGTCGTCGTCGTCGACGAGCACGTGAACGTGCACGACTACGCCGAGGTCTTCTTCTACGTCGGCGCCAACGTCGACCCGAAGCGCGACGTCGTCCTGACAGAGGGGCCGCTCGACCACCTCGACCACGCGCCGACGCTGCAGTTCCTCGGCGGCAAGCTCGGGATCGACGCGACGGCGAAGGGCCCGGCCGAGGGAACGCGCCCGTGGCCGCCCGAGATCGAGATGACGCCGGAGATCCGCGAGCTCGTCGACCGGCGGTGGGACGAATACGGGCTCGCGGCGGTTGTCCCTGCGCCGCCGACCGGCAACCGTCATAGTTCCAACGCGTTGCGGCATCTGTTGCGACGTTGACGACCCCCGAGAGCAGTCGCTTGAATCCTTCCCGCTAGTGGCAGAACACGACGAGCATCATCTCCCCGGTCCGAGCCTCTGGCCCGTCGGCTTCGCGATCGGAATCGCGGCGCTGCTCGTCGGGCTCGTCGTCTCGTGGGTCGTCGTCGGCATCGGCGCCGGCGTCGCCGCGATCTTCGCGTTCCTCTGGGTGCGCGAGATCTCGGTCGACCGGAACCTGACCGCCGCCGCGCGCGAGCTCGGCGAGGGCGGCGCCGTCGAGTCCGCCACCGGCCCGGCGCTGCCGGCGCAGGCGGGCCCGGCCGCGATGCCGCCCGGCGAGCGCTTCCCGCGCTCGAAGTTCCTCGAGGGCGCGACGCTCGGCCTCGGCGGCGTGATCGGCGGCATCGTCACCGTCCCGGTCGCCGGCTTCGCGATCGCGCCGGTGTTCCTCCACCAGGGCCACCCGGACATCGACCTCGGGCCGCTCTCGAACTACCCCGAGGGCAAGTACATGGTCGCGACCTTCATGGAGAACCCGTCGCAGGGCGAGGTCTCGCGCCGCACCGCCTTCGTCCGCAACAACGGGTCCGCGCAGGTCGGCGGCAAGAGCGAGCCGAGCTTCACGATCATCTCCAACCGCTGCACGCACCTCGGCTGCCCGGTGCAGCCCGGCGGCCCGATCGACGACGCGGCCAAGAAGACCTTCAAGGCCGGCGACAACGAGCTGACGCTGATCCCGACGATCCCGGCCGGCGGCTTCCTCTGCCCCTGCCACGGCAGCGCGTTCGACACCGAGGGCAACCGCACCGCCGGCCCGGCCGTCCGCGCCCTCGACCGCTGGAGCTTCTCGATCAAGAACGGCCACCTCTACCTGCTCAAGAACTACAGCGTCAGCAGCGTCCTCGGCTCCGGCGCGACCGCCAAGATCGAGAAGTACGACCTGCACGGCCCGGGCCAGCACGTCAACGGGCCCGAGTTCTGGTTCTACCCCGTCCAGGCGCCGCACTGATGGCCAGCCGCGCCGACGTCCGTGCACAGCGCCGCGCCCAGCTCCAGGCGGCGGCGGTCTATCCGCTCGACTGGCTGGAGGAGCGCTCCGGCCTGATCGGGGGCGTCCGCTACTTCCTCTTCCGCAAGGTCCCGGGCGACACGAACTGGTTCCAGACGCTCGGCTCGGCGACGCTGACCGCGTTCCTCGTCCAGGCGCTGACCGGCGTGATCCTGGCGATGTACTACAAGCCGAGCGCGACGGTCGACCCGAAGACGGGGCTGCCGGTCGCGTACGAGTCGATCCAGCACATCACGAACGACCTGACCTGGGGCTGGCTCGTCCGCGGCATGCACAAGTGGGGCGCGAGCGTCTTCATCATCCTGATGTTCATGCACATGGGCCGCGTCTTCCTCTTCGGCGCGTACAAGTACCCGCGCGAGCTGAACTGGATCGTCGGCGTGCTGCTCGTCGCGGTCGGCATGTTCGAGGGCTTCACCGGCTACCTGCTGCCCTGGGATCAGACGGCGTACTGGGCGACGGTCGTCGGCGTCAACATCAACGGGACGGCGCCGTTCCTCGGCCCGTTCATCGCGTCGCTGCTGCGAGGTGGTGCCGAGATCGGGCCGGACACGCTCTCGCGCTTCTACTCGATCCACATGCTGCTGCTGCCCGGCCTGATCATGGGCCTGATCGGCCTGCACCTCTACCTCGTCGTCCGCCTCGGCGTCACCTCGCCGCCGTGGTCGAAGCAGGCGGCCGGCACCGGCCCGCTGCCGGACGAGGTCGTGGCCCGCAACGGCGGCCGCGCCGGCCTCGTCAACCCGACCGCGAGGAGGAACGATGGCCGTTAACCCGCGGATCGAGCGCCGGCGCCGGGAGTTCCAGCAGTACAAGCAGGACGTCGCCTCGCGGGGGAAGCCGTTCCATCCCTACGCGATGCTGCACGACACGGTCATGAGCCTGGTCGTCGTCGCCGTGATCGTCGGCCTCGCGATCCTCTGGAAGTTCACCGCCGCCGAGAACCACCACGGGGCGGCGAGCGCGAGCGGCATCCTCGGCACGCTCTACGACAACCCGGCCGACCCCGGGACGATCAACTTCGTGCCGCGGCCCGACTGGTACTTCTACTTCCTCTTCTACCTGCTGCGGATCTTCAAGTGGCCGGAGACGGTCTTCCTCGCCACGATCGGGATCCCGACGATCTGCCTCGTGCTGCTCTTCGCGTTGCCGTTCATGGACCTGCGCGCCGAGCGGCGGCTGCTGCGCCGGCCGGTGGCGCTCGTCGCCGCGATCCTCGTCGTGATCTCGATGGGCGTGCTGACCTACAAGGGCGCGACCGCGAAGGAGGCGCTCGCCTCCGAGCTGATCGGCGAGATCCCGACCTGGCAGCACCGCGAGAACCTGCCGAAGGCCGCGCTGCCCGGCGCGAAGCTGTTCGCCGAGTCCGGCTGCCTCAACTGCCACACCTACCTCGGCACCGGGTCGCCCAACCTCGGCGCCCCGAACCTCTCGGCGATCGGCTCGAAGAACCTCGGGATCGACTTCCAGATCCGGCACCTGAAGTGTCCGAGCTGCGTCAACCCGGGCTCGCCGATGCCGAGCTTCGCCGCCTACAAGGAGAGCCAGCTGCACGACCTGGCGGTCTTCCTCGAGGCGTCCAAGGGCGGCTGACGCAGGCCTATCGCAGCCGCCCGCTGATAGAACGCGAGGCGAGTTGATGGTCGAGAGCGGAAGGCTCGCACCGGACGCGGTGCGCGGGATGTTCGACCGGATCGCGCCGGTCTACGACGCGATGAACCGGGTGATGACCGCCGGGCTCGACCGGCGCTGGCGGCGGCTGACGGCGCGGGCGGTCGTCCGCGAGGGCGACGCCGTCCTCGACGCGGCCTGCGGCACCGGCGACCTCGCGCTCGCGGACGCGCGCGCCGGCGGCCGGGTGACCGGGCTCGACTTCTCCGAGCGGATGCTCGAGCTCGCTCGGCGGAAGTCGAGCGAGGTCGAGTGGGTGCGCGGCGACATGCTCGCGCTGCCGTTCGACCCGGAGTCGTTCGACGCGGTCACCGTCGGCTTCGGCGTCCGCAACGTCGCCGATCTCGAGGCGGGGCTGCGCGAGCTGCGGCGCGTGCTCCGGCCGGGCGGCCGGCTCGGCGTGCTCGAGATCACGCGGCCGCGCGGGCCGCTGCGGGTCTTCTACTCGCTGTGGTTCGACAGGATCGTGCCGCTGCTCGGGAAGCTGCTCCCGGGCGGCGACGCCTACACCTACCTGCCCGCGAGCGTGCGCCGCTTTCCCGGCCCCGACGAGCTGGCCGGGCTGCTCCGGCGAACCGGCTTCGCCCAGGTCGAGTACCGACTCTTCGCAGGGGGCATCGTCGCCCTGCACACTGCCACTGCCCGATGACCCCGACCATCGCCTCGATCCGCGAAGCGCCCGGCCTCGACCGCTACCTCGAGGAGCTGGAGGAGCGGCTGCAGGCGACCGTCGGCAGCCATCCCGGGCTCGTCGCCTCGGTCGGCGAGCAGGCGCTCACGGCCGGCGGCAAGCGGCTGCGGCCGCTGCTCGTCTTCCTCTCCTCGCCCGAGGCCGGGCCGGCACCGGTCGCGGCAGGGGTCGCCGTCGAGCTCGTCCACATGGCGACGCTCGTCCACGACGACCTGATCGACGGCGCCGAGGTGCGGCGCGGGACCGCGTCGGCGTGGTCGGTCTTCGGCCGCCACGCGGCGCGCGCCGCCGGCGACTACCTCTTCGCCCGCGCCTTCGCGGAGCTGACGGCGACCGGCGACGCGGGCGCGGTCGGCATCCTCGCGGACGCGGCGCTCTGCCTCGCGCGCGGCGAGGCGCTGCAACGGCGGCAGACCCACGACGCGGAGACGTCCGTCGAGAGCTACCTCGAGCGCTGCGCGCTGAAGACGGGGAAGCTGTTCGAGGCGGCCTGCCTGCTCGGCGGCCGCGCGCCGGAGCTGGCGCGGTTCGGCCTCGCGCTCGGGATCGCCTTCCAGATCGCCGACGACATCCTCGACTGCGCGGGCCAGACGCAGGAGACGGGCAAGATCGCCGGCACCGACCTGCGCGAGGGGACGCCGACGCTGCCGCTGCTCCTGGCCGCACGCGAGGACGAGGTCGTCCGCGGCGCGCTCGCCGGCGGCCCGATCGACGGCGCGCTCGTTCGCGTCGCGGCCTCCGGTGCGATCGAGGCCTCGCGCGAGATCGCGCTCGACTATGCTCGCCGCGCCCGCTCGCACCTGAACGGGAACCTGCACCGGGAGGAGCTGGAAGCCCTGACCTACGCCGTCGTCGACCGAGCCTCGTGATCCGGCCGCGTCGATGATCAGGCTCGGCCGCATCGCGTACGCCAACATGGCGCCGGTCTTCTACCGCGTCGAGGCCGCCTACGACGAGGTGCAGGCGGTGCCGACGACGCTGAACCGGATGCTGACCGACGGCGAGATCGACGTCGCGCCGATCTCCTCGATCCACTACGCGCGGAACGCCGACACGCTGCGCCTCCTGCCGCGGCTCTGCGTCTCCTCGGAGGGCGCGGTCGAGTCGATCCAGCTCGTCACGAAGACGCCGCTCGAGCGGCTGCGCGTCGTCGCGGTCACCCCGGAGTCGGCGACGACGGTCGTGCTGACGAAGGTGCTCTTCCCCGACGCCGAGCACGTCCCGCTCGGCGAGGAGGCCGAGGCGAAGCTGCTGATCGGCGACGCGGCGCTCAAGTCCTCGTTCGAGGACCCGACGCCGCACTACGACCTCGGCCGCCTCTGGCTCGAACGCACCGGCCTGCCGATGGTCTTCGCGCTCTGGGCCTGCCGCGAGCCGGTCGGCGAGGGGATGGCGGAGCTCGAGGACGCGCTCGTCGCCTCGGTGCGCCGCGCGCGCGCCGAGCCGGAGCGACTCGCCTTCGAGTCGTCCGAGCGCTACGGGTACCCGGCCGGCTTCCTCGCCCGCTACTTCGAGAAGCTGCGCTACTCGTTCGGCCCGCGCGAGCGCGCCGGCCTCTACACGTTCCTCGAGCTGGCGCAGCAGGTCGGTGAGCTCGAACGCGTACCGGAGCTGCGTTTCCTCGCGCCGGCCGAGGCCGCCGTCCCGTAGCGGTGGACTACGGGCACGAGCTCGAGCTCGGCGTCTTCGTCACGCCGGCAGCGCAGTCGGCAGGGAACGTGGTCGCGCTCGCGGAGCTCGCCGACGAGCTCGGGCTCGACCTCGTCACCTTCCAGGACCACCCCTACCAGGCGCGCTTCCTCGACACCTGGACGCTGCTCTCCTTCGTCGCGGCGCGGACAAGGCGGGTCCGGCTCGCGCCGAACGTGCTCAACCTGCCGCTGCGGCCGCCGGCGGTCGTCGCGCGCGCCGTCGCGAGCCTCGACCTCCTGAGCGGCGGCCGCGCCGAGCTCGGCCTCGGCGCCGGCGCCTTCTGGGAGGGGATCGAGGCGATGGGCGGCCGGCGGCTGCGTCCCGGCGAGAGCGTCGACGCGCTCGAGGAGGCGATCGACGTGATCCGCGCGCTCTGGGACGCGGGCGCGGAGGGCGGCGCCCGCTACGACGGCGCGTGGTATCGCCTCGCCGGCGCGCATCGCGCGGCGCCGGCGCATCCGGTCTCGATCTGGGTCGGCGCCTACAAGCCGCGGATGCTCGCGCTGACCGGCCGCAAGGCGGACGGCTGGCTGCCCAGCCTTCCGTATCTCCAGGAAGGCGACCTCGCCCGCGGCAACGACGCGATCGACGAGGCGGCCGCGGCGGCGGGTCGCGACCCGCGCGCGATCCGGCGGCTGCTGAACGTGCCGGCGGGGCTGCCGGTCGAGGAGCTCGCGCGGTTCGTGGTCGAGGACGGCGTCTCGACGCTGATCGCGATGGCCGACGACGCGGCGACGCTGCGCGCCTTCGCCGCCGAGACGGCGCCGGCGCTGCGCGCGCTGGTCGAGGCGGCGCGCTCCGGGCGGCCGGTCGAACCGGAGCCGGAGCGCCCGCGTGTCGAGCTTCCCGCCGGCGAGTACGAGCGGCTCGGCGTCGCGCCGACGCCCGACGACGGCGGCCGCGTCGCCGCCGTCTCGCCGTGGGACGAGTCGACGCGTCCGCACCGGCCTCCCTCCGGCCCGGACGTGACGTACACGAGCCGCGGCCGCGCGGTCGGCAAGCACCTGATCGACGTCCACGACGTCCTGCGCACCGAGCTCGACGAGCTGCGGGACGTGCTCGCGCAGGTACGCGAGGGCGCGCTCGGCGCCGGCGAGGCGCGCGCGCGGCTGAACGAGCTCGCCCTGCGCCAGAACGACTGGACGCTCGGCGCCTTCTGCTCCCGCTACTGCGGCTTCGTCGCCTCCCACCACGGGCTCGAGGACGACGCGATCTTCCCCCACCTCGCACAGGCCGAGCCGGGCCTCGCGGCGGTGCTCGAGCGGCTCGAGGAGGAGCACCTCGTGATCCACGAGGCGATCCACGAGATCGACCGCGCGCTCGTCCACCACATGACCGACCCCGACTACGGCCGCCTGCAGGCCGCGATCGACTACCTGACCGACGCCCTCCGCTCGCACCTCGCCTACGAGGAACGCGAGCTCGTCGAGCCGCTCGCGCGGCTCGGCTTCTACCCGGGGCAGGTCTAGATCTGGGCGCGCTCCCGAGGCAGCCGCGTGCGGTCCCGCGGCGAGCTCGGCCAGCGTCAGCGCCGAGATCGTGCTACGCGCCCTGCTCGGCGAGCCACGCCTTCGCGACGCGCTTCGGCGCCCGCGCGAGCCACGCCTCGACGACCGTCTCGCGCAGCTCGTCGCGGTCGAGCCGCGCGAGGTCCGGGATCCGGATCAGCACCGCCGGGTAGCCGTCCCAGTGCGGCGTCGTGAAGAAGGGCCCGCCCGGGTCGGCGAGCACGAGCTCCTTCACGTCCTGCCCGGTGACGCGGAAGGCGAGCACGTCCTCCAGCCGCTCGCCCGTCTCCGGGTCGACGGCGTCGCGTCTCGGCTCGCGGTGGAAGCAGAGCCACTTGCCGCCGACGACGTACGACGGCCGGCCGTCCGCCGAGATCTCCTTCGCCGTCCCGGGCAGCGCCAGCGCGAGCTCGTCCAGGTCGGCGAGCGTCGCCACGGCTACGCGGTCAGCGCCGCCGGCCGCTCGGCGCGGCGGTACTCGACCGTGTAGCCGAGCCTCCGCGGGACCGCGAGCAGCGCCTCCAGGTCGAGCTCGATGCGGGCGCCGGCCTTCTGGGTCACCTCGTCCTCGATCGGCAGGTCGAAGTCGTCGGCGCCGAAGTCGAGCGCGCGGAACGCATCCTCGTTCTGCGTCAGCACCGACGTCCGCACGTGCTCGACGTTGTCGAGGAAGATCCGCGAGAGCGCGATCCAGCGCCGGTACTCGCGCGCGGAGATCTCGCGGCCGCCGAGCGCGGTGCCGTACGGCTTGTAGGTCCAGCAGAGGAACGAGAAGAGGCCACCGGTCTCGTCCTGGAAGTCGCGCGTGCGCTGCAGGTGCTCGAGCCGCTCGTCGATCGTCTCGTCGAAGCCGATCACCATCGTCGCCGTCGTCTTCAGGCCGGCCGCGACGATCGCCCGCTGCGCCTCGAAGTACTCCGCGACCGTGTACTTGAACTTCGCGTGCCGGGCGCGGAAGTCCTCGGTCAGGATCTCCGAGCCGCCGCCCGTGACCCAGTGGACGCCTGCGTCGCGCAGCCGCGCGGCCGCCTCGGCGTGCGAGAGGCCGGCGTGGTCGGCGAGGTAGAGGAACTCGGCGATCGTCAGCGCGTAGAACTCGACCCGGTCGCCGTAGCGCTCGCGCACCGCGGCGAAGAGGTCGCAGTAGTAGTCGAGCGGCAGCTTCGGGTTGAAGCCGCCGTTGAAGCCGACGAGGTCGCCGCCGAGCTCGAGCAGCTCGTCGATCTTCGCGAAGACCTCGTCGCGGGAGAGGACGTAGCCGCCGGGCCGGTTCGGCAGGACGTAGAAGGCGCAGTAGTCGCACTGGGCGACGCAGACGTTCGTGTAGTTGACGATCCGCATCACCATGTAGGTCGCGCGCTTCGGGTCGTGGTAGCGGGCGCGCGCGGCCTGCGCGAGCGCCCGCAGCTCCTCGTCGGAGGCCTCGTTCCAGAGCGCGCGCGCCTCGTCGACGGAGATTCGGCTCATGCAGCCTCCGCCGCCGGCTCGAGCGTGTCCATGAAGGCGCTGACCGAGAAGACCGCCCTGCCCGGCCCCGGCGGGCCGTAGCCGGGCGGCGGCTCGAGCCCGTGCCGCTCCAGCGCGCCGCGGTAGGCCTCGAGCAGGCGGATGTGGTACTCGAGCGGCGCGCCGTCCGGGTTGTCGCGGCCGAGCGGCGTCGTCGGCTCCGGGCACCAGTTCGTGAAGCGCGGCGTGATCCCGCGGCTCATGAAGAAGTCGAGGCCCTCGGTCGTCGAGGCGATCGCCTCGTCCACGGTCGCGAAGCCGAACGGCCGCGCCAGCTCGACGCCGGCGACGAAGTTCGGGATCACGTAGCGCGCCCCGAACACCTCCGCCGCGTCGAGGATCCGGCGGTGCCACTCCTCGCGGCCGACGTAGCGCTGCTTCCCCGGCGAGATGATCGAGAACAGGCGCTTGTCCCAGACCTCGTAGTTCGGGTGGTAGATCGAGATCCCGTAGTCCTTGTAGCGCTGGACGTCGGCGCGCGGCAGCGCCTGCGCGACGACCTTGCCGATCCAGCGGCCCGGGAAGCGCTCCTCGATCGCCTGTGCGTAGCGGCCGTAGAAGTCGGCCTCGGCGAGCCCGTCGACCGTCGAGGTGACCGAGCCGCCGGTCAGCGTGTAGGCCTGCGACGCGCCGGCGGTGTCGTGCCGGTCGATCAGCGCGAGCGCCTCGAGCACGTCCTCGACCGGCTTGACGCCGGTGTACGGCCGGCCCTCCCGCTTGTGCTGGCGCCAGTTGTGGTTGATGTCGCAGAACTTGCACTCCTCGTGCGCGCCGAAGTACTGGCAGAGCCGCAGCACGGTCAGGTAGATCAGGTAGCCCCACTGGATCGTCGGCGCCGTCTCCATCACCGTCTTGCCGTTCGCGAGCGCGTGCCGGTAGTAGTCGGGCATCGGCGGCAGCGTCACGTCGGCGAGCGGGCGGCCCTCGAGCGAGAGGTGGAGCGCGCCGTCCCCGGCGGCGACGCGGTAGGGCGAGTCCGGGTTGACGCGGACGGAGACGATCGTGCGGCGCAGGTCGTACGGGCCGCCGGTCAGCGCCACCTCCTCCGGCGGCCGCCGGCGCGCGGCCTCGCCGAGCTGCGCGAGCGGCTTCTGGTCGAACGAGAAGATGAAGTACGACTTCGGCTTCACCTCGCCGTCGAGGTTGTCCGAGAGCGCCGACTCGTCGAACGCGATGCCGGTGCGCAGCAGGTCCTCCTTCAACACCGCCTCGCGCGGAACGTGCGGGAAGCGCTCCATCAGCTCCTCGACGAGCGCGGTGCGGACGGCGGTGGAGGCCATGCGGGGACGTTACCGCGTCCCGGCTCTACACTGGCCCGATGCTCGTCGCCTCGGTGACGCACTCGATCACGGACTTCGTCGGCTCGAACGGCGTCTACGCGGTCTTCGCGCTGATGGCGATCGATTCCGTCTTCCCGGCGGCGAGCGAGCTCGTGATGACCTACGGCGGCGCGCTCGCGGCGGGCGCCTTCGCCGGGCAGAGCGTCGACGTGCCGGGCGGCCACCTCGGCCACGGTCTCGGCGCCTACCTCGCGATCGCGGTCGCGGGCACGCTCGGCTACCTCGCCGGCTCCTGGGTCGGCTGGTCGATCGGCTACTTCGGCGGTCGGCCCCTGCTGTTGCGCCGCGGCCGGATCTTCCATCTCGACGAGACGAAGCTCGACCGGGCGGAGCGCTGGTTCGACCGCTGGAACGACTGGGGCGTCTTCCTCGGCCGGCTGACGCCGATCGTCCGCTCGTTCATCTCGATCCCCGCGGGCGTCTTCCGCGTGCGGCTCGTCCGCTACACGCTGCTGACGCTGGCCGGCTCTGCGATCTGGGCGTTCGCGATCGGCGGCGTCGGCTACGGGCTCGGCACCGGCTACGAGCAGTTCGAGCACGGCTTCCGGATCGCCGACTACGTCGTGATCGCCGCCGCGGTCGCCGCCGTCTTCTACGTGCTTCTCCGCCGCAGGCCGGCCGCTAGACTCAGGCGTCGTGGCAGCGATTCCGCACGTTGACGTCCGCGCGCAGTACGCGTCGCTGATCCCCGAGATGGAGCGCGCCTTCTCGGCCGCGCTCGCGTCGGGGCGCTTCATCTTCGGGCCGGAGGTCGAGGCCTTCGAGCGGGAGGCCGCCGACTACCTGGGGACGCGGCAGGCGATCGGCGTCGCCAACGGCACCGACGCGCTCGTGCTCGTCCTCGACGCGCTGGAGATCGGCCCCGGCGACGAGGTGATCTGCCCGTCCTTCACGTTCTACGCGACGGCGGAGGCGATCGCCCGCCGCGGCGCGACGCCCGTCTTCGCCGAGATCGACCCGGCGACGCTGAACCTCGACCCATCGGACGTCGCCGACCGGATCACGCCGCGCACGCGGGCGATCATGCCGGTGCACCTCTTCGGCCGCCCCGCGCCGGCCGCGGAGCTCGGCGAGCTCGGCCTGCCGGTGATCGAGGACGCGGCGCAGGCCTTCGGCGCCGGCGGGATCGCGACGAGCGTCGCCTCGACCTTCAGCTTCTTCCCGACGAAGAACCTCTTCTGCCTCGGCGACGGCGGCCTGATCGTCGTCAACGACGACGAGCTCGGCGCGCGGATCCGCATGCTCCGCTTCCACGGCTCGCAGGCCAAGAAGACCTTCGACTTCGTCGGTTACAACTCGCGCCTCGACGCGATCCAGGCGGCGATGCTGCGGATCTTCCTGCCGCACCTCGACGAGTGGAACCGCCTGCGCCGCGAGGCCGCGGCCCGGTACGGCGAGCTGCTCGACGGCGTCTGCGAGCCGCCGCAGGACGAGCCCGGCCACGTCTACCACATGTACTGCGTCCGCTCGCCCGAGCGCGACCGGCTCTCGGCGGCGCTGCACGAGGCGGAGATCGCGCACGCGATCTACTACCAGCCGCCGCTGCACCTGCAGCCGGCGCTCGCCTATCTCGGCTACCGGGAAGGGGACTTCCCCGAGACGGAGAAAGCCGCGCGCGAGAACCTCTGCCTGCCGCTCTGGGCCGGCATCTCGGCCGAGCAGCAGGAGCAGGTGGTTTCGGTCGTGCGCGCTGCGGCCACCGTCTCCGTCTAGAAGCCATGACGTTCCCGGTCAACCGCCACCGCGTCTGGCAGCTCGTCGCGGACGGCGCGCTCGTCACCGCCGCCTGGTGGCTCGCGTTCCAGCTCCGCTTCGACCACGGCGTGCCGCCGTACTACGAGACGCTCTTCTCGCGGACGATCGTCGTGGTGATCGCGATCAAGCTGGTCGTCTTCGTCGCGTTCGGGTTCTACAACCGCTGGTGGCGCTACGTCTCGACGCGGGACATGTGGAGCGCGACGCGCGGCGTCCTCACCGGCTCGTTCGTCGCGTACGCGATCGTCTACTTCGCGGAGCCGGTGAACAACGTGCGCCTGCCGCGTGGGATCGCGGCGACCGACCTGCTGCTGACGCTCGCGTTCGTCGCCGGCACGCGGCTCGTCGCGCGCTCGGTGATGGAGCACCCGCGGCCCGGCAGCCTCGTCACGCGCGGCCGCGAGGCGATCGTCGTCGGCGCCGGCGACGCCGGCCAGCTGATCATCCGCGAGATGCAGCGCAACACGCGGCTGCGCTACACGCCGATCGGCCTCGTCGACGACGATCCGCGCAAGAAGAATCTCCGCATCCACGGCGTCCGCGTGCTCGGGCCGCTCGCCGAGCTGGAGACGATGCTACGCGAGCACCGGCCGGACGAGGTGCTGATCGCGATCCCGTCCGCGCCGGGCGCGGTCCGGCAGGGGATCGTCGACGTCTGCCGCGCGCAGAAGGTCGCGGTCAAGACGCTGCCGGCGCTGCACGAGCTGATCTCCGGCGACGTCGACCTCGCGCGCCAGCTGCGCCCGGTGCAGGTCGAGGACGTGCTCGGCCGGCAGCCGGTCGTGGTCGACCTGGCGGCGATCGCGTCGTACCTCGCCGGGGAGACCGTGCTCGTCACCGGCGCCGGCGGCTCGATCGGCTCCGAGCTCTGCCGCCAGATCGCGCGGATCGGCGCCGAGCGGCTGATCCTCGTCGATCAGTCCGAGTCGGCCCTGTTCGAGATCGAGCGCGAGCTCCTGGAGGAGCGCGACTTCTCGCCGGCGGTGCCGGTGCTCGGCGACGTCAAGGACCGGTCGAAGATGCGCGAGGTCTTCGAGCGCTACCGGCCCGCGGTCGTCTTCCACGCGGCCGCGTACAAGCACGTGCCGCTGCTCGAGGCGAACCCGGTCGAGTCGGTGCGCAACAACGTCTTCGGCACGCGGACGATGGCGGAGGTCGCGGTCGAGTTCGGGACGACGCGCTTCGTGCTCGTCTCGACCGACAAGGCGGCGAACCCGAAGACGGTGATGGGCCAGTCGAAGGCGGTCTGCGAGTGGATCGTCGAGGCGTACGGTCTCCGCGACGACGTCGCGACCCGCTTCGTCGCCGTCCGCTTCGGCAACGTGCTCAACTCGTCCGGCTCGGTGATCCCGATCTTCCGCAAGCAGATCGAGCGCGGCGGGCCGCTGACGGTGACGCACCCGGAGATGACGCGCTACTTCATGACGATCCCGGAGGCGGTGTCGCTGATCGTCCAGGCGGGCGCGTTCGGGAACGGCGGTCAGGTCTACGTGCTCGACATGGGCGAGCCGGTCTCGATCCTCGAGCTCGCGAAGAACATGATCCGGCTCTCCGGCCGCGACGAGTCGGAGATCGCGATCAAGTTCGTCGGCCCGCGGGCGGGCGAGAAGCTGCACGAGGTGCTCTGGTCGGACGGCGAGCAGGTGCTGCCGACCAAGCACGCGAAGATCCGCCGCTCGACGCGCGACCCGATCGACACGGTCTGGCTGGACGACCAGCTGGGCGAGCTCGAGCGGCTCGTCGAGGAGGGCGGCACCCTCGACGTGGTCGCGAAGCTGAACGCGCTGCTCCGCGAGCAGCCGCGCCTCGACACCGGCAGGCGGACGCCGGCGCTCGAGGACACGATGCACTAGCAGAACCGCTGCGCGGTTCCGCTAGTGGTGCGGACGGCCCTCCTCGGCGTCGAGCCGGTGGTCGAACTCGTGGCCGTACGTGACGCCGTAGCCGCGGTCGCGGGCGCCGAGCTCGCCTCGCATCCGCGCTGCCTCGATCCGCTCCTCGCCGGTCAGGTTGCCGTAGTCGCGCGCCAGCCGCTCGCGGCGTCGGGTCTTCAGGCGCTCGATCCAGGCGCGTAGCATCCGTTGCGAAGGCTACTCGCTTTCGTCACGGATGTCCTCCGGGCGCGCGGCTAGGGTGGCTACGTGGACGTCCTGGGAGGGCTGAACGCGGAGCAGCGGCGCGCCGCCGAGGCGGTGCGCGGGCCGGTCTGCATCCTCGCCGGCGCCGGCTCCGGCAAGACGACGACGATCACGCGGCGGATCGCGAACCAGGTCGCGACCGGAGCCTTCCGCGCCGACCAGATCCTCGCGGTCACCTTCACCGACAAGGCTGCGGGCGAGCTGCGCGCGCGGCTGGCCGCGCTCGGGGCGGGCGGCGTCCGGGCCCAGACCTTCCACGCGGCCGCGCTCGCGCAGCTGCGCCATTTCGCGCCGGAGCGCGTCGGGCGGATCGCCGCGTCGAAGGCGCTGCCGCTCCGCCAGATCGCCAACGCGCTGCCGGCGCCGTACAAGTTTCGGCCGGCGGCCGATCTCGCGACCGAGGTCGAGTGGGCGAAGAACCGCCGCCTCCCGCCGGATCGCTACCGCGCCGGGCTCGGCGAGCACGAGCCGCCGATCCCGGCCGACCTGATGCACCGCGTCTACCGCACCTACGAGGCGCGCAAGCGCGAGCAGGGCTACACCGACTTCGAGGACCTGCTCGAGCTGGCCGTCCAGCTCTACGAGCGCGACCCGGGCGCCGCCGCCGGCTTCCGCGCGCGCTACGCCGCCTTCACCGTCGACGAGTACCAGGACGTCAACCTGCTGCAGCGGACGCTGCTCGACCTCTGGCTCGGCGACCGCGACGACCTCTGCGTCGTCGGCGACGACTACCAGTCGATCTACGCGTTCACCGGCGCCTCGCCGGAGCACCTGCTCTCGACGCCGGCGCGCTTCCCGCACGCGACGGTCGTCCGGCTCGAGGAGAACTACCGCTCGACGCCGCAGGTGCTCGCGCTCGCGAACCGGCTCGTGCCGCGGCTCGGCGGCGCCGAGAAGACGCTGCGCGCCGTCAACCCGGACGGGCCGGAGCCGGAGCTCGCGCCCTTCCCGTCTGCGGCGGACGAGGACGCGTGGATCGTCGAGCGGATCCGCGCGCTCACCGGCGTAGGCTCGACGGAGCCGGCAATGAGCGCAGGCGCCGGCTTCGCCGGCGCCGGAGCGGGAAAATGCCCGCTCGAAGAGATCGCCGTCCTCTGCCGGACGAACGCGCGCCTGGCCGACTTCGAGGAGCTCTTCCACGATGCGGAAATCCCGTTCCAGGGCGCGTCGCTGCTCGACCGCGAGGCGGCGCGCGGGATCCTGCGCCGTCTGCGCGAGGGGCCGGCTGCCGAGCAGGTGCGGCGCCTTGCGCTCGAGGCCGGCTGGCTCGAGGTGATTCCCGACAAGCTGGGCGAGCGCGAGGTCGTCCGCCAGACCGACCTGGCGCGGCTCGTCCGGCTGGCCGAGGCGTTCGGCGGCGACGGGCCCGCGTTCGCGGACGACCTGAAGCGGCGCTTCTCCTCCGGCGCCGCCGAGGCGCGCGGCGTCAACCTGCTCACCTACCACCGCGCGAAGGGGCTCGAGTTCGCTGCCGTCTTCCTGCCGCGGCTCGAGGAGAAGGAGCTGCCGTCGCGGCAGGCGAAGACCGGCGACGAGCTCGCCGAGGAGCGGCGCCTCCTCTACGTCGGCCTGACCCGCGCGCGCCGCCACCTGGCCGTGAGCTGGTCGCGGAAGCCGAGCCCGTTCCTCGCCGAGCTCGGCGTCTCCGCCCGGCCGCCGCGCGCGGAGAAGCCGGTCGGCGACCCGCGCTTCGAGTCGCTGCGCGCCTGGCGGCTCGAGCGTGCCCGCGCCGACGAGGTGCCGCCGTACGTCGTCTTCCACGACTCGACGCTCGCCGAGATCGCCGCCCGCCGGCCCGGCTCGCTCGGCGAGCTCGCGCAGATCAGCGGCGTCGGCCCGACGAAGCTCGAGCGCTACGGCGACGCGGTGCTAGCCGCGCTCGCAGGCTGAGAGCAGCAGCTCGAGCAGGAGGTGCGGATCGCGGCGCACGCGGCCCGCGTCGTCGCCGTCCGCCCGCTTGACGAGCTCGAGCGCGCGCGGGTCGGTCAGCGGCCGCAGCCGGCCGGCGCGGATCAGCGACTCGTCGACGCCGCCGAGGCGGCCGCCGTAGGTCGTGTAGACCGGGACGCCGAGCGCCGCCGCCTCCCGGTTCATCGTCCCGCCGGCCGAGACGACGACGTCGGCGAGCGCGATCAGGCTCTGCGCGTCGACCGCGCGCTCCGGGACGATCACCGACGGCAGCGCGAGCCCGCGTACGTAGTCTCGCTGCTCCTCGGTGCGCGGCAGCACGATCGCGTGGACGTCCTCCCGCCGGCCGACGTGGTCGAGCGTCTGCGGGAAGAGCGGGTTCGAGTGCCGGTGGTAGAGCGACACGTCCGGCGGCGGCCGCAGGACGACGAGACAGCGCGCGCGGTCGACGTCGAGCGCGTCGAGCGCCGCCGGGTCGGGCTCGAAGTCGGCGAGGTAGTACTCCTCCTTCAGCCCCTCGTACTGGAGCAGCTTCGGCGGCACGGCGCCGTAGCGGGCGAGCCGCTCGGGCGGGATCGTGTCGGGGACGACGACCCGGGTCGCCGCGCGGCAGCCGAGCTGGTGCTGCAGCCAGGCCCACTCGTAGTCGAAGGTCGTCGCGCTCGGGATCCCGAGCCGCCGCGCCGTCATCGTCAGCTCGTGCGAGCCGTGGGCGAGCGCGACGTCGAAGCCGCGATCCCTGGCCCAGCGCCGGAGCCGCTGCAGCCGCGAGCCCATCGCCCGCGCCTTCGCGAGCCGCGAGCGGCCCGCGTGGTGGCCGATCACGGCGTCGGCGCGCAGGCCGTGCAGCTCGAGCAGCTGCAGCGTCTGCGCGTAGTCGCGCGCCGTGATCTCGACCTCGTCGCCGCGCGCGCGCATGATCTCGATCAGCGGCCGGTAGACGAGCGGGTGCGCGCTCGCCGTCATGTCGATCCAGACGCGCATCAGCGGACGAGCGCCTCCATCCGCGCCGAGCGCAGCGCCGGCGGCTGCCGCTCGACGTGCCGCTCGTGCCAGAGCGTGAACGCGAGCAGCCCCCAGAGCTGGCGCGACCGGTCCTCGCGGCCGGCGACGTGGTCGTCGACGAGGCGCGTCACGACCGCCGGGTCGAAGAACCCCTGGCGGCGGAGCGTCTCGGCCGAGAGCGTCTCGCGCGCGAACGGCGCGAGCTCGCCGCGCAGCCACGCCGCCGCCGGGATCGAGAAGCCGCGCTTGCGCCCGTGCACGACCTCGCGCGGCAGCAGCGGCTCGACCGCCCGCCGCAGCAGCAGCTTCTTCGCGAGGCCGCGCACCTTGCGATGCCGCGGCAGCGAGAACGCGAAGTTGGCGACGACGGTGTCCAGGAACGGCACGCGCGCCTCGAGCGAGTGCGCCATCGAGGCGCGGTCGGTCTTCACGAGCAGGTCGTCGACGAGGTAGATGCCGAGGTCGACGTCCTGCAGCCGCGCGAGCACGTCGGCGCCCTCGGTCTCGGCGAAACGGGCGCGATAGAGGTCGACCGGGTCGACGCGGTGGTGGCGGCCGGTCAGCTCGGCGCGCAGCTCGGTCGAGAAGATCTCCTTCCAGCCGTGGTGGGCCTCGAGCGGCGGCAGGTGTGCGGCGCGGACGAACCGCTTCGCCCGGTAGTCGAGGCTCGCCTTCCGCGTCGAGGTCGGCAGCCGCTCGACGAGCGGCCGCAGGAGCGGCGCGACCGCGCCGAAGCGCAGCGCGAGCAGGTCGGCCGCGTAGGTGTAGTAGCCGCCGAAGAGCTCGTCGGCGCCCTCGCCCGAGAGCGCCACCTTCACGTCGCGCGCGGCCAGCTCGGAGACGAGGTAGGTCGGGAGCGCCGAGGAGTCGGCGAACGGCTCGTCGAAGGCCTCCGCGAGCGCCGGCAGGAGCAGCGCCGCGTCCGGGCGGAGGACGAGCTCGCGATGGATCGTCCCGTAGCGCTCGGCGACCGCGCGCGCGCCCGCGAGCTCGTCGAAGCTCTGCTCCTCGAAGCCGATCGAGAAGGTGCGCACGGGCTCGGCGGACTCCTGGGCGGCGAGCGCCGCCAGCGCGCCCGAGTCGACGCCGCCGGAGAGCAGCACGCCGACCGGCACGTCGGCGACGAGGTGGGCGCGCACCGAGTCGCGCAGCCGCGCGCGCAGCTCCTCGACGAGCTCGGCCTCGTCGTCGCCGGAGCGCTCGGGGAGCGGCCCCGGCCGCGCGTAGCGCTCGAGCCGCGACTCGCTGCCCTCCCAGTCGAGTACGTGCCCGGCCGGCAGTTTGCGGATCTCGCGGAAGATCGAGAGCGGCGCCGGGATCGAGTTGAAGGCGAGGAACGCCTCGAGCGCGTCGAGATCGATCTCGCCGCGCGGCAGCGCGCGCAGCTCGGAGGCGAACTGCAACTCGTCGCCGGCGGCGCGATAGTAGAGCGGCTTGATCCCGAAGCGGTCGCGCGCGAGCACGAGCCGGCGCCGCGGCGCGTCCCAGAGCGCGACCGCGAACATGCCGCGCAGCTTCTCTGCGAAGCCGGTTCCCCACTGCTCGTAGGCGTGGACGAGCACCTCGGTGTCGCCGTGGGTGGAGAAGCGGTGACCCTCGCGCTCGAGCCGGGCGCGCAGCTCCTCGTAGTTGTAGAGCTCGCCGTTCTGGACGACGTGCAGCGTGGCGTCCTCGTTCGCGATCGGCTGGTCGCCCGTCTCGAGGTCGATGATCGCGAGCCGCCGCGCCGCCAGGCCGCAGGGCCCGTCGAGGAAGCCGCCGTCCGAGTCGGGGCCGCGGTGGGCGAGCGACGCGCTCATCCGCGCGAGCAGGTCGCGGTCGGCGCCGCGCGGCGAGGCGATCCCGCAGATCCCGCACACGGGGCCGAATGCTAGTCGCGGGGTCCCGAACCGAGCGACAGCCGCGAGCCCTCGCGGATCCCGGCGCGCCCGGCCGCGCCCGCCGGCAGCTCGAGCACCGCCTTCGCGCGACGCTGCGACGCGGTCCGCCACGGCTCGAGGCCGGCGACGACCCGCATCACGACGAGCTCCCGGTCGAGGAAGACGGCGTCGATCGGGAAGCGCATCCCGAACATGTGGATCGAGCTCGTCGGCCGGATCAGCAGCCCCTCGTCGTCGTCGAGCCCGCTGCGGCCGAGCAGCCCGCGCAGCCGCGTCCACGGGTTCGTCGCGAGCGAGCAGCGCGCGCAGACGACGGCGCCGGTCTCGTCTCTCAGCTCGACGACCCTCATCGGCCGACGCTCTGCCTCGCGACGCGCCACGCCGTCGCCGCGAGCGTGCGCAGGTAGAGCGGCACGGAGCGGTCGGCGATCCACTCGAGGTCGTGGGCGAGCTTCTCCTCCATCGAGGTCTCGTAGCCGCGGCGCATCTGCGCGAAGCCGGTCAGGCCGGGCCGGACGACGAGCCGCTGCCAGTAGGCCGGGATCTCGTGCGCGAGCTCGGCGAAGAAGCGCGGGCGGATCGGCCGCGGCCCGACAAGCGACATGTCGCCGCGGAGGACGTTCGCGAGCTGCGGCAGCTCGTCGAGCTGGCTCGCCTTCAGCCAGCGCCCGACCCGCGTGTACTCGGCCTGCGTGCGCGCGACGAGCTCCGGGCCGAGGAAGGGCCCGAGCCGCTCCTCGGCGCCGACGCGGAGCGTCCGGAACTTGTGGATCGTGAAGAAGCGGCCGGCGCGGCCGACCCGCGGGCCGTGGTAGAGGAACGGCCGCCCGTCGCCGACCAGGACGGCGAGCGCGATCACCGCCGTCAGCGGCAGCGTCAGCAGCAGCAGGAGCGCGGCGAGGACGACGTCGAGAACGCGGAGCTCGAGGTCGATCCGGCGGCGGGCGTGCCGGCCGGCCAGCCGCGTGTACCCGCGGATGAGCGTGTCCTCGAGCGGGGGC
>DASSSQ010000037.1:0-12425 GCA_035708405.1 Gaiellaceae bacterium
GCGAGGTGCTCGCAGGCGAGCTTCGTGATCGCGTACGGCGAGCGGGGCAGCGGACGGGTGTCCTCCGGCGTCGGGTAGGTCTCGGCGTCGCCGTAGATCGAGGACGAGGAGGCGAAGGCGACGCGCACGCCGGCGGCGGCCGCGGCCTCGAAGACGCGCTGGCTCGCGAGCACGTTCCGCTCGAGGTAGAGCGGGAAGACGTCGCCGAAGCTGCGGGCGCCGGGCTGGCCGGCGAGGTGGAAGACGCCGTCGAAGCCCGTGAAGTCCAGCTCGTCCCGCGCGAGGTCGAGCCGCAGCGTCTCGCGACCGGCCGCGTTCGCCTCCTTCAGCGCCGGGTCGTAGTAGTCGGTGAAGCAGTCGAGCCCGGCGACGTCGTGGCCCGCGTCCTCGAGCGCCTGGACGAGGTGCGAGCCGACGAAGCCCGCGGAGCCGGTGACGAGGTAGCGCATCCGCAACAGGCTAGCGGCCGAGCAGGGCGGCCAGGCCGGCGACGCCCGTCGTGTCGAGGATCTCGTCGCGGTGCAGCTCGAGCGGGTCGGCGCCGCGCTGGACGTCGCCGGGCAGCTCGGTGACGGCGGCGCGGTAGCCGGCGCGGCGCGCGAGCGCGCGCACCGAGGCGTCCTCGCGGCCGAACGGATAGGACAGCCAGTCGACCGGCCGGCCGAGGTGGGCCTGCAGCGCCGCGCGCGAGTCGCGCAGCTCGGCGAGGGCGCGTGCCGGCGGCAGCGCCGGCAGGTCGGCGTGGCTGACCGTGTGCGACTCGACCGCGAAGCCGTCCCGCTCGAGCCGCCTCAGCTCGGGCCAGGTGAGGAAGCTCGGGTCGGGCCCGTCGACCCGGCCGCTGATCACGAACGCGACCGCCGGCATCCGCAGCCTGTGCAGGACAGGGGCCGCGTTCCAGAGCACGTCCCGGTAGCCGTCGTCGAAGGTGAGCAGCACCGGCCGCGGCGGCAGGCGGCCGCCGAGCTCGAGCGCGTCGTAGGCCTGCCGCGCGCCGACGGCGTGGAAGCCGTTCCGCGCCAGCCAGTCCATCTGGGCGGCGAAGTCGGCGGGAGCGACGGTCAGCCGCCGCGTCAGCGCGTCGAGACGCGGCGTCAGCGGGCCGATCCGGTGGTACTCGAGGATCGGCAGGTGGAGCGTCGCGGCGGCAACGAGCGCTGCGAGCAGCATCCCGTCCGTTCTAGCGCCGCCGCGGCGCGCGGGCGGTTAAGGGAGCGTGAAGCTCTGCCCGACCTGCGAGGTGCCCTGCTGCGGGCCGGCGCGCGGGACGAGCCAGGCGGAGAGCGTGTAGGCGCCGGCCGGCAGCCCGGCCGTCGGCACCGTCGCCGCGAGCGGCGCGCCGGCGGCGACCGTGCCCTGCTTCGCACGCAGCGGCACCCCGTCCGCGTCCTCGAGCACGGCGACGTAGTAGCAGGTCGCGTCGCAGGCGAGGTTCGCCGTCGCGCCGTCGATCGAGAGCTGCGGGTTGGCCGGCGAGCCCGTGGGCGCGGACGGCGCCGACGGTGTCGCCGGACAGGGAGCGGAGCCGACGGACGCGATCGCGCTCTGCACCGCCGGCACGTCGCTCTTCGGCGTCGCGTCGCGGTAGTAGAGGCCGCTCTGCCGGCCGGAGAGGTCGCCCTCGTCGACCGTGTGCTGGAAGAGCAGCGCGCTCACCGTCGGCTGGCAGGCGGCGAGCTGCAGCGCCTGCGCGTAGAAGGCGCCCTGCGTCGTCTCGTCGACCGCGTCCGTCTCGGTGCCGGTGTAGAGCGAGGCCTTCCCGGGCGGGATCTGCGAGTCGACGCCGTAGCCGTCGTAGACGATCGGCAGCGTCGCGCCCGGCTGCGCGGTGCCGTCGAAGGCGCGCTTGAGGTTGGCGACGAGGCGCGGGTAGTCGCCGATGTCGATCGGGCCGTGCGGATGGACGAAGGACGGCGCCTGCGCCGCGGCGTCGTTCTCCGGCTGGATCGCGAGCGCGTCCATCACCGGCGCCGCCCGGCCGCTCTTGCGGTAGGCCTGGCCGAGCGAGAGCAGCCACGAGCCGGGCGTCCCCTGCGAGGCGAGCGAGGCGCCGATCACCTGGATCGACGGGTCGACGGCCTTCAGCGCGTCGTAGGCGGGCGCGAGCAGCGCCAGGTAGGTCGCGGCGGCGCTGCGGCCCTGCGGCCAGAAGGCGGCGCTGTTCACCTGGCTGCCGACGACGACGTCCTTCACCTGCGGCAGCGCGAGCGCGAGCTGGCGCAGGTACTCGACGAACTGGCCGCGCGTGGCGTCGTCGAGCGGCGCGACCGCGGCCGAGGCGGGATAGACCTCGAGGTAGAGCCGGACGCCGAGCAGCGCCGCCTGCTGCGCCGCCGTCGTCAGCGCCGGCAGCTGCGCCGGGTCGGGCGCGGTCTGGCCGGGATTCCACGGCACGGCGATCCGCACCGCGTGCATGCCGAGCGCGGTCGCGAGCCCGAACTGCGTCGCCGAAGCGGCGGGATCGGCGTTCACGACCGCGTTCTCGGCGACGCCGACGACGAGGCTCGAGCCGTCGCGCGCGCTCGCCGTCGCGCGCGCCGGCGCGGACTTGCCGAGGACGACGAGCGGCAGCAGCGCTGTCTTCGCCGACGGCCCCGCGACCGGGCGCGCCTGCAGCGAGACCGGGAAGACGCCCGGCTGCGAGCGCGGCAGCGTCCAGGCGAGGCCGTGCCAGCCGTGCCCGAGCGAGAGCGTGCGCGAGCGCGAGCCGACGCGGACGACGACCGACGAGCTCTTCGAGAGCCAGAACGTCAGCTTCAGCTTCGCCGAGCCCTTCTTCGCCGGCGCCGCCGCGGCCGCGGGCGGCCCCGCGGCGAAGAGCGGCGGCTCGGTGTCGTAGCTCTTGAACCGCGCCTGCGCGTCCGCCCAGAACGGGTCCTGCGTCTGCGCCTTCAGCCGGCCGAGCATCGAGATCACGTAGTCGTGGTAGGAGCGCGTCTCCTCCCCTCCGCCGAGCTGGTAGAGCGTCCAGTAGCCGGTGTCGAACTGCGGCAGCATCGTCTGCGCCGCCTTCGTCATCGCGTCGGCGAGCGCGCTCGCCGCCCCGTCCCCGGCGATCGTCGCGTAGTCGCGGATCGCGACCGCCGTCTGCAGCTGCGCGTTCAGGACCGCCGCCTGGCTGAAGCTGTAGAGCCGCACCCAGGGCCCCGCGGGCAGCTGCCGCGTCAGCTTGCCGGGGATCGCCTTCTCCGCGCGCCGCGCGAGCTCGAGGAGGGTCGGGTCGTTCAGCTTCTGACTCGCGCGCGCGAGCGACTGCGCGGCGACCGCCTGCGCCATGCCGGACGTCCACGGCGCCCGCGCGCCCATGTAGCGGAACTCGTACTCCCAGACCGCCGAGCCGTCGTCGCGGCCGATCGCCCGCGCCTCGAGCGCGTCGATCTGCTCGCGCGCGTCGTCGAGCTTGCCGGTCGCGAGCAGCGAGTTCAGCTGGCCGAAGTTGCCGAGCGGGTGGAACTGGAGCCCGTGCCCGGGGAAGTAGCGGTAGAGGATCAGGTCCGGCCCGAGCACGTCGTGGTGGTAGGCGGGCGGGCCCTTCGCGCCGAACCAGCGCGTGTTCACGTCCAGCTCGGAGAAGAGCGTCAGCGCGCGCGGCGCCGTCAGCATCTCCGCCTTGTTGGCGACGTCGTCGAGGACGGAGCGCAGGTTCGCCGCGCGGGAGCCGCCGAGCCGGGGCAGCGCGTGCGCGGTGCGGGCGAGGATGCCGCGGTAGCGCGCCGCGTCCGCAGGCGCGACGCGGCCCGCCTCGACCGCGGCGGCGAGCCCGCGCTTGGCGACGTCGATCTGCGGGATCCCGGCCGAGGCCGGCGAGGCCGCCGCCAAGTAACACAGTGTCACGAGGAGGCCGAGTCGCTTCATCGTTGCTCCACCATTCCGTAGACGCGCGCGAGGCCGATCAGATAGAGCCGCTTCGCGTCGGCGACGACCGGCGAGTACTTGCCGTCGCGGAACTGCCAGAGCAGCTTGCCGGTGCGCGCGTCGAGCCCGTAGGTGCGTCGTTTCAGCGTCGCGAAGTAGACGACGCCGTCCAGCACGGTCGGCGAGCCGGAGATCTGGCCGTGCGCGGCGAACGTCCACTCGACGTCGCCGGTCGCCGCGTCGAGGCAGTAGAAGCGGCCGTCGTAGGAGCCGAAGTAGACGCGCCGCTGCCAGACCGCGGGCGAGGAGTAGACGTAGCCGCCGGTGCCCTTCGACCAGCGCAGCTTCCCGGAGGTGGCGCCGAAGGAGTACATCTTGCCGTCGGTCGAGCCGATGTAGACGCGGCCGTAGGCGGCCGCCGCCGAGGAGTAGAAGTTGCCGCGGCCGCCGAGCCGCGCCTGCGAGTAGGCGCGCCAGATCGTCCTGCCGGTGCGCAGGTCGAGCGCGTAGAGGCGGCCGCCGTAGTCGCCGACGTAGAGCCGGTTGCCCGAGAGCGTCGGCGCGCCCTTGATCTGCGAGCCGACCTTCCGCACCCAGTGCAGCTTCCCGGAGCTGGCGACGAAGCTCCAGACGCGGCCGGTCCAGTCGGCGACGTAGACGTAGCCGCCCTCGACGACCGGCGAGGACTCGCTCGGGCCGATCGTCTTCTGCCAGCGGACGGCGCCGGAGCCGGCGTAGTAGGCGATGAGGCGTCCGTCGATCCCCTTCGGGCTGCGCCGGTTGCACGGCGGCTTGTTCATGAAGGTGACGAAGACGAGCTTGCCGGAGACGGCGGGCGAGGCGGCCTGGCAGCGGCCGGACGGGCGGCGCCAGGCGCGCTTGCCCGTCTTCGCGCTGATCGCGATCACGTCGCCGTCGTTGGCGGCGAAGTAGAGCCGGCCGAAGGCGACGACCGGCGGGAACTCGACGAGCGCGCCGGCGCGGTACGTCCAGACGCGGCGGAAGGGCGGGTGCAGGTCGAAGGGGGCGTAGCGGAGCCGGTCCGGGTCGTAGCCGTAGGTCTCCCAGATCACGCCCGGCTCCTTCGGCTTCTCGACCGGCGGCGTCGTCGGCACGAACTCGACGGTCGAGGAGCCGTGCACGTCGGCCGCCTCCCGCTCGGTGACGACGTAGTACGCCGCCCCGGCGACGACGAGCGCGGCGACGACGACGGCGACCGCGATCGCTATCCGCTTCCAGCTCATGCCTTCGGCTTCACCGCGTAGATCCGCGAGTAGCCGTGCAGGAGCAGCGTGCCGCCGTTCCCGGAGACGGCGACGTACTCGCCGTGCGGGAAGCGGAGCAGGACGCGGCCGGAGCGCGCGTCGGCGCCGACGATCGAGCCGTGGGTCGAGCCCGCGTAGGCGACGCCGCCGACGAGCGTGACCGCGCCGGAGATCGGGCCGCCGGCGCCGACCGTCCAGAGCGTCGAGCCGGTCGCGGCCGAGACGCAGTAGAGCACGCCGTTGTACGAGCCGAAGTAGACGCGCCCGTGCGAGACGGCGGGCGAGGAGTAGACGTAGGAGCCGGTCGAGCGCCGCCAGAGGTAGGCGCCGCCGGTCGAGAACGCGGTCAGCGAGTCGCCGTCCGAGGAGGGCACGAAGACGCGGCCGCGCGCGACGGCCGGCGTCCCGTAGACGCGGCCGTTGACCGAGCGCGTCCAGACGAGGGCGCCGGTCCGCTGCGAGAGGACGAGCAGCCGGCCCGCGTAGTCGCCGATGTAGAGCCGGCCGCCGGCGAGCGCGGCGCTCGAGGTGATCTTGGCGCCGAAGTCCCGCACCCAGCGGAAGCGGTGCGTCGCCAGGTCGAGCGCGTAGACGCGGCCGTTCCAGGCGCCGAAGTAGTCGATGCCGCGGTAGACGACCGGCGACGACTCGATCGGCGAGCCGATCCGCTTCGTCCAGCGGAGGCGGCCGCTCGCCCGGTCGAGGACGCGCACGGTGCCGTCCATCCCGTGCACGACGATGTCGCTGCCGGCGACGGCCGGCGAGGAGGCCATCTTGCCGCCGCTCGGCCGGTAGCGCCAGACGACGCGCCCGTCGCGCATCGCGAGCGCGGAGACCTGGCCCCGGTAGTTGCCGACGAACGCCACCCCGTCCGAGACGACGGCGGGGAACTCGAGCAGCGAGCCGAGGCCGCGGCTCCAGATCACGCGGAACGGCGGCCGCAGCCGGATCGCCGTCTGCGCCTGCGTGCGCGAGCGGTTCGCGCCGTAGAGCGGCCACTGCAGGCGCGGCTGGTAGATGCGCGCGGTCGAGCGCGGGTGCCGGCGGAACCAGAGCCGGACGGTGCGGGTCGAGTAGCCCTTGCGGGAGATCGTCACCGGCAGCGCCGTCCGGTGGCGGATCGGGACGGCGGCGACGCCGCGGCGGTCGGTGCGGCCGCTCTGCGAGCCGATCCGGACGAGCGCGCCGCGCACGCGGGCGCCGGTGTCGCCGTCGAGGACGGTGACGAGCACGTCGCGGAGCCGGTGCGGCTGTGGACGGATCGTTACAGAGTCGTTGCGGGGCCTGACCCCCGCCGTGGACGGCGTCTCCGGTTTCGTGGTGCCGCAGCCGGCGAGCAGACCCGTCGCGGCCAGGATGAGCGGGAATCCCCGCCTCATGCCTCCCCAGGGTCCGTCGCGACCGGCTCGGGCAGCTCCTCGGCGTACGGCTCGAGCGTCCCGTCCTCGCCCGGCGCGAGGATCAGATGCGAGAAGAAGCGCGTCATCACGATCCCCTCGACGAAGTCGCCGAGCCGCGGCTCCGGCCGCTCCCCGTTCGCGAGCGCGATCGCGAGCTCCGGGTAGCGCGAGCCGGCCGCCGCCGGCAGCGGGAAGGCGCCGCCGAAGCGCGGGTTGATGTCCGTGACGCGCAGCTCGCCGTCGTCGCGAAAGCACTGGATGTTGGCCGGCCCGCGCAGCCCGAGCGTCTCCGCGACGAAGCGGCCGTGCTCGATCAGCTCCCAGTCGCGGACGGTCATCCCCTTGATCGACTCGCCGCCCTTCGACTCGATCATCGTCCGCGGGATCGCGTTCAGACAGCGGCCGTCGAGGTCGCAGAAGACGTCGATCGAGAACTCCTCGCCCAGGCAGCACTGCTGCACCATCGAGTCGGCGCTCGTGTAGTCGAGGAAGAACGCGAGCTGCGCCGGCGTCTCGGCGCGGTAGATGTGCCGCGAGCCGAAGCCCTCGCGCGCCTTGACGAGCAGCGGGTAGCGCGCGTCGGCGGGCACCTCGGCGGGCAGCCAGGTCGGCGGCGTGGGAATGCCCCGCTCGAGGAAGAGCCCGTGGGCGAGGTACTTGTCGTTGACGGCGCGGATCACGTCGGGCTCCGGCAGCAGCACGAGCGCGCCCAGCTCGGCGCGTCCCGCCAGCAGCTGCAGGTGGTCGAGGTCGGTCAGCGGCACGATCAGCCTGACGTCGTGCTCGCGGACGATCTCTGCGAGCGCCGGCACGTAGCCCGGATCGTCGACGCGCGGCACGAGCCGGCGCCGGTCGGCGTGATAGAGCGCCGGCGCGAGCGGGTTGACGTCCGCGGCGACGGTGAAGGCGCCGGCGCGGCCGAACTCGCTGACGATGTCGACGCGCTGGCCCGCGCACGTGAAGAGCACCGCCGTCACGGGTGCGAAGGGTAGCGGCCGGGTGTTACGGAACTGTCAGAGCGACCGTAGACCTCGAGCAGCGCTCGCGCCTGCTCGGCGGGCGCGAACCGCTCGCGCGCGAGCTCGCGGGCGGCGGCGCCGAGCCGCGCGCGCAGCTCCGCGTCGGCGAGCAGCTGCTCGACCGCCTCGCGCAGCCCGGCCTCGTCGCCCGCCTCGACGAGCAGGCCGGTGAAGCCCGGCTCGATCGCGTCCGGCAGGCCGCCGACGGCGGTCGCGACGACCGCCCGCCCGTACGCCATCGCCTCGCGCGCGACCATCCCGTAGCCCTCGCGCCGCGACGGGACGCAGACGACGGCCGCGCGCTCGTAGTAGGCGCCGAGCTCGTGCCGCGGCACGAAGCCGACCGCCTCCGGCACCTGTGCGCGCAGCGGCCCGTCGCCGACGACGACGCGCGGCAGCCCCTCGGTCGCCGCCAGGAACTCGAGGATCCCCTTCTCCGGCGAGAGGCGGCCGGCGTAGAGGACGTGCGGCGGCTCGGCCGGCTCGCCGACCCGCGCCGGCAGCGGCAGCGAGCTCGGGACGACGTGCACGTCGCGCGCCCCCAGCGCCTCCGCCTCGCGCGCGAGCGCCGCCGAGGCGACGACGACCGCCCGCGCCCGCCGCACGAGCGGCCGCGCGAGCACCGGCGCGCGTCGCGCGAGCTCGACGTCCGTCCCCCAGAGCTGCAGCACGTACGGACGGCCCGAGAGCAGCGCCGGCAGGCCGGTCGGCAGCCAGTGCGCGTGCACGAGGTCGGCGTCGCGCGCCGCCCGTCGCGCCGCCCGCACGAACGCGGCCAGGAAGAGCGGCAGCAGGAGCAGCTTCCACGGCGCCGCGCGCAGGTTGCCGACGATCCCGTGCCCGTAGGCGACGCCGAAGTCGCGGAAGTCGTGCGGCGAGACGACCTCGACCTCGACCCCGGCGGCGCGCACCGCCTCGACCGAATCGGCGACGAAGGAGCCGGCCGGATCGCCCTCGTAGCGCGGATACGAAGTCGTCAGGACGACGACCTTCAGCGACGTCTCCCGTAGACGAGCGGCGCCGCGAGCGCGAACGCGATCAGCGCGTAGAAGTAGTAGAACTGCATCGTCAGGTAGAACGCGTTCGAGGCCATCGTCCCCGCGAGCGCCGCCGTCAGCCCCCACGCGAGCGGCCGCAGCCTGGCCGCGCCCGGGTCGCCCGCCGCGGCGAGCGCGCGACCGAGCGCCCGCGCCACCTGCAGCCGCCGGAAGATCCACCAGAGGAAGACCGCGAAGAGCGCCGTCCCGACGATCCCGGTCTCGACCATCAGCGCGACGTAGAACGAGTGCGGCCCCCAGTTCGACTTGCCGGTGACGAACTGGTAGTAGATCGAGAAGTTGTTCAGCCCGAGCCCGAACAGCGGGTGCTGGTGGAAGACGGCCGGGATGAACGAGTAGACCGAGAAGTGGACGCTCGTCGAGCCGCCGCCGGTCTGGACGCGCGAGCGCAGGACGACCGAGAAGAAGTGGCGCCGGCTGTAGACGAAGGCGCCGAGCAGGACGACGACCGCGGCGAGCGGGTAGATCAGCGCGCGCGAGCGCAGGTAGCGCCGGTACGGGAGCACGAGGATCAGCAGGCCGACGCCGAGCCCGAGCAGGCCGCTGCGCGAGAGCGTCGCCAGCTCGACGATCAGCAGGAAGGCGAGCGTCAGCGCGAGCGGCGTCCGGAAGCGGTGGCCGCGCTCGAGCCGCAGGTAGACCGGCAGCAGCACGAGCAGCGGCACGATCAGCATGATCCCGAGGTGGTTCGGGTCGCCGGTGAGCGCGTTCGGCCGGTAGACCGACTGCCCGTTGACGGCGCCGTAGACGTTGATCGAGCTGGCGCCGCCGGTCAGCGGCGCGAGCACCGTCTGGTCGAGGTTGCCGCCGAGCCGCGCGTCCGCGAGCTGCAGGACCCCGTAGACCGCGTTGACGACGAGCCCCGCCGTCAGCCAGCCGAGCGAGCGCCAGTAGAAGCCGAGGCCGCGGCGGGCGAGGTAGGTGACGCCGACGGCGAGGAAGGCGAAGTGGATGACGAACTTGACCATGCCCTTCGCGAACTGGGCGAGCGCGTCGCTCGTCTCGAGGTTGTAGAAGCCGATCAGGTAGACGAGCAGGAAGGCGAACGCGAAGACGAGCACGATCGTCGCCGTCCGCGGGACGCCGCCGCGGCCGCGGCCGGCGCGGCCGAGCGCGAACGCGAGCAGGAAGCAGATCGCGAGCACGTCGGCGATCCCGACCGCGCCGGCGACGTTCCAGTGCACCTTCTCGAAGGTGACGCAGAAGAGCGTGGCGAGGAAGAGCCCGTCGAGCACCCGGCTCGGTTTTGCGAAGTCGACACGCTTTTGTTGCAAACCGGTGTCGCCGTTGCCGGTAGCGTGACTCCAGGGGGGCTTCGTCCCCCCCTGGGGGGTGGTGGTCCGGGCCGGGGCGCTCACTCGAGGCTCCAGAGCAGCTCCGCGAACTCCTGCACGCGCGCGCGGCGGGAGAGGCGGTCGCGCCATCCGTCGGCGAGCGGCGGCGCCTCGAGCGCGCCCGCGGCGAAGCGGCCGTGCAGGTCGGCGAGCGCGGCCTTCATCCCCTCGACGTCGTCCGGCGCGACCACCGTGCCGGCGCCGGTGTCGCGGATCAGCTTCGCGGCGGCGCCGTCCGGCGGCACGACGGCGAGGATCGGCCGCTCGGCGGCCAGGTACTCGAAGACCTTGCCGGAGAGGACGCCCTTGCCGCGCCCGCCCGCGTCGGGGATCAGCAGCAGCAGCGCCTCCGAGTCGCGCTGCAGCTCGAGCGCCGTGCGGCGCGGCGCGTAGGGGACGAGCTCGAGCCGGTCGCCGAGCTCGAGCCGCTCCGCCCACTCGCGGTCGGAGCTGCGGAAGTCGCCGACGAAGCGCGCGACGACGTCGAGCCCCGACTCGGCGAGCGCGGTCAGGAACGGGCGCGGGTCGCGCTTGCCGAAGAACGAGCCGGTGTGCGTGATCCGGAAGCGGTCGGCGCGCCGGTACTCGAGCCCGGCGAAGTCGTCGAAGTCGGAGCCGTTGGCGATCGCGACGACGCGGCCCGCCGGCTCGAAGCCGCGCGCCTCCTCGGCGATCGCGTCCGACACCGCGACGATCGCGTCGGCGCCGCGGGCGACGACCTTCGCGACCGCGACGCTGCCCTTCTCCTTCGCGCGGACGAGCGCGCTCTCGGCCCGGCGGTGCGGGTGCGCGACGAGCGAGTCGCGCAGGTCGGCGACCCACTTCGCGCCGGTCGCGCGCTTGACGGCCGCACCGACGAGGTGCTGCGAGTTCGGCGGCGAGGTCGTGATCACGACGTCGATCCCCTCGGCGCGGACGATCCGCAGCGCCGCCGGGATCGCGGTCAGGTTCCAGGTGACGTTCTCGTCCGGCACGAGCAGCCGCCGACCCGCGAGCCGCGTCTGGGCGAGCGCCAGGTCGAGGCCGTGCCGGCCGTGCAGCTCCTCGGCGACGCGCCGTCCCTTCGGGCCGATGAAACGGGCGCGATGCACCCACGCCTGCGTCGGCACGGGCAGCTCGTCGTCGCGGTTGATCCACTTCGGGTCCTCCGGCGCGAGCACGTGCGTCTCGATCCCGAGCGCCGGCAGGTGCGTCGCGAGCTTCAGCGGCCGCTGGACGCCGCCACCGCCGGCGGGCGGGAAGTAGAGCGAGACCAGGAGCGCCTTCATCCCGTGAGACGGTAGAGGCTGTAGCGCGCGTCCGCGTAGACCTTCGGTAGGCCGCGCACCGGCGGGCCGACCGCGCGGTCGACGACGACGAATCGCGCGCCGAGCCGCCGCGGGATCGCGAGGTCGCCCGAGCGGTGGTAGGCGCGCCAGCGCGCCATCCGCCCGTAGGGGTCGTTCGGCTTCGTGTCGGCGACGTGCGCCGGCGGCGCGACGGCGATGGAGACCGGCGCGTAGGCGTTCAGCTCGTAGCTCGTCGCCGGGTCGGACCAGACGACGGCGCGCGGCGGCACCTTCGTCCGCAACGCGTGGACGAGCCCGGGCGTCAGCTTGCCGGCGCCGATCCGCCGCGGCGCCGTCCAGTGGGCGAAGCCGTGCACCGCAACGGGCAGGACGAAGCAGACGGCCGCGACGGCGACGAGCGCGCGCCGCCGCTCTCGCTCCTCCGGGCCGGCCGGCCGCACGAGCGCGACGAGGAGCGCCGCCGCACCGCCGAAGGCCGCGATCCAGGTCGCCGCCGCCGGGCCGCCGTGGGAGAGCGTCTTGCCGCCGAAGTCGCCCGGCCACGCGAGCTCGAGCGCGATCCCGGCCGCGAGCGCGACCGCCGGCGCGAACAGCCCGGCGAAGCGGGCGACCGCCCAGCAGCCGCCGGCGAACGCGAACGCGAACGGCAGGAAGCCCGCGAAGCGGCGCGACTGCGAGAGCGAGACCGCGTCCGAGAAGTGCCCGAAGAGCCACGGCACGAGCGAGACCGCGAGCACGAGCAGCGCGCCGCCGAGGACGTAGGCAGCCCAGCGCCGTCGCGAGGCGAGCGCCGCGAGCGGCACGCAGACGAGCGCCGCGACCGCGACCGAGCCGCTCCGCCCGAGCACCTCCGGCGCGAGCCGGTAGGCGTGCCCGGAGACGACGAGCTGGTCGCGGTACTGGGCGAGCGCGCGCGCGAGCTCCTGCGCCTTCGGCGTGTGCGAGACGGTCTGGTCGACGATCGGCCGCAGCCAGAGCAGGGCGCCGACGACGGGTGCGGCGAAGGCGACGAGCGCGGCGAGGTGGTCGCGCAGCTCGCCGCGCGCGACCGCCGTCCGCACGAGCGCGTAGCCGACGAGCGGCAGCAGCGCGAAGACGGCGAAGGCCGGATGGACGAGCGCCGCGCCGCCGGCGAGCGCCGCGAGCGTCGCGTAGGCGCGCGGGCCGCGGTCGGCGAGCGCGACGAAGAAGAGCGCGACGAGCGC
>DASSSQ010000038.1:0-19609 GCA_035708405.1 Gaiellaceae bacterium
CGACGCCGCGCTCGTCTACGAGCCGGAGACCTCGCAGGCGCTCGGCTTCGGCTTCCGCTGCGGCTTCCTCGGCCTGCTGCACATGGAGATCGTCCGCGAGCGGCTCGAGCGCGAGTTCGACCTCGACCTGCTCGTGACCGCCCCGAACGTCGCCTACCGCGTCCGCGAGCCGAACGGCGCCCTGCTCGAGGTGCACAACCCGTCCGAGATGCCGCGCGAGATCGAGGAGGTGGAGGAGCCGTACATCCGCGCCTCGATCATCGTCCCGAAGGAGTACGTGGGCGCGGTGATGGAGCTCTGCAACGAGCGGCGCGGCAGCTTCGGCCAGCTCGAGTACCTGTCGGAGCAGCGCGTCCACCTGACCTACGAGCTGCCGCTCGCCGAGGTCGTGCTCGACTTCTACGACCAGCTGAAGTCGCGGACGCGCGGCTACGCGAGCTTCGACTACGACCTCGCCGGCTTCCGGCCCGGCCAGCTCGTGCGCGTGGACGTGCTCGTCGGCGGCGAGCCCGTCGACGCGCTCTCGCTGATCGTCCACCGCGACTTCGCCTACGACCGGGGGCGGCTGCTCGTCGAGAAGCTGCGCGAGGAGATCCCGCGGCAGATGTTCGACGTGCCGATCCAGGCGGCGATCGGCGCGCGCGTGATCGCGCGGGAGACGGTGAAGGCGCGCCGCAAGGACGTGCTCGCCAAGTGCTACGGCGGCGACATCACGCGCAAGCGGAAGCTGCTCGAGAAGCAGAAGCAGGGCAAGAGGCGGATGAAGCAGGTCGGCGCCGTCGAGGTGCCGCAGGAGGCGTTCCTCGCGGTGCTGAATCTGGGGGACTCGAAGCGGTGAGCCGCGGCGGCGCCCGCCACCTCTACGTCCACCTGCCGTTCTGCGCGCACCGGTGCGGCTACTGCGACTTCGTCACGGTGACCGGACGGCGCGGCGGGCACGGGGCGTACGTGGATGCGCTGCTCGCGGAGCTCGAGCTGGAGCGCGCGTCGCTCGCACCGGAGCTCGAGACGATCTTCCTCGGCGGCGGCACGCCGACCTTCACCGAGCCGGCCGCGCTCGAGCGGCTGCTCGGGACGCTGCCCGACGCCGCCGAGGTGACCGTCGAGGCGAACCCCGAAACGGTGACGCCGGAGCTCGCGGCGCTGCTCGCGCGCAACGGCGTCAACCGCGTCTCGATCGGCGCGCAGAGCTTCGACCCGGCGCTGCTCCGGGTGCTCGAGCGCCGCGCCGGGCCCGCTGCCGTCCGACGCGCGTTCCATACTCTCCGTGATGCCGGATTTGACAACATCTCGCTCGATCTCATCTACGGGATCCCGGGCCAGGAGCCCGCCGCGCTGCGGCGTGACCTCGAGGAGGCCCTCGCACTCGAGCCGGAGCACCTCTCGTGCTACGAGCTCGAGGCCAAGCCGGGGACGCGCTTCACACATACCTTCGGGGATGAGCTCGCCCGCCAGAGCGAGGCGATGGAGGGCTACTTCGCAGACGTGGTCGACACGCTGACCGGTGCGGGGTACCGCTGGTACGAGACGGCGAACTTCTGCCGGCGGCCGGAGGACGCGGGAGGGCGCGACCTCCGCTCGCGGCACAATCTCGCCTACTGGCTCGGGCGCGACTACCTCGGCCTCGGGATCGGCGCTGTCTCGACCCTCGGCGGGCTGCGCCGGCGCAACGCGCCGCGGCTCGCGCCGTACATCGCCGCGCTCGCGGGCGGCGCCGGCGGCGGCGGCGCGACGGCGCCGCCGCGGGAGCTCGAGGAGCTGACGCCGGCGACGAAGCGGCTCGAGCGGGTGATGCTCGGTCTCCGCCTCGATGAGCCTCTGCCGCTCGCCGGGCTCGAGCAGGCGCTCGATCCGAGCGGTGTCGCGCGCGTCGTGCGGCTCGGGCTCGCGGAGCGCGACGGCGACTCGCTCGTGCTGACGCCACGCGGCCGGCTCGTCGGGGACGGCGTGACCGCCGAGCTCGTCGCCTGACCGGCGCGGCCGGACGGGTCTGTCGCCGGCCGCGGTAAAATCGCTGCAAATGACGAGCGAGCTGACGACACGGCAGCGGAAGATCCTCCGCCTCGTCGTCGAGGAGTACGTCTCGACCGGCCAGCCGGTCGGGTCGAAGGCGCTCGTCGAGCGGACGGCGCTGCACGTCTCCTCGTCGACCGTGCGCAACGACCTCGCCGAGCTCGAGCAGACCGGGATGCTGACGCATCCGCACACCTCGGCGGGCCGCGTGCCGACCAAGCGCGGCTACCGGTTCTACGCCGACGTCCTGCTCGACGAGCTCGAGCCGCGGCCGCGGTCGTTCCCGCTCGACCTGACCGTCGCGCGGAACGAGGTCGAGGCGGCGCTGCAGGCGACGACCGAGATGCTGTCGCAGGTGACGCAGCTGCTCGCGCTCGTCTCCGCGCCGCCGCTCGCGTCGGCGACGGTCCGCCACGTCGAGGTGCTGCTGCTACAGCCGTCGGTGGTGATGGTCGTCGTCATCACCTCGACCGGTGGCGTCACCAAGCGCGTTCACAGCTTCGCGGAGCCGGTCGACCCCGGGCTCGCGGAGTGGGCCGGCGCCTACCTGAACGACCAGGTCGCGGGGCTGCAGCTCGGCACGCACACGCTGCGCCGCCGCTTCGACGACGCCTCGCTCTCCGCACGCGAGCGCGCATTCCTGGACGTCCTCCGGCCGGCGTTCACGCAGCTCGTCTCGGACGAGGAGCAGCGGCTGTACATCGGTGGCGCGGCCGGCCTGCTCGTCGACGCACGGGCCGAGGACATCGCCACCTACCAGGCGCTGCTCGAGGTGCTGGAGCAGCGGGCGGCGATGCTCGACGTGCTCGCGGAGGCGCTCGACCCGCGGCGTCCGTTCGTCCGGGTCGGCGAGGAGCTCGAGCATCCCGCGCTGAGGGAGCTGGCGCTCGTCGGAGCCTGCTACGGCCTGACGAACCGGCCGCTCGGCTCGGTCAGCATCGTCGGCCCGCTGCGGATGGACTACGGCAAGGCGATCGCCTCGGTGCGCGCCGCCGCGTCCGAGCTCTCGCGCTTCGTGGAGGAGGTCTACGCCGAGCCGTAGCCGGTCGGCGGATCAGCCTCCGCGACCGCGGGCACGCGAGCGCAGGTGATCGCCCGCGAGCCCGCCCCGCGCGCCCGAGCGGCAGCGGGCTACGCTTGCAGGCGGGATGGCGACGACGGAGCGCGACTACTACGAGCTGCTCGGCGTGCAGCGGACGGCGTCCGACGGCGAGATCAAGAAGGCCTTCCGCCGGCTCGCGCGCGAGCTCCATCCCGACGTGTCCGAGGCGCCCGACGCCGAGGAACGCTTCCGCGAGGTCTCCGAGGCGTACGAGGTGCTCTCGAACTCCGAGACGCGCCAGCTCTACGACCGCTACGGCCACGCCGGCCTGCGCGGCGGCAACTTCCGGCCGACGCACTTCGACTTCGGCAACCTGGGCGACCTCTTCTCCGCCTTCTTCGGCGACGAGATCTTCGGCGGCGCCGGCCGCCCGCGCGCGGCGCGCGGCGCCGACGTCGCCGCCGAGGTCGAGATCGACCTGACCGAGGCGGCCGCCGGCGTCAAGCGGGCGGTACCGTTCGGCGTCGCCGTCGCCTGCGACCGCTGCGGCGGCGACGGCGTCGAGCCCGGCACGCCCGTGACCACCTGCGGGACGTGTGGCGGCGCCGGCCGGGTGCAGCAGATCTCCCGCAGCATTCTCGGCGAGTTCGTCCGCCAGTCGGCCTGCCCGACCTGCGCCGGCAGCGGCCGGATCGTCGAGCACCCCTGCGAGCGCTGCGACGGCGCCGGGCGCGTGCTCGACGAGCGCGAGCTCGAGGTCGAGATCCCCGCCGGCATCCACGACGGCCAGCGGATCCGCATCTCCGGCGAAGGGCACGCGGGCGTGCTCGGCGGCCGCGCCGGCGACGCCTACGTGCTCGTCCACGTGAGGGCCGACCCGCGCTTCGTCCGCGAGGGCAACGACGTCTTCTCGACTGTCGACCTGACGATGACGCAGGCGGCGCTCGGCGGCGCGGCGACCGTCGAGACGCTCGACGGCCCGGTCGAGCTCGAGTTCCAGCCCGGCACGCAGCCCGGGGAGATCCGCGTGCTCCGCGGCAAGGGCATGCCGGTGCTGCAGGGCTTCGGCCGCGGCGACCATCGCGTGCTCGTCAACGTCGCCGTCCCGCGCCGCCTCTCGGACGAGCAGCGCCGGCTGCTCGAGGAGTTCGAGCGCCACGCCGACGAGGACACCTACCGTCCCGACGAGGGCTTCTTCGAGAAGCTGAAGAGCGCGTTCCGCTGAGCGCGCTCCGCCGCGTCTCGGTGACGGTGCCGCTCCGGCGCGCAGAGCAGGCCCGCGCGCTGATGCTCGAGCTCTTCCCGAACGGCTTCGAGGAGGTCGACCGCCCCGGCAGCGTCGAGCTCGCCGCCTACACCGACCCGGGCGGCGAGGAGCGCCTGATGCAGGTCTTCACCGGCGCCGACGGCCACGACGTCGAGGGCGGCTGGGAGGAGCGCTGGCGCGAGTTTCACAAGCCGGTGCGCGTCGGCCCGCTCTGGGTCGGCCCGCCGTGGGAGCAGCCGCCGGCGGACGCGACCGCGGTCGTGATCGACCCCGGCCGCGCGTTCGGCACCGGCGCGCACCCGACGACCCAGCTCTGCCTGGAGGCGTTGATCGAGCTCGAGCGCGGCTCGCTCCTCGACGTCGGCTGCGGCTCGGGCGTGCTCTCGATCGGCGCCGCCCTGCTCGGCTACGGGCCGGTCGCCGGGCTCGACACCGACCCGGCCGCGGTCGACGCGACGCGCGAGAACGCGGCCGCGAACGGCGTCGCGGTGGAGGCGCGGCAGCACGACGGAACGGCGGCCGAGCTGCCCGCCGCGGACGTCACCGTCGCGAACATCTCGCTCGAGGGCGTGAGCGGCCTCCGCCCGCGCAGCGGCGTGCTCGTCACCTCCGGCTATCTCGTCTCCGAGCGCCCCGATCCGCCCGGCTACGCGCACGCCGCGCGGCGCGAGCTGGACGGCTGGGCGGCCGACGTCTACCGGCGACAAACCGGGTAACCTCCCGCGGGATGACGACCTTCCAGGTCGCTTTCCTCGGCTGCAAGGTCAGCCGGACGGACGCGCACGCCGTCCGCGAGCGCCTGCTCGCCGACGGTCACGCCGAGGCGGACGAGGCCGAGGTCGCCGTCCTCAACACCTGCTGCGTGACGAACGAGGCGGTTGCGAAGTCGCGCAAGCAGGCGGCCCGGCTCGCGCGCACGCACCGCCGCGTCTACCTGACCGGCTGCGGCGCCAACCTGCGCGCCGGCGGCTTCGCCGGCCTGCCGGAGAACGTCGTCGTCGTCGCGAAGCGGAGCGAGGAGACGCCGGCCGCGGTCGCGGGCGACGTCGGCGCGATCGGCTGCGTCCAAGCGGACGCGCGGCTCGACCGCGTCCGCGCCTTCGTCAAGATCCAGGACGGCTGCTCGTTCTCGTGCGGCTTCTGCGTCGTCCCGCTCGTGCGCGGCGAGAGCCGGAGCCGCCGTGCCGCGGCCGTGCTCGCCGAGATCCGCCGCCGCGTCGAGCAGGGCCACCGCGAGGTCGTGCTGACCGGGATCAACCTCGGCTGCTTCCGCGACCGCGACGCCGGCTACACGCTCCCGCGCCTCGTCCGCGAGGCGGGCGCGATCCCCGGGCTGGCGCGGCTCCGCCTCTCCTCGATCGAGGTCAACCACGTCTCGGACGAGCTCGTCGCGGCGCTGCGCGAGACTCCGGCGCTCGCCAGGCACCTGCACGTGCCGCTCCAGTCCGGCGACGACGGCGTCCTGCGCGCGATGGGCCGCCGCTACACGGTCGCGACGTACCTGCGCCGGCTCGAGCCGCTCGCCGACTTCAACCTGACGAGCGACGCGATCGTCGGCTTCCCGGGCGAGGACGAGGCCGCGTTCGCGAGCACGCTGCGCGCGGTCGAGCGCGCCGGGATCACGAAGGTGCACGTCTTCCCGTACTCGCCGCGACCCGGCACGCGCACCGAGGCGGCCGACCCGGTGCCGCCGGCGGCGAAGAAGGAGCGCTCGGCGCGCCTGCGCGCGCTCTCGCACGAGCAGTGCCTGCGACGCTGGCGGGCGAAGCTCGGGCGGGAGGACACGGTGCTCGTCGACCGGCCCGGCCGCGGCTACGGCGACGACTACTCGCCGTGGCTCGTCGACGGCGAGGTCGGCGCGCTCGTCCGCGTCCGCGCCGCGGCCGTCACCGAGGAGGGCCTGCGTGCCGCGTGACGACTGCCTCTTCTGCCGGCTCTACCGCGAGGGCGACCATGTCCGCGCCGGCGACGGCTTCGTCGCCGTCCGCGACATCGCGCCGAAGGCGCCGACGCACCTGCTCGTGATCCCGGAGCGGCACATCGACACCTTCCGCGAGATCGGCGAGTTCCCGGCCGAGGAGGCGAAGCGGATGCTCGAGTTCGTCGCCGGCACCGCCCGCGCGCTCGGGATCGAGGACTATCGCGTGCTCGTGAACGTGGGAGAGTCCGCGGGGCAGACGGTCTTCCATCTGCACTGGCACCTGCTGGCGGGGGACTCCTCGCGCGAGGACGTGCCCGCGGTCGCGATGGGGGAGGCGGAGGCGTGACGCTGATCGAGGAGCTCGAGGACGATCTCAAGGAGGCGATGCGCGAGCGCGACGCCGACCGGCGCGACGTGCTGCGCCTGATCCTGAACGCGCTTCGGAACGCGGAGAAGGACCTGCAGCGGCCGCTCGCCGAGGAGGAGGAGCTGCAGGTGCTGCAGCGCGAGCGCAAGAAGCGGGTCGAGGCGGCGGAGGCGTTCCGCGGCGCGGGCCGCGAGGAGCAGGCCGACGACGAGGAGTACGAGCTCGAGGTGCTCGAGGAGTACATGCCGGATCCGCTCGGCGAGGACGAGATCGAGAGCATCGTCGACGACGCGATCGCCGAGAACGGGGCGACGAGCCTCGCCGACCTCGGGCGCGTGATGGCCGACGTGATGCCGCAGATCGCGGGCCGCGCCGACGGCTCGACGGTCAGCCAGATCGTGCGCGAGAAGCTCGCCTGAGCTGGACGCGGGCGCCGCAGAGTGAGATCCTCGGCGCGGATCAGGAGGGACGGATGACGCTGCGGCCCGCGTCCGCGGTCGAGAAGATGCGCCCGATCAGGGGGCACACCCTGAGCGGCCTCAAGCAGGCTGTGACCGTCCGCGTCTACGCGCCGGGCGGCGGCAGCATCGAGATCGACGGCCGCCAGTTCGCGTTCGCCTCGCGCGGCGAGGCGCTGGCGATGCTCGACGAGTACCTGCGCTGCGCGCTCGAGCGGGCCTCGACGGACGCGCGCCCGCCGGCGCCGGCGTAGGCAGCCCGAGCCGCGCCGCGGGCGCGAAAAGATTCACGAAATTGGTGCGATCGCGTAACGGTCCCGTAGCGCTTTCCCGGGTATCGTCGACCGCGAGGGAGGTGGGACGAAAGCCCCACCCAAAGGGCGGGGGTGCGTCCCCGGCAAGCCGTGGCCGCGACCCCGGCCCGCTGCCAGCGATCGCGCCGCACCCTGCCTACACTGACCGGGTGCAACAGGTGCTGGACGTCTCGAACGAGGTGGCCGCCGAGCTGGCGAGCATCGGCGACCCTGTGCTGACCGCGCTGCGCGACCGGCTCGCCTGCACGATCCGGCTGCGCGGCAACCAGCTGACGCTGGAGGGCGAGGACGACCAGGTCGAGGCCGCACGTGCGGTCGTCGACGAGCTGGTCGAGCTCGTCGAGGGCGGCCACGAGATCGGCGCGTCGACGGTCGACGCGGTCGTCGGCGCGCTCGACCAGGCGGAGGACATCCGCTCCGTCTTCGACGACGTCGTCTGGCGCCACCGCGGCAAGAAGGTCGCGCCGAAGACCGTGACGCAGAAGCAGTACGTCGACGCGATCCGCGAGAGCACCGTCACCTTCGGCATCGGCCCCGCCGGCACCGGCAAGACCTACCTCGCGATCGCGCTCGCGGTCGCGGCGCTGCACGAGCGACAGGTCGGCCGGATCATCCTCACGCGGCCGGCCGTCGAGGCCGGCGAGCGGCTCGGCTTCCTCCCCGGCGACCTGCTGGCGAAGGTCGACCCCTACATGCGCCCGCTCTTCGACGCGCTCTACGACATGATGGATCCCGAGAAGCTGACCGCGTACATGGAGCGCGGCACGATCGAGGTCGCGCCGCTCGCCTTCATGCGCGGCCGCACGCTGAACGACAGCTTCATCATCCTCGACGAGGCGCAGAACACCTCGCCGGAGCAGATGCAGATGTTCCTGACGCGGCTCGGCTTCGGCTCGAAGGTGGTCGTCACGGGCGACGTCACCCAGGTCGACCTGCCGCGCGAGCAGGCATCCGGGCTGATCACCGTGCAGGAGATCCTCGGCGGCGTCGAGGGGATCCGTTTCGTCCGCTTCTCCAACCGCGACGTCGTCCGGCACAAGCTCGTCCAGCGCATCGTCGAGGCCTACAAGCAGCACGCCGAGCAGACCGGCACCGCGCGCAGCCGATGATCGAGGTCGAGGTGGCAAACCGGAGCGGCCGTCCGGTCGAGGCCGACGCCGCGGCCGAGCTGGCGCGCCGCGCGCTTGCGGCCGAGGGGATCGCGGGCGGCGAGGTGGGCATCCAGTTCGTGGACGTCGGCGAGATGCAGGCGCTGAAGCGCGACCATCTCGGCGTCGACGAGCCGACCGACGTGCTCTCGTTCCCGATCGACGGGCGCGACCCGCTGCCGGACGGGATTCCACGCCAGCTCGGCGACGTCGTCCTCTGCCCGGAGGTCGTCGGCGCGGAATGGCGCTGGCCGCTCGTCCACGGCCTGCTGCACCTGCTCGGCTACGACCACGGGGCCGAGATGGAGGCCCGCGAGCAGGAGATACTCGCGTGAACAGCCGCCGCGCGCCGACGCTGTTCGACAGCTTCAACTACGCGTTCGAGGGGATCATCCACGTCCTCCGGACGCAGCGGAACCTGCGGATCCACTTCGCGATCGCCGCCGCGGTGCTCGTCGCCGCGCTGCTCGTCAACGTGACGAAGATCGAGCTGATCGCGCTCCTGCTCTCGATCACGTTCGTCCTGATCGCGGAGATGATCAACTCGGCGATCGAGGGCGCGATCGACGCGACGACGACCTCGTTCGACCCGAACGCGAAGCTCGCCAAGGACATCGCCGCCGGCGCCGTGCTGATCGCGTCGATGAACGCGCTCGCCGTCGGCTATCTCGTCTTCGCCGGCAAGGTCGCCGACCGCAGCGCCCAGATCCTCGACCGGCTCCGCAACGCGCCGGCGGAGCTGACGCTCGTCGCGCTCGTCCTGACGGTGATCGTCGTGATCGCGACCAAGGCGTACACGGGCCGCGGAACGCCGCTGCGCGGCGGGCTGCCCTCGGGCCACTCGGCGCTCGCGTTCGCGGGCTGGATGGCGGCGACCTACGTCGTCGGCGGCGACGGGCACCGGTTCGTCGTCTCCTCGCTGACGTTCATCATGGCGCTGCTCGTGGCGCAGACCCGGGTCGAGTCCGGCGTCCACTCGGCGCTCGAGGTGGTCTACGGCGGCGTCCTCGGCGCGCTCGTCACGCTGGTGTGCTTCCAGGTGTTCGCATGAGAGAGCTCGTCGAGAAGGCGGAGCGGGTCGCCGTGCAGGCGTACGCGCCGTACTCGCGCTATCTCGTCGGCGCCGTCCTGCGGACGCGCGACGGCCGCGAGTTCGCGGGCGTCAACGTCGAGAATGCCGCCTACCCGCTCGGCGTCTGCGCGGAGCGCTCGGCGCTCGCGGCGGCGGCGACCGCCGGTGTCCGCCCCGGCGAGATCGAGGCGATCGGGATCACCGCGTCGCCCTGTGGCGGCTGCCGCCAGTGGCTGCACGAATGGCGGATCGACGCGGTCGCCTACCGTGGCGCGGACGGCCGGATCCGCGAGACGACGCCGGCCGAGCTGCTGCCGGACACATGGGGCTTCTGATCCGCCGAGCCGAGCCGGAAGCGATAGCGGCGCTTCGCGAGCTCACCTTCCGGTCGAAGGCGCACTGGGGCTACGAGCCGGCGCTCGTGCGTGCGTGGGTCGACGGTCTCAGCTTCTCCACGGACAAGGACTACTGGCTTGCCGAGGTCGACGGGACCGCCGTGGCTTGGATGGGGCTCGTCCCATCGCGAGCCGGCGTCTGCGTCCTCGACGATCTCTGGGTCGATCCGGCTTGGCTGGGGCAGGGCATCGGTCGGAAGCTGTTCCTGCTGGCGGTCGACGCAGCCGCCGAGCTCGGGGCGAGGCGCCTCGAGTGGGGCGCGGAGCCCAACGCGGTCGGCTTCTACGAGCAGGTCGGCGGAAGGAAGCTGCGCGACCACGTGACCGAGTGGGGCCGCGTCGCGCCGTGGATGGGCATCGACCTGTGACCGAGTGCCGCCGCGTCGGGGTCGGACCCCGCAACGAAAGTGTCGCGAATGCGTGACGTCGCGGTGAAGATCTCGCATCGGAAAGCCGCCGCGTGGCGTCGGCGTCACGAAGTCGTTGCACTCTGGTTGCGGGGTCTGACCCCGGGGTGGGCGGCGTGAGGTCGGGGTTCGTGGCCGTCGCCGGGCGGCCCAACGTCGGCAAGTCGACGCTCGTCAACGCGCTCACCGGCGCCAAGGTCGCGATCGTCTCGGACAAGCCGCACACGACGCGGCGGCGGATCGCCGGCGTCCACACCTCGGGCGAGGCGCAGCTCGTCCTCACCGACCTGCCCGGCTGGCAGAAGCCGATCGACCCGCTGACCGAGCGGATGCAGCAGACCGTCGACGCCTCGCTCGAGGAGATCGAGGCGGTGCTGCTCGCCGTCGACTGCCGCGCCCGCATCGGCGCGGGCGACCGCTACGTCGCGCGGCGCGTCTTCTCGCTCGGCGTCCCGGTCGTGATCGCGCTCAACAAGGTCGACCGCCTGAAGCCCGGCCACATCGCGACCCAGATGAAGGCCGCGGCGACGCTCGGCCCCTTCCACGCGCTCCATCCCGTGAGCGCGAAGACCGGCGACGGCGTCGACGAGCTCCGCGCCGACCTCGTCTCGCTGCTCCCGGAAGGGCCGCTCTACTTCCCCGCCGAGCAGGTGACCGACCTGCCGCTCGAGGTGCAGATCGCCGAGCTCGTGCGCGAGCAGGCGCTTCGCCTGACCAGGGAAGAGGTGCCGCACGCGCTGACCGCCGAGGTCGTCGAGGTCGAGGAGCGCCACGTGCGCGTCAACCTCTACACCGAGACCGAGTCGCAGAAGCAGATCCTGATCGGCCGTCAGGGCGCGATGGTGCGCGAGATCGGCACCTGGGCGCGCCCGGCCGTCGAGCAGCTGCTGGGCCGTCGCGTCTTCCTGCAGATCGTCGTCAAGGCGCTGCCGAAATGGCGGCGGAGCCCGACGCTGCTGGAGCGGCTCGGGCTCTGAGCGCCCACGTCAGCCCGCTCGCGAGCTGCGTCCGCCACTCGCCGTGCTTCTGCGGATAGCGGAGCGTCGCCACCCGCAGGCCGAGGCCGCGCAGCTCGCCGGCGAACGCGAAGGTCTCGGCGCCCTTGAACCAGTGGCTGTGGTCCGGGCCGGTCGAGACGAAGAAGGAGACGCGGTCGCGGCGCAGCGTCGCGGCCTCGGCCGGCGCGAGCAGCGTCGGGTCGTTCGCGCGCAGGCTCGCCGCGTCCGCGTGCTTGAACGGGCCGTCGCGGAGCGGGTGGAAGTAGCCGCCCCAGCTCTCGATCGTCCCGAAGAGACCCGGATGCCGGAGGCCGATGTCGGCGGCGCCGTAGCCGCCGGCGGAGAGGCCCGCGAGCACGCGCCCCGCCGGCGCGCGGATCGTCGGCAGGTGCCCGTCGACCCACGGCACGACCCGCCGCACGAGGTAGCGCTCCCATGGCCCGGCCCACTCGCCGTTGTAGTCGCGGTCCGGCCCCGCCGCGGGCAGCACCGCGACGAACGGCCGCAGCGCGCCGGTCGCGATCCCCGTGTCGGCGAACGAGACGAGCCCGGTCCCGTACAGATACTCGGACGGGGAGCCGCGCATCCCGTGCAGCAGGTAGACGACGGGATAGCGCCGCGCCGTCGTGAAGCCCGGCGGCAGGTACACGTAGCCCGGCCGCTCGCCGCCGGGGAAGGTTCCGCGCAGGACGATGCCGCCCGCGGGCCCGGTTCCGGCCGAGGAGAAGCCGGGGAGCAGCGCCAGCGCGGCGAGCAGCGGCAGGACGGGCACCACGCCGTCGAGGGTAGAGCCCCAGTGTTAAGCACAGCCGGATCCCGACGTTGCGCCGCGGTTGACTGGCACCCTGTCCCGATGCGGCTCACGCTCGCACTCCTCGTCGCGGGCGCGCTCGCCGCGGCGGGCACCGCGCTCGCGCGGCCGTCGGCGCGGCTCGACGAGGGGATCCGCTCGGTCGCGCTCGGCGGCAAGGTGCACGCGCTCGTCGTGCTGCCGCCGGACTACGCGACGAGCGGCAAGCGCTATCCCGTCGTCTACTTCCTGCACGGGCTCCCCGCCGGACCGACCGCGTACCGCTCGGCGCGCTGGCTCGAGGACGACGTCGCGCGGCTCGGCGGCGCGATCCTCGTCCGGCCGCAGGGCGCGCGGCCCGGCGACACGGACCCCGAGTACCGCAACTGGGGAGCCGGGCGCGACTGGGAGACCTACGTGGCGCGCGAGCTGCCCGCGTATATCGACGCGCACTTCCGGACGATCGCGAACCGGCGCGGCCGCGCGATCATGGGCCTCTCCGCCGGCGGCTACGGCGCCGCGGCGATCGGGCTCGCGCACCTCGACCGCTTCTCGGTCGTCGAGTCCTGGTCCGGCTACTTCCACCCGACCGACCCGACCGGGTGGAAGACGATCGCCGCCGGGCCGCACTCCGACGTCCACCGGCTGATCGTGCGCCTCGCGGCCGACGAGCGGCGCCGCCCGACCTTCCTCGGCTTCTACGTCGGCCGCGGCGACGACCGCTTCCGCGACGAGAACGAGCAGCTGAACCGCGAGCTGAACGCGGCTCGGATCCCGCACGCCTTCACGGAGTACCCGGGCGGCCACGAGACCTCGCTCTGGCGCGCACACGCCCTCGCCTGGCTGCGGCTCGGCCTGCGGCACCTCGCGCCCGCGGCCTGAACCGTCGCTTAACCGAGCGGCAACGCCAGGCACACGCTGGGAGGCCTACAACGGCGGCGTGATCGCGCTCCGCGTTCCCCGGCCGCCGCGTGCCGCGCTCGCCGCGCTCGGCGGCGCCGCGTTCCTCGCCGCGGGCCTCGTCGGCGTCTACCGCTACCTCGACAACTACTGGCTCTACCGCGGCTTCGCGCCGCCGCACGATCCCGCCTGGGTCGGCGCGAGAGGGACGACGGCGCGCTTCTACCTGCCGAGCCCCGCGCTCGGCGGCCGCCGGCAGCCGGTCGACGTCTTCCTGCCGCCGGGGTACGCCGCGCACCCGCACCGCCGCTACCCCGTCCTCTACCTGCTGCACGGCGTCCCCGGCCGCCCGGGCGCGTTCCTCGCGACGGTGCGGCTCGGCGTCGTCGAGGACGAGCTCGTCGCGCTGCACAAGGCGCGGCCCCTGATCCTGGCGATGCCGTTCGGCTCGACCGGCTCGTTCACCGACGAGGAGTGGGCGAACGGCGTGCGGCCGCACCAGGGCTGGGCGACCTTCGTCGCGCGCGACCTCGTCCGCGCGATCGACCGCCGCTACCGCACGATCCCGCACGGCTGGGCGCGCGGGATCGCCGGCCTCTCGGAGGGCGGCTACGGCGCGATCAACATCGCGCTCCGGCACCCGCGCGAGTTCCGGCTCGTCGAGAGCTGGTCCGGCTACGAGCGAGCCGACGACGTCGGGTCGATCTTCGGCCACCGGCGCTCGCTGCTCGCCGCGAACAGCCCGCTCGACACGCTGGCCGCGCGGGCCGCGATCCTGCGCCGCCGGCACGCGTTCGTCTGGTTCTACAGCGGCTCGACCGACCGCTTCCGGACCCAGAACCAGGCCTTCGCGGCGGCACTCGCGCGGGCGCGGATCCCGCACCGCTTCTTCGTCGTCCGCGGCGGCCACAACTGGGCGCTCTGGCGCGACAACGCCGCGCGCGCCTACCTCGCCGCCTCCGAGCACCTCGGGCCGACGCATGCGTAGGACACTGGCGCCGCCGGCCGTGCTCGCCGCCGCGCTCGCGGCGACCGGGTGGCTCTATCTGCTGCGGCCGGCCCTCCCCGGGCCGCGGCTCGGCGGCGCGCTGCCGCTCGACGCGCTCGCGCGGGCGAGCAGCGCGCCGCTCCTCTGGTACCTGGTCGTCTGGGCGGCGGCGGCGGCGCTGCTCGGCGTCTACGCGCGCTGGGCGCGGATCGACCGGCTGACGGCGGCGCTGCTGATCGGCCTCGCCGTCGGCGTCTGGACGTACCTCGCCGACGGCGTCTCGATCGCGGTCGTCCAGCAGATCCCGGCGCACGACGCGTTCGACCAGGCGCTGAAGCTGAAGGCCGTCTACCTCGCCGGCGGCGTCGTCGCGCTCGGCGTCGCGGCGGTCGCCGAGGCGCGCCATCGCGGCCGCAGCGCGGTGCCGGCGATCGCGGGCGTCGTCTTCCTGGCCGGCGCGCTCAACCTGCTCTACACGATGCTGCCGGGACGGCAGGACGGGCTGCTGCCGGGGCTGACCCCCGACGCGCTCTGGCCGCTCGCCCGGGCGACACGCGCGCTGACGGGCGTCGCGCTCGTGCTCGCCGCGCGCGGACTCGCGCGCCGCCGCCACCGCGCCTGGGTGGTCGCGCTCGCCGTCTCCGCGCTCGCCACGGCGCTGCACGTCCTGCACGGCGTCGACGACGGCTCGATCCCGTCCGCGCTCGTGCTCGTGCTGCTCGTCGCCCGCCGCCACGACTTCGACCGGCCCGGCGACGAGGCGACGAGGGCGCTGCCGCTGCGGCGCGCGGCCGTCTCGGTCGCGACGATCCTCGCCTACGGCAGCTCCGCGCTCTGGCTGAACCGGATGGTCGCCGACCAGCCGTTCTCGGCCCGGTTCGCGCTCGACGAGATCCTGCGCGGCGTCCTCGGGCTGCACGCGGGCGGCTCGCCGCACCTCGCCGACGGCTTCGGCCAGTGGTACCCGCTTTCGCTGCTGCTGCTCGGCGTCGCGGCGATCGCGTGGATCGTCGCCGGCTGGCTCGCGCCCTGGCGCCACCGCGTCCGCCAGGAGGCGCACGAGCGCGAGGTCGCGCGCGCGCTCGTGCACGCGTGGGGCGACGACACGCTCGCGCCGTTCGTCCTCCGCGCCGACAAGTCGTACTTCTTCGACGAGGACGAGGTCGCGTTCCTCGCCTACCGGGTCGTCAATGGCGTCGCGGTCGTCTCGGGCGACCCGGTCGGGCCGGACGGGCGGTTCGACGCGCTCGTCGGCGCCTTCGTCGCGCACGCGCGCGAGCGCGACTGGCGGATCGCGATCCTCGGCGCCTCCGAGCGGCTGATCGAGCTCTACCGCGCCCACGGCCTGCACGCCCTCTACCACGGCGACGAGGCGGTCGTCGACACGGCCGCGTTCTCGCTCGAGGGACGCGCGATCCGCAAGGTGCGGCAGTCGGTGCACCGGCTGGAGAAGGCGGGCTTCGCGGTGCGCGTGCTGCGCCCGTCGGAGATCGGCGCCGAGCTGCGCGAGGAGCTGGAGGCGATCACGGTCGACTGGCGCGCCGGCCGGCCGGAGCGCGGCTTCGCGATGGCGCTCGACGTCCTCTTCGGCCTCGGCGACGGCGACGCGATCTTCGTCGTCGGCTTCGACGCGGACGGCCAGGCGGGCGGCTTCCTCCACTTCGCGATCGCGCCGGCGGCGGGCGCGCTCTCGCTCTCGTCGATGCCGCGCCGGCAGCGGACGCCGAACGGGTTCAACGAGTGGCTCGTCTGCGAGACGATCGCGTGGGCGCGCGCGCACGGGTACGGCCGCGTCTCGCTCAACTTCGCGCCGTTCGCCGCGCTGCTCGCGCCGGAGGCCGAGCTGACCGCGGTGCAGGGCGTCCAGCGGCGGGCGCTGCTCGGGTTGAAGGGCCACTTCCAGCTCGACAACCTGCTCGCGTTCAACCGCAAGTTCCTGCCGGCCTGGGAGCGGCGGTTCGTCGTCTACGAGCGCCGTCGCGACCTGCCGCGGGTCGGCGTCGCCGCGCTCGCGGCCGAGGCGTACCTGCCGTTTCAGGGGAAGCGGCGGTGAGGCTCGCCGCCGGGCTGCTGCTCGCGCTCGCCTCGACGGCGGCGATCAACTGGGGCTGGGTCGCCCAGCACGGCGCGGCGGGAGCCCTGCCGCCGCTCTCGCCGCGCCGGCCGATCCGGTCGCTGCGGCTGCTCTTCTGCGACCTGCGCTGGCTCGCCGGGTTCGGCGCCGGGCTCGGCGGCTGGGCGATCTACGTCGCCGCGCTGCGGCTGGCGCCGCTCTCGCTCGTGCAGGCGGTGTCGGCCGGCGGGATCGCGCTGATCGCGGTGCTCGCCCGGGTGCGGGGACGGCGCGAGGCGGCGGCGGTCGCGCTCGGCGTCGCGGGGCTCGCGCTGCTCGGGCTCTCGCTGGCGGGCGGCGGCCCGGCGGCCGGCCGCCTCGGCGCGTGGACGGACGCCGGGACCTGGCTCGGCTGCTCGGCCGCGGCCGCGGCCCTGCTCGCGGGCCCGGGCTCGCGCCTGCTCGCGCCGGGAGCCGGGCTCGGGCTCGCCGCGGGCGTCCTCTACGCCGCCGGCGACGTCTCGACCAAGTTCGCCGTCGCCGGCGGCACGCGCGCCGCGCTCGCGCCGGCCGTCCTCGCCGCGCACGGGCTCGCCTTCGTCTGCGTCCAGCTCGCCTTCCAGCGCGGCGGCGCGCTCGCGACCGCGGGCAGCGCCTCGCTGCTGACGAACGCGCTGCCGATCGCGGCCGGGATCGTCCTCTTCGGCGAGCGCGTCCCCGGCGGCGCGGCCGGGGCGGCCCGGGTCGCCGCCTTCGCCTGCGTCGTCGCGAGCGCGTTCCTGCTCGCCCGCAAGGACGAGGAGACCGAGTCCGCCTCTTTCCCTTGTGACACAGTGTCACAAGGAAGGAAGGTGCCGGTGCACGCGGTCGAGTAGGCCGCTCAGGGTCGCGGCTCGCGCGGCGAGTAGTAGCGCTGGAGCCACGCCGAGAGGCCGTCGAGGCCGGGGAAGAGGACGCGTTCTGTCACGTTCGCCTGGTCGAGCTTGTCCCGCACCTCCCACTTGAGGCCCGCGGGGACGATCAGCCGCCGGACGAGCTCCGGGTGCAGCTCGAGCCACTCGTCGAGCCGCAACCGCGGGCCCGGCAGCAGCGAGAAGAGCGCGTACTGGTTGACGATCCGGTCGTCGAGCGACGGCGGCTCGAAAAAGACGGCGAAGTCCTGGCCCAGCTCGTCGAGGTCGCGCAGGGCCGGCGCGCACGAGGCCAGCATCTCCGCGGTGAACGCGTTGCCGCCCTCGGCGTCGAGCGCGCCGCGCAGCTTCTCCGGCAGGTGCTCGCGCGCGGCGACGTAGTCGACCATCCAGACGGCGCCGTCGCGGTCGAAGCGCTCGCCGTTCGCGGTCACGAAGTGCAGCGCGACGTACGGCGAGTAGCTCCAGTCGAGGAGGCGCGTCGGCAGGTTGTGGTGCTTGGCGAGCGCGAGCCAGTTCCAGAGCGAGTCGACCGGCACCTGCGCCGCGGCGCGTAGCGGCGGAAGGAGCGCAGCAGGTGCTGCTCGAGCGCGGGGTAGTCGCCGCCGAGCCGCATCAGGCTCGTCGTCAGCCGGTTGGCGGCGTCGCTCTCGCCGCGGAAGCAGAAGTCGGAGCGGTAGCGGTGCAGGTCGCCGTGCCACGAGTCGGCGAACAGGCACTCCTGCAGCTCGAGCCAGCTCTCCGGGCGCAGCTCCTCCACGGCGCCGTCGTAGCCGTTTTACGCACGTCTTACGCCGCGCACACGGGCGGTTGACGGGCGCCGGGGATGCTTCGACTGCACTCCCCAGCACCCACCCAGGAGGAAACGACGATGAAGCTCAGGCACACGATTCCGGCGGTCGCGGCGGTCGCGCTGCTCTGCGCGGGCGCCGCGCTCGCGGGCAACGGCAGGGCCCGCGGCACCGCGTTCACCTTCCGCGGGCACGTCCTCGCGACGCCGGCGGCGGACGCGACCTCGATCTCGATCTCCGTCGAGGGCGGCACGCGGCTCGCGCTGAAGACGATGCTCGGCCAGAGCGTCGACCAGAGCTTCGCGGTCGGCTCCTCGACCGAGTTCCTGTCCTGGTCGGACGGCAGGCCGACCGTCGTGCACGCGAGCGACCTCGCGGCCGGCGACTGGGTGAACGTCCACGTCCGCGCGCCGCGCGGCGCCTCGCTCGCCGAGATCGAGGCGCAGCCGGCGTCGCTCGTCGGCGACCGCGGGCCGAACCCGGGCTCGCCGGCCCTGCCGCTCTATCTCTTCCGCGGCACGGTCGCGGGCGTCGGCTCGGGCTCGATCTCGGTCGACACGCGCGGCGGCAACCGGCGCGCGCTGCGGCTGCTGATCGGCCAGTCGTCGCGGCAGAGCTTCGCGACCGGCGACGAGACGATCTTCCTGCTCTGGCAGGGAAGGGTGCCGACGGTGATCTCGGCCTCGCAGCTCGAGCCCGGCGCCCGGGTGGTCATCCGGATCCGCGCCGCGGCCCGCTCGACGCTCGCCCAGGTCGAGGCGGCGCTGGCGGTGCACGTCGGCGAGCACGAGCCGGCGATCACGGCGATCACGAGCTAGCCCCACGGGCCCGCGCGGAGGCCGTCCACCGGGGCGGCCTCCGCGCTTTTTACGTTCCCCTTACAGGCAGCGTCGCCCGCCATCACGTTTCCGCTGCACACTTCGCACGATGGGACGGCGACGGACACTCGGGCTCGCGGCCGCTGCGGCGGCCGTCGCCGCGCTCGCGCTCGTCCAGGCGGGCGCCGCGGGGCCGCGCTCGCTCGGCGCGTTCTTCTTCGGGCCGAAGCTCGTCCGCGCCGAGGTGATCCTCCAGGACGGCGCGACGACGCACGACTACCGCGTCGACCGCGGGACGCTGCTCGCCGTCGCGGCCGGCACCGTGACGCTGCTCGAGCGCGACGGGACGACGGTCGCCGTCCCCGTCCTGCCGAGCGCCGACATCCGGCTCGCCGGCCGCTCGATCCGGATCGTCCGGCTGCGCCGCCTGGTCGCCCGCGCGACCGCCCTGACCGCGACCACGATCCGCGACGGCGACCGGCCCGCGCAGACGGTCCAGGTCGAGCGCGGCGGCTGAGCCGTGCACGGGACCGCGCTCGTCGTCGAGGACGAGGACTCGATCGCGGAGCTCGTCCGCTCCTACCTCGAGCGGGACGGATTCGCGGTCGTGCGGGCGACGAGCGGCGGCGACGCGCTCGCCGAGCTCGAGCGCCGGCCGGTACGCGTCGTCGTCCTCGACGTCGGCCTGCCCGACATGGACGGCTTCGACGTCTGCCGGCTCGCCCGCGCGCGCACGCGGGTGCCGATCCTGATGCTGACCGCGCGCGACGAGGAGCCCGACCGGATCGCGGGGCTCGAGGTCGGCGCCGACGACTACGTGACCAAGCCGTTCTCGCCGCGCGAGCTCGTGGCCCGCGTGCGCGCGCTGCTGCGCCGGGTGGAGCGCCGGCCGGCGCCGCCGGGCGCGGCGCTGCGGCTGGGCCCGCTGGAGATCGACCCCGCGGCGCGCCGGGTGC
>DASSSQ010000039.1:0-16281 GCA_035708405.1 Gaiellaceae bacterium
CCGTGCCCGAAGATCCCGAAGCAGCCGCCGAAGAAGCGGTGCTCGACCCCGTCGCGCTCGACCATCTGCGCCGCCAGGAACCGCAGCAGCGCCTGTGCCGCCGTCAGCTTCACGACGTGAGCGCCTCCAGCTCGTGCTGCAGCTCGGCGAGCTCGCGGCCCCCGGCCATCAGCCGGACGAGCTCCTCGCGGTCGATCTCGCCCTTCGCGAAGTTGCCGAGGCTGCGGCCGCGGTTGAGGATCACGAAGCGGTCGCCGACCGGATAGGCGTGGTGCGGGTTGTGCGTGATGAAGACGACGGCGACGCCGCGCTCGCGCGCCTGCAGGATGTACTTCAGGACGACGCCGGCCTGCTTGACGCCGAGCGCCGAGGTCGGCTCGTCGAGGATCAGCACGCGCGCCCCGAAGTAGACGGCGCGGGCGATCGCGACCGACTGCCGCTCGCCGCCGGAGAGCGTGCCGACCGGCTGGTCCGGGTCGCGGATGTCGATCCCCATCTCGTTCAGCTCGCGGCGGACGATCCGCTTCGCCTCGACGTGGTCGATCCGGCGCAGCGGGCCGACCCCCTTGCGCGGCTCGGCGCCGAGGAAGAAGTTCCGCCAGATCGACATTAGCGGCACCATCGCGAGATCCTGGTAGACGGTCGCGATCCCCTTCGCGCGCGCGTCGCGCGGCGAGGCGAACGCGACCTCCTCGCCGTCGACGAGCAGGGAGCCGCCGCTCGGCTGGTGGACGCCCGAGAGGATCTTGATGAAGCTCGACTTGCCGGCGCCGTTGTCGCCGAGGATGCACGTGACCGTGCCCGGGTCGACGTGCATCGAGATCTCCTTCAGCGCGACGATGTTGCCGTAGAGCTTGTCGATCGCCCTGGTCTCGAGCAGGTGCGTCATCGCGTCCTCTGCGCCCGGTTGCGGACGATCAGGTTCAGCAGCACGGCCGCGAACAGGATGCCGCCCTGGAAGGTGTAGGTCCAGTTCGAGTCCCACTGCGCGTCGACGATCCCCAGCTGCACCATCCCCAGCATCGCAGCGCCGAAGAAGGTGCCGATCACCGAGCCGAAGCCGCCGGTGAGCAGGCAGCCGCCGACGACCGCGCAGATGATGAAGATGAACTCGAGCCCGATCCCCTCCTTCGACTGCATCGAGCGGAGCTCGAGCGCCTCGATGATCCCCATCAGCGCCGCCGTGGCGGAGGTCATCATGAAGAGCAGCACCTTCGTCCGCGCGACCGGCACGCCGACGTTGCGCGCCGCGTTGGGATCGCCGCCCGCGCCGTAGATCCAGTTGCCGAAGCGCGTGCGCGCGAGCAGCCACGCGCCGACGATCGTCAGCCCGATCCACCAGAGCACCTTCACCTTGTACTCGTACGCGGTCAGGTCGGTCGCGAAGACGTGCCGCGCCGAGGCGAAGCCGTGCGCGGAGTCGATGTTCTGGATCGCGGTCGTGCCGGTCAGCTTCAGCGTGCCGGCGGCGTTGACGCCCTGGAGGACGAAGAAGGTCGCGAGCGTGACGATGAAGCTCGGCAGGCGGGTGCGGACGACGGCGATCCCGTTCAGGAAGCCGATCACGAGCCCGAACAGCAGGACGAGCGCGATCGCCGGCCAGATGTTCATGTGCACGTTGACGGCGAGGTAGCCGAGCAGGAGGCCGGAGCTGCCGATCATCACGCCGGCGGAGAGGTCGAACTCGCCGCCGATCATCAGCAACGCGACCGGCACGGCGACGATCCCGTACTGCGCCGCCTGGTCGGTCCAGCCCGCCGCGATCGCCGGGTCGCCGATCCAGTTGACGTCGCGGGCGAACCACGCGAACACGAAGAAGACCGCGAGCGCGCCGACGAAGGCGCCGAAGTCCGGCCGCGCGAGCACCCGCGTGCCGACGCCGAGCCGGACGAGCCGCTCGTCCTGCGTGGGTCCCGGTGCGGTCGTCTCCGTCATCGACGAGGAGGCGGCGGGCGGCGCGCGGGCCGCCCGCCGCGGGTTGCCTTGCTAGCGCGTCCCCTTGGCCGCGAGCGCCGCGATCCGGGCGGCGTTCGCCTTCGTGATGAAGCCCGGCCCGGTCAGCACCGGCTGCCCGTTCCCGACCGTGTTCAGGTTGGTCACGTAGAGCATGCCGAAGACGACCGGCAGGTAGCCCTGCAGGTACTGCTGCTGGTCGATCGCGAACAGCATCCGTCCCTTCTGGATCTGCTTGATCGAGCCGCCGACGTCGAACGTGCCCGCGATCGTGCCCTTCGGGAGCACGTCGAGCATCGGGATCGTCACGTCCGGGTCGAGGCCGAGGAAGGCGTCGAGCTTCTTGTCGGCCTGGAAGGCGGCCTTCACCTTTGCCTGCGTGCCCGGGATGTCCGACTTCGCGTTCGGGATCGTCAGCACCTTCACGTGCGAGCCGCCCATCACCTTCTTGACGCCGGCCGCGCGCTGCTGCAGCCCCGAGTTCGAGGCCTCGTGGATCACGACCAGCACCTTCTTCGCGCCGGCCTTCTGGAACTGCTTGCCGGCGCCCTCGCCCGCGATCTCCTCGGTCTGCCCGACGTGCACCTCGTAGGTCGGGAGGCTGTCGAAGTCGCCGAGGCCCGAGTTGACGGTGATGATCTCGATCCCCTTGCTGGACGCGTTCGTGAGCGGGTCCTTGAGCGCGCTCGCGTCCGGGACCGAGGTCGCGATCACCTTCGCGCCGGCCGCGATCGCGGCGTTCAGCCCGGCGACCTGCTTGGCGACGTCGTTGTTCGCGTAGACCTGCGTGACGGAGACGCCGCGGCTCTTCAGGTCCTTCGCCGCCTGGTCGACGCCCTTCTTGAAGACCGACCAGAACGACCCGGTGTCGCCGTGCGTGACGACGGCGATCTTGATCTGCGAGGCGCTGGACGACGCGAACGCCGCCGCCGGCGAGCCCAGCACCGAGAGGCCGGCCGCCGCCAGGCCGCCCTTGACGAGGAGGCCGCGCCGCGTCGTCGCAAGCGCGCCGTCCTGCTCCAGCTGCTCCTGCTCGTTGCTCATCCTTCCTCCACTGGTCGGGGGTGTCCTCGGATTTACAGCACTCTCAGGGCGTCTGCGCCAGTGTCACCTCCTCGACGGGGACCGGCCGCCGCTCCGCGCGGGAGCGATCGGCTGCGAGGGCGGCGACGAGTGCGGCGCGCGCCTCGCGGAGCGTGCAGAGGCTCGGGCCGCCGTCCCGCACGGTCGCGACGAAGGCCGCGAGCTCGGCGCGGTAGGCCGCCTCGAAGCGCTCGAGGAAGTTGGCGTACGGCTGCTGCGGGCGCGCTGCGCCCGGCTCGAGCGAGCGGTAGGGGCTGCGCGCGTCGACGCCGACGGCGAGGCTGTCGCCGGTGCCGAAGAGCTCGAGCCGGACGTCGTAGCCGAGCGGGTCGTGGCGCGTGCCGGTGAGGACGGCGAGCGTGCCGCCGCTCAGGCGCAGCGTCGCGGCCGCGACGTCGACGTCGCCGCTCCGCGCGAACCAGCCGGTGTGGACGGCGCCGTCGGCGTAGACCTCGACCACCTCCTCGCCGGTGACGAAGCGGATCGCGTCGAGGTCGTGGATGTGCAGGTCGCGGAAGATGCCGCCGGAGCCGGCGATGTACGCCTCCGGCGGCGGCGCCGGGTCGTGCGTGGCGGCGCGGACGACGAGCAGCTCGCCGGCGGCGCCGGCGGCGACGGCCTCGCGGGCGGCGAGGTAGCCGGCGTCGAAGCGGCGCTGGAAGCCGATCTGGACGAGCGTGCCGGCGCGGTCGACCTCCTCGATCACCGCGTCGAGCGCCGGCAGGTCGAGCGCGACGGGCTTCTCGCAGAAGGCGGGCAGGCCGGCCCGCGCGGCGAGGCGGAGGAGCGAGGCGTGCGCGTGGGTCGGCGCGGCGATCACGAGCGCGTCGACGCCGGCCGCGACGAGCGCGCCCGGGTCGGCGACCGCGCGCGCGCCGAGCTCGGCTGCGACCTCGGCCGCGCGCTCCGGGTCGACGTCGGCGACGCTCAGCGCGGCGACGTCGTCGAGGCCCGCGAGCGTCGCCGCGTGGAAGGCGCCGATCCGGCCGACGCCGACGACGCCGAGATGGAGGCCGAGTGCCATGGAAGCGCTTACAGTAAGCGGTTACACAACCCCGAGTCAACCGCGCGGCGCCGTCGACTGCCGCACGACGAGCTCGGGCGCGAGGCGCGGCTCGGCCGAGGGCGGCTGCGCGCCCTGCACGAGCCCGATCAGGATCTCCGTCGCGCGCCGCGCGAGCGCGCCCGCGGGCTGCCGCACCGTCGTCAGCGGCGGCGTGGTGTACGCGCCGAGCCGCAGGTCGTCGAAGCCGACGACCGACACGTCCCCGGGCACGCGCAGGCCCGCGCCGCCGAGGGCGTTGATCGCGCCGATCGCGGAGAGGTCGTTGGCGGCGAAGACGGCGGTGAAGCGGACGCCCGCGTCGAGCAGCCGCCGCACCGCGCGGAATCCGCCCTCGTCCGTCCAGTCGCCCTCGACGACCGCCTCGGGGCGCGGCGACGTGCCGGCGGCAGCGAGCGCCTCGCGGTAGCCGGCGACCCGGTCGTCGGCGATCCCGACGGCCGGCCCGCGCACGTGCGCAACCTCGGTGTGCCCGAGCCCGAGCAGGTGCTCGGTCGCGATCCGCGCGCCGAGCACGTTGTCGACCTGGACGACCGGGATCGTCGCCGAGTCGACGTCGCGGTCGAGGCAGACGATCGGCAGCCCGTCGCGGAGGAAGGGCGCGACCCGCTCGCCCGCCAGCGCGAGCCCGTCGACGAGGACGCCGTCGACCTGCTTCGCGTGCAGCAGCTCGAGGTAGCGCCGCTCCTGGTCGGGGTCGCCCTCGGTCGTGCAGAGCAGCATCGTGTAGTCGCGCTCGAGCGCGGCCTGCTGGACGCCGTGGACGAGCGCCGCGTAGAACGGGTTCGTCACGTCCGGCAGCAGCATCGCGATCGTCTGCGTCGAGCGGGTGACGAGGCTGCGCGCGATCGTGTTCGGCCGGTAGCCGAGCTGCGCGACGGCGGCGTCGATCGCCTGGCGGGTCGCGGGAGCGATCCGCGCGCTGCCGTTGAGCGCGCGCGAGACCGTGGCGGTCGAGACGCCCGCGAGCCGTGCGACGTCGTAGATCGTCGGCCGGGTGCTCCGCTTCGGCGGCATGCGCGGAGCCTACCGCCGTGAAACCGGTTTCGGAAACCGGTTACATCAGCGCGTCTGCGGGAAGCCGAGGTCGATCGCCGAGGTCGCCGGGTCCGGCCAGCGGGAGGTGACGACCTTGCCGCGCGTGTAGAAGGTGAACCCCTCCGGCCCGTAGACGTGCGTATCGCCGAAGAGGCTCGCTTTCCAGCCGCCGAACGAGTAGTAGGCGACGGGCACCGGGATCGGGACGTTGATCCCGACCATCCCCACCTGGACGTCGAACTGGAACTCGCGGGCGACGCCGCCGTCGCGCGTGAAGATCGCCGTGCCGTTGCCGTACGGGTTGTCGTTGACGAGCTTCACCGCCTCCGCGTAGGTGGCGACGCGCGTGACCCCGAGCACCGGCCCGAAGATCTCGTCCTCGTAGGCGGTCGTGCCCGGCTCGACGTTGTCCATCAGCGTCACGCCGAGCCAGAAGCCGTCGCCGGCCGGCGCCGTCTCGCGGCCGTCGACGAGCACCTCGGCGCCCTCCTCGCGGCCCTTGTCGATGTAGGACGCCACCCGGTCGCGGTGCGCGCGCGTGACGAGCGGACCCATCTCCGAGTCGGGCTGCATGCCGTCGCCGACCTTGACGTTCGGGATCCGCTGCTTGATCGCCTCGATCAGCGGCGCCGCGACCTCGCCGACCGCGACCACCTGCGAGATCGCCATGCAGCGCTCGCCGGCCGAGCCGTACGCGGCCGAGACCGCGGCGTCCGCGGCCATGTCGATGTCGGCGTCCGGCAGCACGACCATGTGGTTCTTCGCGCCGCCGAGCGCCTGGCAGCGCTTGCCGTGCTTCGTCGCCGTCTCGTAGACGTAGCGGGCGATCGGCGTCGAGCCGACGAACGAGACCGCCGCCACGTCCGGGTGCTCGAGCAGCGCGTCGACCGCGACCTTGTCGCCCTGGATGACGTTGAAGACGCCGTCCGGCAGCCCGGCCTCCTTCAGCAGCTGGGCGACGAAGACCGAGGCGGACGGGTCCTTCTCGGACGGCTTGAGCACGAAGCAGTTGCCGCAGGCGATCGCCGGCGCCCACATCCACATCGGCACCATCGCGGGGAAGTTGAACGGCGTGATCCCGGCGACGACGCCGAGCGGCTGGCGGATCGAGTAGACGTCGATCCCGGTCGAGGCCTGCTCGGTGAACTCGCCCTTCAGCAGGTCCTGCATGCCGCAGCAGAACTCGACGACCTCGAGCCCGCGCGCGACCTCGCCCTTCGCGTCGGAGAGCACCTTGCCGTGCTCGGCGGTCAGCAGCTTCGCGATCTGCTCGCGGTTCTCGTCGATCAGCGTGCGGATGCGGAAAAAGACCTCGGTGCGGCGCGAGAGCGAGAGCGAGCGCCACGCCGGGAACGCCGCGCGCGCCGCCTGGACGGCGCCGTCGACCTCCTCGACGGTCGCGAAATCGACGGCGCCGGTCTGGCGGCCGGTCGCCGGGTTGAAGACCGGGCCGCTGCGGCCCGACCCGCCCGCGACGCTCCGTCCGCCGATCCAGTGGCCGATCCGGGCGACCTCGCCGCCCGCGTTGCCCGTGCGCTCCTCTGCGACTTGTGTCATGCCCGTTCCTCCTCGTGGTCTCTCCCGCGAGCCTAGCGCTCAAGCCGCCCCGCGTGTTCGGCCGATACATGGCAGACGATGCCCACGCTGGCGGAGCTCGCAGAGGACGCGGCGGCCTACACGCCGCTCTGGCCCGGGATCGACCGCGTCGACGGCGGCCGCTTCTGCCTGCTCTTCCTCGAGTGGTTGACCTTCGTGCAGCGCGTGCGGCTCGCGCCGGAGGAGGTCGAGCCGGCGCTCGCGGACGTGCGCGCGCGGATGGCCGAGCGCGGGCGGACGCGCGCGATGTGGTGGATCGGTGAGGGCTCGCGTCCCGCCGACCTGCGCGAGCGGCTGCTCGGGCACGGGCTGGAGCCGCTGGCGCCGGAGCCGCTGCTCGGGATGGCGCTCGACACGGAGCTCCGCACCGAGCCGGCGGTCGAGGTGCGGCCGGTGACCGTCCTCGACGACTACCTGACGGCGCTCGCGATCGAGCACGAGGTGAACGACGTCTCCGATGAGGCGCGCTCGGTGACGCGCGCCGAGGGGATGCGGCAGTGGCAGCGCCTGCGCTCCTCGCCGCTGCGGCACTACCTGGCGCTGATCGACGGCGAGCCGGTCGCGATGGGCCGCGCCGCGATCGGCGAGGCGGTCTTCCTGATGGGCGGCGCGACGCTCGCCTGTGCGCGCGGCCGCGGCGCCTACACGGCGCTCGTCGCCGAGCGCTGGCGCGCGGGCGGCGGCCGGCCGCTGGTCGCGCAGGCCGGGCCGGAATCGCGCCCGATCCTCGGCAAGCTCGGCTTCCGCGAGCTCGGCGAGATCCACGTGCTCGTCGACGAGACCGCGGAGTAGGATCAATGGAGTGACGACGCTCGAGAACACCGCCGCCGCGGCCGCGCGGGTGCGCGAGCTCGACCGCGAGTACGTGCTGCACAGCTGGTCGGTGCAGTCCGCGATCAGCCCGATCCCGGTCTCGCACGCGGAGGGCCGCTACTTCTGGGACCTCGACGGCAACCGCTACCTCGACTTCGCCTCGCAGCTCGTCAACGTCTCGATCGGCCACTCGCACCCGAAGGTCGTCGCGGCGATCCAGGAGCAGGCGGCGAAGCTGGCGACGATCGGGCCGCCGATGGCGACCGAGCCGCGCTCGGAGCTGGCGCGCCTGATCGCGGAGGTGACGCCGGGGAACCTGAAGATGTCGTTCTTCACGAACGGCGGCGCGGAGGCGAACGAGAACGCGATCAAGCTCGCGCGCTGGTACACGGGCCGGCACAAGATCGTCGCGCGCTACCGCAGCTACCACGGCGCGACCGCCGGTGCGATCACGCTCACCGGCGACCCGCGCCGCTGGCACGCCGAGCCGGGCATCTCCGGCGTCGTCCGCATGTTCGACCCCTACACCTACCGCTGCCCGGCCGGCCATCCCGACCCGTGCCCGGTCTGCACGGGCGCGCCGCATCTCGAGGAGATCCTCCAGTACGAGAATCCCGAGACGGTCGCCGCCGTGATCCTCGAGACGGTGACCGGGACGAACGGGATCATCGTCCCGCCCGACGGCTACCTGCAGTCGATCCGCGAGGTCTGCGACCGCTACGGGATCCTGCTGATCTGCGACGAGGTGATGGCCGGCTTCGGCCGTACCGGCAAGTGGTTCGGCTGCGACAACTGGGACGTCGTCCCCGACCTGATGACCGTCGCGAAGGGGATCAACTCCGGCTACGTGCCGCTCGGCGCGCTCGTCGTCTCGGAGCCGATCGCCGAGTGGGCGAAGTCGAAGTACTTCGCGGGCGGGCTCACCTACTCCGGCCACCCGCTCGCGTGCGCGTCCGCGGTCGCGTCGATCGAGGCCTTCCGCGAGGAGGGCATCGTCGAGAACGCGGCAGCGATGGGCGAGGTCTTCCGCGCGGAGCTCGGCCGGCTTGCCGAGAAGCACCCGTCGGTCGGCGAGGTGCGCGGGCTCGGCTGCTTCTGGGGGATCGAGCTCGTCAAGGATCGCGAGACGCGCGAGCCGCTCGTCCCGTTCAACGGCTCCGGCGAGGCGGCGAAGCCGATCCAGGCGGTCGCGAAGCGCGCGATCGAGCGCGGCGTCTACCTGATGACGCACTGGAACGTCGTGATGGCGGTGCCGCCGCTGACGATCACGCGCGAGGAGCTCGACGAGGGGATCGCGGCGATCGACGAGGCGCTCGCGGTCGCCGACGAGTTCTGCGGCTGAGCCCCGAGCTTGTGACACGTTGTCACGAGGTCGCGCCGCGAGCTACCGGGCGAGCGCGAGCGCGAAGGCGGCCTGGGCCTCGGCGCCGAAGACCGCGAAGACGATCCGCGCGAGCGCCGCCGGCTCGTAGGCCTCCACCGTCTCGACCATGATCCGCGCGCACTCGGCGAGCGGGAAGCCGCCGACGCCGGTGCCGAACGCGGGCAGTGCGAGCGAGCGCGCCCCGAGCCCGTCGGCGACCTCCAGGCAGCGCCGCGTCGTCCGCGCGACGAGCTCCGCGTTCGTCCGCAGGTCCTGTCCCATCACCGCGCCGTGGATCACCCAGCGCGCGGCCAGCCGTCCCGCGCCGGTCGCGACCGCGTCACCGAGGCCGATCGGTCCGAGCGCGACCGCCTCGCGCTCGATCTCCTCCCCTCCCGCCCGCTTCAGCGCGCCCGCGACGCCGACGCCCATCCAGAGCCGGTCGTTCGCCGCATTCGCGACCGCGTCGACCTCGAGCGCCGCGATGTCGCCCTCGACGAGCTCGATCTCCACCCGGACAGCGTACGCCCTCGAACTTCGTGACAATTTGTCACGAAGTCGGAGCGGCGCTCAGTCGAGCGGCGCGAGCCGCTGCTCGTCGACGAGGCGCATGAACGTCTCGACGACGGCCGGGTCGAACTGCGAGGCCGACGCCTCGCGCAGCCGCCGGCACGCCTCCTCGCGGGAGAGCCGTCCGCGGTAGGGCCGGTCGGTCGTCATCGCGTGGAAGGCGTCGCAGACGAGGATGATCCGCGACTCGAGCGGGATCTGGTCGCCCGCCTTGCCGTCGGGATAGCCGTGCCCGTCCCAGCGCTCGTGGCACGCGCGGACAACCGGCCGCACCTCGGCGAGCCGGTCGATCGGCGCGAGGATCCGCTCGCCGAGCTGCGGGTGCCCCTCGATCACGATCCGCTCCTCCGGCGTCAGCGGCCCGGGCTTCTGCAGGATCTCCGACGGAATCCCGATCTTGCCGATGTCGTGGAAGAGCGCGCCGAGCTCGAGCCGTTTCAGCGCCACGCCGTCGAGCCCGAGCTCGCGCCCGACCATCACGGCCATGTCCGTGATCCAGCGGGCGTGCGAGGACGTGTACTCGTCATTCGCCTCCAGCGCGTTCGCGAGCGCCTCGACCGTCGAGACGAACGTCTCCTCGAGGCTCTGGATCGTCGTCGCGCCCTCGATCGCCAGCTTCGCCTGGTGCGCGAGGCCGGAGAGGAGCCGCATCCGCCGCTCGTCGAACTCGTCGCCGACGGTGGCGACCAGGCAGCCGACGCGGCCGCCCTCGATCCGGAACGACGCGACCGCGAAGCTCGTCCGCGTCAGGTACTCGGGCACGCCCTCGACCCCGGCGAGGTCGCCCGGGCGGAGCATGAACGGCTCGCCGTCGACGAGCCACTGCTCGGTCAGCTCGCGCGGATAGGCCGAGCGGCGCATCTGCGCGAGCACCTCCGGCGCGTAGCCGAAGCTCGACTGCAGCCGCAGCGCCAGCCCCTTCGGCTCCTGCAGCCAGACCGACGCGCGCTCCGAGCCGAGGATGCGAACGGACAGCTCGACGATCCGGCGCAGCACGTCGTCGATCCCCTCCGCCGTCGCCAGCTCGCGACTGAACTCGAGCAGCGAGCTCGCGATCTCCGCGCTCTGCGCCTGCGTGTCGTACAGCCGCGCCTTCTGCAGCGCCATCGACGCCTGGTAGGAGACGCTCGCGAGCAACCGCAGCCGCTCGTCGCTGACGGGCTCGCGCTCGTCGCGCTCGGCGTCGCGGACGGCGACCCAGCCGGCGACGCCCTCGCCCTCGTAGAGCGGCGCGACCATCCAGCCGTCGTCGGAGACGAACGGCTCGTAGCGGCCGAGCAGCAGCGACAGCGCCTCGCCGGAGCGCAGCCGCGGCTCGACGCGGCCCTCGTCCGGGAAGGTGGCGACGCAGTCGTAGGAGCCGTCGTCGTCGCGCAGCCAGAGCGCCGCCTCGGAGCCGGCGACGAGCCGCGCCGCCGCCGCGACCGACTCGCGCGCGATCGCGGTCACGCCCTCGGCGTTGCCGAGCGCGTCCGCGAGCAGGAGCAGCGCCTTCGCGCTCTCCGCCTCCCGCCGCTGCGCCTCGTAGAGGCGGGCGTTCTCGAGCGCGACCGACGCGTGGCCGGCGAGCACCTCGAGCAGCCGCAGGTCGTCCTCCTCGAACTGATCGAGCCCGAGCTTCGAGACGATGATCACGCCGATCACGCGCGCGCCGTACCGGAGCGGGACGGCGAGGAGGGACTCGTCGACGGCGTCGGTGCCGGGGATGATCGAGCTGAACTCGCAGTCGAGCGCATCCGGGACGAGCATCGACTCGCCCGTGGCGGCGACGCGGCCGGTGACGCCGACGCCGACCTTCGTCGCGAGCGCCTCGTCGAGGTGGCCGCCCTTGACGGTCATGTCGCCGAGGTACGAGACCGGGATCAGGTCGTCGCCCTCGCGGACGAAGACGCGGCAGGAGTGGTAGTCGATCAGCATCCGCAGCTCGCTCGCGATCGCCTCGCCGATCTGGCCGACCTCGTTCAGCCGCGCGAGCTTGCCCGCGAGGCTCTGCAGCATCTTCAGGTGCGCGATCGAGCGGACGTCGCGACCGGCGGCCGGCGCGCCCGGCCGCTCGCTGCCGCCCTCGTCGAAGAGGACGACGCGGTTCTTCCCCTGCGCCTTCGCGGTCATCATCGCCGCCTCGGCGCAGGCGATCAGCTCGCGCGGGTTCATCGCGTGCTCGGGGCCCTGCGCGATCCCGACCGAGACGGTGACGTGTCCCGCCGGCGCGAACTCGCGGCGCGCGAGCTCGTCGGTCAGACGCCGCGCGAGCCCGATCGCGTCGCCGGCGTCGCAGGAGGTCATGATCACCGCGAACTCCTCGCCGCCGAGGCGGCAGACGACGTCCGAGCCGCGGACGGCCTCGCGCGCGAGCCGCGCCAACCAGATCAGCAGCTGGTCGCCGACGCCGTGGCCGTAGAGGTCGTTGACCCGCTTGAAGTCGTCGATGTCGAACATCAGCAGCGCGACCGTGTCGTGGACGCGGTTCGCCCGCTGCAGCTCGGCGCGCAGCCGCTCGTGGAAGGCGCGGTGGTTGTAGAGGCCGGTCAGCGAGTCGGTCTGCGCCTCGCGCTCCAGCCGCTCGCGGACCTGCGCGTTGTCGAGCGCGAGCGCTGCGGCGTCGCCGAACCACTGCGCGAGCTCGAACTCGTGGTCGAGGAAGCGCGCCTCCTCGCCCAGCCGGTAGATGTTGAGCGCGCCCTTGACCGCGCCGCGGGAGATCAGCGGCACGCAGACGAGCGCCTCCGGCTCGTCCGGCGGCGTGCCGGGGACGACGACGACGCGCGGGTCGAGGTTGGCGCGGTTCGTCAGCACGGGCTCGCGGTTCTCGACCGCCCAGCCGGTGATGCCGCTGCCGAAGCGCGCGTGCGTCTGCATGATCTTCTCCGCCCACGGGTCGCGTGCGAGCACGGGCGTCAGCAGGCGCCGCGCCTCGTCGGCCTGGTAGACGATCAGCGAGTCGTAGGGGACGAGGTCGGCGAGCGTGCGCGCGATCCGGTCGAGCAGCGCGTCGAGGCTCTGCTCGGAGAGCACGTCGTGGAAGACCTCGGCGAGGCGACGGTACGACTCGACGAGCGCTTCGGGGGCCGCAGCACGAGACGCCATTCCCGATTCGTATCGGCCGGCGCAAACCTCAACTTGAGGGGAGCGTGAACGAGACGCCGAGGCCGCGGAGCGCGACCTTCTGGGACTCGGGATAGTAGGTCGTGTCGTCCGGCTCGCGCGTCCCGTAGGCGAGGTACGTGAACCCGCCGGGGCCGGCGCGGAAGGCGTGCGCGACGCCGGTGCCGGGCGGCCGCGCGACGACGTGACCGGGGCGAATCGGATGTTCCTCCGGGTCGCCGCCGCGGGAGCCGCGCGGGTAGAGGAGCAGCGTCGCGTCGCCGTCGAGCGCGACGAAGACCTCCTCCTCGGCGGAGTGGCAGTGGGCGGACGCGCCGGTCCCGCCCGGCGGCAGCGTCACGTGGTTGAGGCCGGTGCGCCGCGCGCCGGCACTCTTGCCGAGGCGGCGCACGATCCCGCCGTATGCCGCCTCCGCGTCGGCGAGCGCGACCACGTTCGCGGGCCGATCTCCCGGCTCCGGCGGGTCGAGCGGCGGCTCCCGCTCCCACGGCGACGGCCCCTCGAGGATCGCGACGGCGTCGCCGCCGAAGCGGAGCACCCCGGCGCGCTCGAGCGCCCCGAACTCGGCGCGGCCGCGCGTGCCGTAGATCAGCACCTCCAGTCCGTCGTCGCCGGCGATCAGGGTGTGGTCGTTCGCGTACGGCAGGTGGACGATGCAGTCGCCCGGGCCGACGCGGCACGTCTCCTCGTCCTGCCAGAGGAGCGCGGAGCCGCCGAGAACGTAGAAGATCTCCTCCGAGGCACCGTGGGTGTGCACCGGCGTCGTCCGGTCGCCGGGCGCGACGCGGACGCGGTTGACGCCGACCCCGACCGCGCCCGCCGCGTCGCCGAGCGCCTGCCAGAGGCCGCCGATGTCGCCGGCGCGCAGCTCGCGCGGCTCGACCTCGTCCCAGTGAACCGACACGGCCGGATTATCTCGAACGTCCGCAAACGCGCTTGTGACGGATCGTCACTAGGGCGGCCGAGGCGAGCCGTGCTCCGGCCGAGACGTGACGACGGCGAGCATCTCGACGACCGCGAGAAGCCGCAGCGCGCCCCGCCGCTCGTGCACGAGCTCCCTGACCCGGTCGTAGCTCGGGCGGGTCAGGCCGAGCCGATCGGCCTCCCTTCCCAGTCGCCGAGCCGTTTCCGCAATCGGCACGGACGGGTCGTCCAGCCGCTCGAGCGCCACGAGCAGGAGCGGCGAGATCCTCGGCGAGCACGCGACCACGCCGTCAAGGGTCGCCGGCAACCTGTCACGACTTCGTCACGATTCGGCAGCGAATGCGTGAACTAGTGACGATCCGTCACAAGCTCGCGCTCACCGGAACAGGTCGCGCTCGGCCGGCATGACGAGGTCGCGCGCGCTCCCGTCGCCTGCCACGTCGAGGCCGCGCACGATCGCGGCGGGCACGCTCGAGGCCTTGCCGAGAACGAGCTCGGCAGCGGCGGCGATCTCGTCGGCGACCGCGATCTGCGTCGAGCGGAGCTCGTAGCCCGAGGCGTCCGGCGTGCCTCGCAGATCACGAAGCGTCACGAGTCCGGCCGCGCCGATCGCGACGTCGGTCGTCCCCTGCCGGAACGGCCGGCCGAACGAGTCGGAGACGATCACCCCGAGCTCGCAACCGGTCAGCTCGCGGAGCCGCTCGCGTAGCGCCGCCGCGGAGGCATCCGGGTCGAGCGGCAGCAGCACGAGCGTCTCCGGCTCGGGCGCGTTCGACGCGTCCACGCCGGCGGAGGCGCAGACGAAGCCGTGCCGGGTCTCGGCGATCACGAGCGGCGGCCGGCTGCGGACGATGCGCGCAGTCTCGCCGAGGATCACCTGGACGTGGCGCGGGTCGTCGTCGCCGGCGAATGCGCGGGCCCGCTCGGTCGGCTCGACCTCGGAGAGCCGGACGACGCGGCCTTCTGCCTTCGAGACCGCCTTCTGCGCGATGACGAGCACGTCGCCGTCCTGGAACCGCGCTCGCCCGGCGATCAGCGAGGCGAGATCCGCACCCGGCTCGACCTCGGGCAGACCCTCGACCGGGAGGACGGCGATCACAGGCCGGTGACGCGGACGCCGGCGTGGATCTTGTAGCGCCGGTTCAGATTCACGATCACCGCCGTCAGCCCCTCGAGCGCCCGCGCCGAGGCGAGCGGGCCGGCGTCGACCGCCCGCCCGTCGACCGCGCGCGAGGCGAGCTCGAGCGCGAGCTCCTTGGCGCGCGCGTCGTCGCCGCAGACGAGCGCATCCTCCTGCGGCGGCGCTTTGCCGAGGTTCGCGGCGGCGAGCGTGTGCAGGCCGGCCACGACCGGGCCGTGGACGCGATCGGCGACGCGCTCGGCGATCGAGCGCGCGTCGGGATCGGGGCGGACGCCGTCCTTCGCGAACGAGAGTGCGCTCGCGACGGAGAGGAGCGGCGTCTCGCCGAGCGCGTCGACGATCTCCTCGGCGGTCGCGAGCGCGGCCTCGGCCTTGACCGCGAGCACGGCCAAGTCGGCGCCGCGGACGGCGTCGGAGTTCGTCGCGCCCTCGGCGCCGAGCTCGGCGGCCGCGGCCTGCGCGCGCTCCGCGTCGCGCGAGCCGATCACGACCTCGTCCTCGCCCGCGGCCGCCAGCCGCGCCGCGAGCGCACGCCCGAAGCTGCCGGTTCCGCCGAGGATCGCCACTCTCATTGTCCCGCTCCGGCAGCGGCGAAGCCGCCGCCTGCGCTCTCGACGAGCTCCGTCGAGCCTACGCTCATGCGGCCGCTCCGGCGGCATCGAGCACGGCGCCGGCGAGCCGGCGGCGCGCCTCGGCGTCGCGCATCAGCGTCCGCGCGACGACCGGCCGCACGTCTCCGAGGCCGTCGAGATCCTCCGCGTCGGCCTCGTCGACCACGAGGGCGTCGATCAACCCTGCGTACGTCGAGGCGACGTGCGCCGGCGAGGTGCCGCCGGCGATCCGCGCCAGCATCCGGTCGGCCGGCCCCTTGACGGCGCGGCCGCCGATCAGCGGGCTGACCGCGACGCATGGAACGCGCCGCCGCTCGATCGCCTCGCGGATCCCGCGGACGGCGAGGATCGGACCGATGCTGACGTAGGGGTTGCTCGGCGCGATCACGATCAGCTCCGCGCCGGCGAGCGCCTCGAGCACGCCGGGTGCGGGCCGAGCCTCGCTTTCGCCCTCGAACCGGACGGAGTCGACCTCGTCGCGGTGCCCGCGCGCGACGAACCACGTCTGGAACGGGAACGTGCCGGCCGGCGTCTCGACGAACGTGCGCAAGCGGTCGTCGGTCGCCGGCAGCAGGGCGGGCTCGAGCCCGAACGCGTGCGCGAGCCGCTCCGTCACCGCCGACAGCGACTCGCCCGCCGCGAGCGCCTGCGTCCGCACGAGGTGGAGCCCGAGGTCGAGGTCGCCGAGCCGGAACCAACCCTCTCCGCCGAGCTCGGAAACGGTCGCGAGCGCGTTCCACGTCTCGCCGGCGCGGCCCCAGCCCTGCTCCTCGTCGGCGCGGCCGGTCAGCTGGTAGAGGATCGTGTCGAGGTCCGGGCTGACGTGCAGCCCGAGCACCTCGAGGTCGTCCGCCACGTTGCCTATTATGGAAACAGTGATCGGATCGACCACCTCGACGACCCCGCGCAGGAATCGCGCGCCGCCGACGCCGCCCGCGAGCACGGCGACGTTCATGCTGCGGCTCCCGTCCGCTGGTCCGACGCGGCGAGCGCCTCCGCCGTCCGCGGGCCGAGCCTGCCC
>DASSSQ010000040.1:0-29818 GCA_035708405.1 Gaiellaceae bacterium
GCCGGAGTACCTGGAGGACGTGCGCGAGCGCGAGCTCGAGATCAAGGCGATGGAGCGGCGGCTCGGCGGCCGCGACCTGCACTGCCCGGTCTGCCGCGCGGAGGTCGACTCGAGCTTCCTCGTCTGCCCGGTCTGCACGACGCGGCTGCGGCAGGCGTGCACCGGCTGCGGGGCGCCGCTCGAGGCGCTCTGGCAGGTCTGCCCGTACTGCGAGACGGCGATCGAGTCGGAGGGCGCGCCGGTGCCGATCGAGCAGCCGCGCCGCAGGCGCCGCGAGCGCCCCGCGTAGGGCGGTAGACTCGGCCGCCGGATGGCGGTCGAGCGGACACTGATCCTCGCGAAGCCCGACGCGGTCGAGCGCGGCCTCGCGGGCGAGATCGTCGCGCGCTTCGAGCGGCGCGGCTTCTCGCTGCGCGCGGCGCGGCTCCTGCGCGTCGACCGGGAGCTCGCCGAGCACCACTACGCCGAGCACGTCGAGAAGCCGTTCTTCGGCGAGCTGGTCGAGTTCATCACCTCGGGGTCGACGCTCGCGTTCGTGCTCGAGGGCGAGGGCGCGATCGCGACCGCGCGGAAGACGATCGGCGCGACGAACCCCGCCGACGCCGACCCCGGCTCGCTGCGCGGCTCCTTCGCGCTCGCGATGCCGAACAACCTCGTGCACGGGTCGGACTCGCCGGAGTCGGCGGAGCGCGAGATCGCGCTCTGGTTCCCCGACGGTCTTGTCTGAGCCCGGGCACGTCGAACGGAACCGCGACTACTGGACGGGGCTTGCCCCGGACTACGTCGCGGCCGCCGAGCGCAACTGGGCCGCGCCGGGGCCGAGCTGGGGGATCTGGCACGTGCCCGAGTCCGAGCTCCGGGCGCTGCCCGACGTCGCCGGCAGGGACGTCGCCGAGCTCGGCTGCGGCACCGCCTACTTCTCCGCCTGGCTCGCCCGGCTCGGCGCGCGGCCGGTCGGCGTCGACGTGACGCCGGCGCAGCTCGAGACCGCGCGCCGGCTCCAGCGCGAGCACGGGCTCGAGTTCCCGCTGCTCGAGGCCTCCGCCGAGGAGGTGCCGCTCCCGGACGCGTCCTTCGACGTCGTCCTCTCGGAGTACGGCGCCTCGATCTGGGCCGACCCGTACCGCTGGATCCCGGAGGCGGCGCGCCTGCTGCGGCCGGGCGGCGAGCTCGTCTTCCTCGTCAACGGCACGATCCTGATCCTCTGCGCGCCGGACGACGACGACGCGCCGATCGGCACCGAGCTCGTGCGCCCGTACTTCGGCATGCATCGTTTCACCTGGGAGGGCTCGGTCGAGTTCCACCTCGGCTACGGCGACTGGATCCGGCTCCTGCGCGCGAACGGCTTCGACGTCCTCGACCTGATCGAGGTGCAGGCGCCCGCGGGCGCGCCGATGCACCGTTTCGAGGGGCTCCCGACGCCGGAGTGGGCGCACCGCTGGCCGTCCGAGGAGATCTGGCGCGCGCGGAAGACGGCGTGAGCGCGTCCCCGGCGCCGCCGCTGCTGCTCGCGTCGACCTCGCCGCGGCGGCGGGCGATCCTCGAGCAGCTCGGGATCCCGTTCGACCTCGTCGCGCCGGACTACGAGGAGACGGAGGACGATCCGGTCGCGCACGCGGTCGGGAAGGCGCGCTCGGTGCTCGCGCGGGCGGACGGCCGGCCCGTCCTCGGTTGCGACACCGAGGTGATCTGCGCCGGCCGCGTCTACGGCAAGCCGGCAAACGGCGAGGAGGCCGCGGAGATGCTGGACAGCCTCGCCGGCCGCACGCACGAGGTCGTCTCCGGCCTCGCGCTGCTGACGCCGGCATGGGAGGAGGTGGCGAGCGAGACGACGCGCGTCCTCTTCCGCCCGCTGACGCCGCGCGACATCGCCCGCTACGTCGCCTCCGGCGAGTGGGAGGGACGCGCCGGCGGCTACGCGATTCAAGGACTCGGGGCCGGTCTCGTCGAACGGATCGAGGGCGACTACCTGAACGTGGTCGGCCTGCCGGCCGGACTGCTCGTCCGGGTGCTGACACGGCGATTTCCCGGTCTTTACGGTTTCGGATAGTAGACTCGACTCGCTCCACCCCCGCCCGCACATGGGAGTCTTCAACTACCTCACCGGCTTCGGCGGCCGCGACATGGCCGTCGACCTCGGCACGGCGAACACGCTCGTGTACGTGCGCGGGCGCGGGATCGTGCTCTCGGAGCCGTCGGTGGTCGCGATCGACCAGCGCTCGGGCGAGGTGCACGCGGTCGGGCTCGAGGCGAAGCGGATGCTCGGCCGCACGCCGGGGACGATCCAGGCGATCCGCCCGCTGAAGGACGGCGTGATCGCCGACTTCGACGTCACGGAGCAGATGCTGCGCCACTTCATCCAGAAGGTGCACCAGCACCGCTTCGCGCACCCGCGCGTCGTCGTCTGCGTCCCGTCCGGCGTCACCGGCGTCGAGAAGCGGGCGGTCGAGGAGGCGACGCTCTCGGCCGGCGCCCGTCAGGCGTACCTGATCGAGGAGCCGATGGCGGCCGCGATCGGCGCCGGCCTGCCCGTCGCCGAGCCGACCGGGAACATGATCGTCGACATCGGCGGCGGCACGACCGAGGTCGCGGTGATCTCGCTCGGCGGCATCGTCGTCTCGCAGTCGCTGCGCGTCGGCGGCGACGAGATGGACGAGGCGATCATCAACCACATCAAGCGCGAGTACAAGCTGCTGATCGGCCAGCAGACCGCCGAGGAGATCAAGCTCGAGGTCGGCTCCGCCTTCGCGATGAAGGAGGAGGTGCAGGCCGAGGTGCGCGGCCGCGACATGCTGACCGGCCTGCCGAAGACGGTGATCCTCTCCAGCGAGGAGGTGCGGCTCGCGCTCGAGGAGCCGGTCGCGCAGATCATCGAGTCGATCAAGGCGACGCTCGACAAGACGCCGCCCGAGCTCGCCGCCGACATCATGGACCGCGGCATCGTCCTCGCCGGCGGCGGCTCGCTGCTGCACGGCCTCGACGAGCGGCTGCGCCACGAGACGCACATGCCGGTGCACCTCGCCGAGTCGCCGCTCACCTGCGTCGCCGTCGGCTCCGGCCGCAGCCTCGAGGAGTTCGAGGCGATCCACCGCGCCGCCAAGGCCCGCAGCCGCAGCCGCAACGGCCGCCGCGCCTACAACTGACCGGCGACCGTCGCGCGCGCTGGATGGAGGCGGAACCGGGCGGACGGCCGGAAGGTCGCCTACAATCGAGCCACCCGTGCCTCGCAACCGCAGCGTCCGCGTAGCTGCGCTGGGCTCCTCCGTACAGCGGTCCGCCTCGCAGCCCTACCCCTCGCAGAAGTCCAGCGCGCTGAAGCGCCGGATCGTGGTGGGAGTGCTCGTCGTGCTCGCGCTCGCGCTGATCACGGTCAGCTTCCGCGCCTCCGGCCTGACGGCGCTGCAGGACACCGGCGCGACCGTGCTGCGCCCGTTCCAGGTCGCCTCCGATCGCGTCGCGCGGCCCTTCCAGGACGCCTACGACTGGTTCGCCGGCCTCGTCCACGCGAAGTCGGAGAACGCAGCGCTGCGCAAGCAGGTCGACGCGCTCCGCAACCAGGCCTTCCGCAACCAGCAGGCGGTGCAGGAGAACACGATGCTGCGCGCCGAGCTCCGCTACGTCGACGGGCCGCGCTTCCCGCAGGACTACGACTACGTCGCGACGAGCGTGATCGCGCCGCCGCAGAGCCGCTTCGACCAGACGATGGTGATCGACGCCGGCAGCAACTTCGGGATCCGGCGCGACTATCCCGTCGTCACGCCGGACGGCCTCGTCGGCCGCGTGACGCGGGTCGGCAAGACCGTCTCGCAGGTGATGCTGCTCTCGGACGAGTCGAGCGCCGTCTCCGCGTCCGACCAGAACCATCCCGGCGCGACCGGGATCGTCAAGCACGGGCAGGGCGGCGCCGACACGCTGATCCTCGACCGCGTCGACAAGTCGCAGACCGTGGCGGTCGGCGACCCCGTGATCACGCAGGGCTCGCCCGGGAACGGCCTGCTGCCGTCGATCTACCCGCGCGGGATCGCGATCGGCTCGGTGACGAGCGTCGGCCAGAACGACACCGACCTCTACAAGCAGATCCAGGTGCAGCCGTTCGTCGACTTCAGCTCGCTGCGCTCGGTGCTCGTGCTCGTCCCGAAGAAACCGTCGACGGCGCCGTAGCAGCGCGATGGCGGTCGACGCGCTCAAGGCGGGAGTCGTCCTCTTCCTCTGCGCGGTCGTGCAGAGCTCGGTCCTGAACGGCGTCGACCTGCTCGGCGGGACGCCGGACATCGTGCTCGTCGCGCTCGTCGCCGTCGCGCTCCTGCGCGGGTCGATCTTCGGCGCGGTGCTCGGCTTCTGGGCCGGGCTCGTGCTCGACACGGCGACGCTGCAGACGCTCGGCGTCACCGCGCTCCTGCTGACGATCGCCGGCTTCTGGATCGGCCGCTACGGCGAGACGACCGCCCGCGACCGGACGCACGCGCCGTTCACGAGCGTCCTCGTCGTCACCTTCCTGCTGACGATCGGCGGGCTGCTGCTCGACTACGTGCTCGGGGAGGCGGCCCCGGCCGGCCCCGCCTTCGCGTCGCTGCCGATGACGGTCGTGCTGAACCTGATCCTGACCCTGCCGGTCTACGCGGTCGCGCGCCGCCTCGTCCCGCCGCGCGAGCCGGCCGACCGCGCGCGCGAGGTTCAGCTCCTTGGCTAGCTCGGCGACCCGGCCGCCGCGATCGCCGTCGCGACGCTTCCTGCCGCCGAGCCCCGACGTCGACGAGCCGTACCGGCTGACGCCGCAGCTCGCCTTCCGGATCGCGCTGATCGGCGGCATCGCGCTCGCCGTCTTCGCCGTCCTGCTGCTGCGGCTCTGGGCGCTGCAGGTGCTCTCCGGCTCCTCGTACCTGCAGACGGCGCAGAACAACCAGCTGCGGACGCTGCGGCTCGAGGCGGCGCGCGGGCCGATCCTCGACCGCAGCGGCAAGGTGATCGTCACGAACGTCGCCGGCACCGCCGTCGAGATCTGGCCCGCCGACCTGCCGAAGACCTGGCCGCAGGCGCGGGACGAGCTGCGCCGGCTCGCGCGCGTCGTCGACGTGCCGGCGGAGACGATGTGGAAGAAGATCTCGCAGCGCGGCGCCGACCCGCTGACGCCGGTGCTCGTCAAGCAGTCGATCCGCCACGACCAGTACGTCTTCCTCAAGGAGCGCCAGGACGAGTTCCCCGGCGTCGTCGTCGCCGAGCACTACCTGCGCGCGTATCCGTACCAGTCGCTGCTCGCGCAGGTGCTCGGCCACGTCGGCGAGATCGACCAGCAGCAGCTGCAGGCGCTGAAGCGGCAGGGCTACAAGCTCGGCGACGAGATCGGCCAGGGCGGCATCGAGCAGGCCTACGACCAGTACCTGCGCGGCCAGGACGGCGTCGCGACGCTGCGCGTCGACGCGCGCGGCCGCCCGAAGAGCGACCTCGTTCCGCGCACCTTCCCCGATCCGGGCAACTCGCTGCGGCTGACGATCGACATCAACCTGCAGCGCGCCGCCGAGCGTGCGCTCCGCTACGGGATCCAGCTCGCGCGGGACGACAAGCAGTACGCGGCCGACGGCGGCGCGATCGTCGCGCTCGACCCGAACGACGGCTCCCTGCTCGCGATGGCCTCGAACCCGACCTTCCAGCCGAGCATCTTCGCCCGGCACGACACGAGGAAGCTGAAGCCGCTGCTCGACGCGAAGGCGGCACAGACGGCGAACTACCCCGGCCTCGACCGTGCGACCCAGGGCATCTATCCGCCGGGCTCGACCTTCAAGCCGCTGACCGCGATCGCGGCGATGGAGGCGCACGTGATGGAGCCGTACGCGTCGATCCCCTGCACGCCGGACTTCAAGAGCCACGGCCAGACCTTCGACAACTGGACGACCGCCTACGACCGCGGGATGACGCTGACCGAGGCGCTCGCGGTCTCCTGCGACACGTACTTCTACGAGCTCGGCGAGCGGATCTGGGAGCTGCCGAAGAGCGCCGGCCACCCGCTGCAGGACTGGGCCGCGCGGCTCGGGCTCGGCGTTCCGACCGGGCTCGACATCGGCGGCGAGAACAGCGGCCTCGTCCAGACGCCGGCCTGGCGCCGCAAGATGTACACGCCGAAGACCGATCCGAAGGGCTGGCAGATCGACAGCCTCTGGAAGCCGGGCGACTCGATCCAGCTCGCGATCGGCCAGAAGGACATCGCGGTCACGCCGCTGCAGATGGCGCGCTTCTACGCGCTGATCGCCAACGGCGGCAAGCTCGTCACGCCGCACCTCGCCGAGGACGTCGAGCAGCCGGGCGCGAACGGCTCGCCGCGGAAGATCCTGCGCAGCTTCGGCGCGCGGCCGCCCGTCCAGACGAACGTCGACCCGGGCGCGTTGCACGTCGTCCAGCAGGGTCTCTACGCGGCGACGCACTCGACCGAGGGCACCGGCTACGGCGCCTTCGGCAACTTCCCGGTGCCGATCGCGGGCAAGACGGGCACCGCCGAGAAGGTCGTCGATCTTCCCGGCTACCCTGCCGGGCACGTGGAGAACCAGTCGTGGTTCTGCGGCTACGGGCCGTACGACCACCCGGAGCTCGTCGTCTGCGCCGTGATCGAGAACGGCGGCCACGGCGGCACCGCCGCCGCGCCGGCGGCCCTGAAGGTGTTCGAGCAGTACTTCGGCAAGCACGGCCAGATCACCCCCCACGCATCCGACTGATGATCGAAGCCGCCCACAGAACAGCACCCGGCCGCGTGCGCGGCGACGAGCGGGCCGCGCTCGGCGACTTCGTCCGCCGCCTCGACTGGCTGCTGATGGGCGCCGTCGCGGCGCTGCTCGCCTACTGCCTGTGGGCGATCGACGGGATCACGCGCGTCGACCCGGGCGGCAGCGAGCTCGACCGCCAGGCGATCTACGCGGCCGGCGGCTTCGTCGTCTTCCTCGCCGTGCTCGCGATCGACCCGGACTGGTTCCGCCGCTACAAGAAGGTGCTCTACGTCGGGACGCTCGTGCTGATGGGCTTCGTGCTCGTCGCGGGGACGGCGACGCACGGCTCGCGCCGCTGGATCGACCTCGGCTTCTTCCAGCTGCAGCCCTCGGAGTTCGGGAAGGTGCTGTTCACGCTCTTCCTCGCGGGCTTCCTCGCCGACCGCGGCCGGCGACTGAACGAGTGGCGGACGCTGCTCGCGGCGGTCGGGCTCGCCGCGCTGCCGATGGTGCTCGTCGAGCGGCAGCCGGACCTCGGCACCGCGCTCGTCTACGGCGCAGCGCTCTGCGCCGTCCTCTTCGTCGCGGGCGTCCGCTGGCGGCAGCTGGCGATCTTCGGCGCGGTCGTCGCGCTCGTGGCGACCCTCGTGCTCTGGGGCGGCCCGGCGCTCGGCGTCGAGATCCTGAAGCCGTACCAGCGCGACCGGCTGATCGGCTTCGTCAACCCGTCGAAGGACCCGAGCGGCTCGACCTACAACATCACGCAGTCGCTGATCGCGGTCGGCGCCGGCGGCGTCCAGGGCCGCGGCGTCAAGGGCGCGACGCAGACGAGCCTGCAGTACGTCCCGGTCAACGACTCGGACTTCGTCTTCGCCTCGCTCGCCGAGCAGCGCGGCTTCGTCGGCGCGTCGGTGCTGCTGCTCCTCTACCTGCTCGTCGTCTGGCGCGGCCTGCGGGTGATGGCCGGCGCGCGCGACCCGTTCTGCGCGATCGTCGCCGGCGGCATCGTCTTCATGCTGCTCTTCCAGGTCTTCGTCAACGTCGGGATGACGATCGGGATCGCGCCGATCACCGGCATCCCGCTGCCGTTCCTCTCGGTCGGCGGCTCGTCGATGGTGACGAACTTCCTCGCGATCGGGATCCTGCAGTCGATCGCGGCCCGCTCGCGGCTGCCGCGACGGCACAGGAGCAGGCGCTGAAGCCCGTCGCGGTCGTCGGGCTGCTCCGCGAGCTGCGCACCGGCTCGGGCGACGAGCGGCCGTTGCAGGTCGACGGCGTCCCCGCGCTCGTGCCCGCGCTCGCGCGCGAGCTCCGGCGCGGCGGCGAGCAGACGGCCGTGCGCGAGGGCGGGCGGCCCGAGGACGCGGCCGCGCTCGTCTACCTGCTCGAGGGCGAGGCGGGCGAGAGCGACCTGGCGCTGCTGCGGCGCGCGGCGAAGGCGGACGTGCCGGTCGTCGCCGTCACCGAGACGGACGCCCTGTCCGTCCCGTACGTGCTCGCGACCGACATCGTGCGCGTCCTGCCGGGAGCGGGCTTCCCGGTGGGCGAGATCGCGACGGCGGTCGCGCGCCGGCTCGGCGAGTCGGGGACGACGCTGGCGGCGCGGCTGCCCGCGCTCCGCGGCGCCGTTTGCCGCGAGCTGATCCGCTCCTTCTCGCGCACGAACGGCCTGGTCGCGGCGGCGGTGTTCGTCCCCGGGGTCGACTTCCCGGTGCTGACGCTGAACCAGGCGCGGCTCGTGCTGCGGATCGCGGCCGCGCACGGCCAGGAGGTCGACGCGTCGCGCCTGCCCGAGCTGCTCGCCGTCCTCGGCGGCGGCGTCGGCTTCCGCGCGCTCGCGCGCGAGCTCGTCGGCTCGGTGCCGGTCGCGGGCTGGGCGGTCAAGGGCGCGGTCGCCTACGGCGGCACCCGCGCGCTCGGCGAGGCGGCGCTGCGCTACTTCGAGGCCGGCGCGGGCTAGCTCCGTCCGACGCTGGTCCTACGATCCGCGCAACCCGGATCGGAGGTGAGTCGGATGGCTGCACGTTCCCAGGAAGCGCTCGAGCTGCTGATGATCGAGGAGGCGGACGCCTGGTTCGAGTATCTCGAGGCCACGCGCGGCCAGACGGCGACGCGCTACAAGGAGGTCGAGCCGTGGGCATGGGCGCGCCTGACGCAGCGGCTCCGCGCGATCCGGGCCCGCCGCGCCAGGCTCCGCCCCGCCGCTGCCTAGCAGCAGCCTCCGTCGTCTCCGCAACAGCCCTCGCAGCAGGTCGCCGTGTCGGTGCTCGCGCGCATCGCGCTCCTTTTATCGAAGAACATCGATAAGATGCTACATCGAAGAACATCGATCGGTCAACTCCGGGTCGTCGGCTTGCGCTGATACTGTGGACGCAGGCCATGCCGAGTTCTTCGCACTATCTGCTGCGCGCGCCGCGCCCCGATCCCGGGGCCGCCGGCGTGCGCGCACTACCCAAGGAGATTCCATTTGCCCCGCAACTGGTTTCGCCGGAACAAGCACTCCGGCGAGGGGGAGCAGCGCGCTGAGGCGCAGGCTCCCGAGACGTCCGTAGCACCCGAGCCCGCGACCCCGTCGGGCGAGCACGACCAGACAGCACCCCCGTCAAGCGACACCGAGACCGCCGCCAGGCCGAAGCGCCGGCGCGGGACGCGCGGCGGTCGCAACCGCCGCAAGAGCTCCACGCCCGCCGCCGCCGAGACCGCCGAGCCCGCCGCCGAGCCGAAGGAGCAGCCGGCGAAGGAGAAGAAGCCGGCCCGCGGCAGGCAGGAGCGCAAGGAGAAGGAGGTCTCGCAGCGCCGCGCGCGCCGCGAGAGCCAGCCGCGCCGCCGCGCCCCGCGCCGCGCGCCGCTGCCGAAGGCGAAGCGCGAGCTGCTCGTCTCCGTCGACGCGGGCGAGAAGCGCGTCGCCGTGCTCGAGGACGGCCGCGTCGCCGAGGTCTACCTCGAGCGCCCGGAGCGCCGCTCGATCGCCGGCAACATCTACAAGGGCGTCGTCGACAACGTGCTCCCGGGCATGGAGGCGGCGTTCGTCGAGATCGGCCTGGAGAAGAACGGCTTCCTCTACGTCGACGAGATCGTCGGCCCGGAGCTCGAGGGCCGCAGGGGCGCGCGCAAGATCCAGGACCTGATCTCGCGCGGCCAGGAGGTGATGGTCCAGGCGGTCAAGGACCCGATGAAGACGAAGGGCGCCCGTCTGACGACCGAGATCTCGCTGCCCGGACGCTTCGTCGTCTACCAGCCGTTCGGCGAGGGCCTGGGCGTCTCGCGCCGGCTCGAGGACGAGGAGCGCTCGCGGCTGAAGGCGATCCTGAAGGAGCTGGCGCCGAAGAAGGGCGGCCTGATCGTCCGCACCGCCGCCGAGGGCGCCTCGGCCGAGGACATCCGGGGCGACATCGAGTTCCTCGAGCGGCTCTGGAAGACGATCGAGGCGCGCGCGAAGGAGGTGAAGGCGCCCAGCCTCGTCTACCAGGAGGCCGAGCTGCCCCTGCGCGTCACGCGCGACCTCTTCACCGGCGACTTCGAGCGGCTGCTCGTCGACCACGACCGGACGCACAAGCGGGTCGTCGGCTACCTGAAGAAGGTCTCGCCGCACATGGTCGAGCGCGTCGTCCGCTACAAGGAGAAGGAGCCGCTGATGGACGCGTTCGGCGTCGACGCGGAGATCCGCTCGACCCTGAACAAGCGGGTCGACCTGCCCTCCGGCGGCTACCTGATCTTCGACTACGCCGAGGCGTTCACCGTGATCGACGTCAACACCGGCCGCTTCGTCGGCGGGCGCGGCAAGAACTCGAACTCGCGGCTCGAGGACACGATCACGAAGAACAACCTCGAGGCGGTCGTCGAGGTCGTGCGCCAGCTGCGCCTGCGCGACATCGGCGGGATCATCGTCATCGACTTCATCGACATGGCGAACCCGAAGAACCGCCAGGCGGTCGAGGAGGCGCTGCGCACGGAGCTCGAGCGGGACCGGACGAAGACCTACGTGGTCGAGATCTCGCCGCTCGGCCTCGTCGAGATGACGCGCCAGAACGTGACCGACGGGCCGCGCGAGGTGATGACGAAGAAGTGCCCGACCTGCGGCGGCGACGGGATCGTCGTCTCCGAGCAGACCGCGGCCGTCGACGTCGAGCGGAGGCTGCGTCAGCTCGTGACGCCGGGCTCGCGCACGCAGGCCTACCGCGTCGAGGTGAACGGCCGGATCGCGACGGCGCTGATCGGGCCGGGCGCGTCGCGGCTCGCGGAGATCGAGGAGCTGACGCGGCGCACGTTCTTCCTCGTCCCGAGCGACGACGCGCACCTCGACCACTTCGCGGTGCTCGAGCAGGGGACGCTGGAGAAGCTGCGGCCGCAGGCGCCGTTCGAGGTCGGCAAGACGGTCAGCGTCGAGCTCGGCGAGCTCGGCCGCTACGACGCGCACGCGGGCGTCGGCAAGCTCGACGGCTACTCGGTCGTCGTCGCCGACGCGGCGAAGCTCGTCGGCAAGACGGTCAAGGTGCAGGTGCGGCACGTCTTCGACGGCTTCGCGCACGCGACGCTCGTGACGCCGGTCGCGCCGGCGAGCGTGCCGATCACCGCGGAGTCCGAGGCGGAGAAGCCGACGCGCGCCCGCAAGGCCGCGAAGGCGGTTGAGCCGGAGGCGGAGGCCGCCGAGGTCGCGGAGGTCGCGGAGCCGGAGCAAGCGGAAGCGGTCGCGGAGCCGGAGCCGGAGACCGAGGACGGCGAGGCGCCCGCGAAGAAGCGGACGAGGCGCGGCTCGCGCGGCGGCCGGCGGCGCAAGAAGAAGCCGGCCGAAGGCGGGGAGGAGGTTGCGGCGGACGGCGAGCCCGAGCCCGAGGCGGCCCCGGAGCCCGAAGCCGAAGCCGAGCCGGAGAGCGAAGAGCCGGCCCCGCGGATCCACGTGCCGCCGCCCGACCTCGGCGAGGAGGACGGCGAGGACGGCGACGGCGCCTCCCCGAGGAAGCGCACCCGCCGCGGCTCGCGCGGCGGTCGCCGGCGCAAGAAGCCCGCGGCCGCGGCCGGCGAGCCGGCGGGCGAGGACGCCCCCGTGGCGCTCGAGCAGCCCGAGCCGGAGCCGGCGGAGGCGCCCGAGGAGCCGTCGCGGAACGGCGACTCCGACGAGGCGTGGGAGTACGTCCCGATGTCCGAATGGGAAGACGACTTCCGGCGAGAGTAGAGCCGGTTTTCGCTACACTGCCCGGGCTCGCGGGCTCCTGCCCGCGATTTCCCTGCTATGGCGAGCTACGCGATCATCCGAGTCGGCGGCAAGCAGTATCGCGTCCGCGAGGGCGAGCGGCTGCTCGTCGACCGTCTGCGCTCCGGCGAGGGCGACACGTTCACGCCGGAGCTGCTGTTCGTCCCCGACGGCGACGGTAAGGGCGTCTCGGTGACGGCGAAGGTCGTCGGCCACGTCAAGGGCGACAAGATCCGGATCGGCAAATACCGCAAGCGCACCGGCTACAAGCGCCACACCGGCTTCCGTGCGAGCCTGACGCAGATCGAGATCCAGTCGATCGGCGCCGGCAAGGCCGCGGCGGCCGCGAAGCCGAAGGCGGAACCGAAGCCGAAGGCCGAGGCCGCGCCGAAGCCGAAGGTCGAGGCCGCCACGGCCGAGCCGGCCGGCTACGCCGGGCTGACGGTCGCGCAGGTGAAGGAGACGGCGTCCTCGTGGAGCCGGGCCGAGGTCGAGGCGGCGCTCGCGTACGAGCAGGAGCACGGCAAGCGGAAGGGCGCGATCGCGGCGCTCGAGTCCGCGCTCGCGAAGGAGGGTGAGGCGTAGATGGCACACAAGAAGGGCCTCGGCTCCAGCCGCAACGGCCGCGACTCGAACCCGAAGATGCTCGGCGTCAAGATCTTCGCCGGCCAGCAGGTGAAGGCCGGGATGATCGTCGTCCGCCAGCGCGGGACGCGCTTCCGCCCGGGCCCCGGCGCCGGCATCGGGCGCGACCAGACGATCTTCGCCACGCAGGACGGCACGGTCGAGTTCCGCGCGAGCGGCGACCGGCGCACCGTCTCGATCGTCTCCGCGCAATAGGCCGCCGACCGCGCGGGGCGCCTCCCGCCGCCGGCACCGCTCAGCGATGATCAGCGGATGTTCCACGACCGCGCGACGCTGATCGTCGAGGCAGGCCGCGGCGGCGACGGCGGGCTCTCGTTCCGGCGCGAGAAGTTCGTGCCGAAGGGCGGGCCGGACGGCGGCGACGGCGGCAAGGGCGGCGACGTGATCCTCGTCGCCGACGAGCAGCTGCGCGACCTCACCCGCTTCCGCACCGTCAGGAGGGTCGCGGCCGGCCGCGGCGGCAACGGGCGCGGCGCCCGCAAGCACGGCGCCGACGGCGACGACCGGGTGCTCCAGGTGCCGGTCGGGACGCAGGTGCTTGCGGAGGGGGAGCAGCTGCTCGCCGACCTCGCGCACCCGGGCGCGCGCGCGACGGTCGCGCGCGGCGGCGCCGGCGGTCGCGGCAACGCGCGCTTCGCGACGCCGTCTCGGCAGACGCCGCGCTTCGCCGAGACGGGCCTGCCCGGCGACGAGCTCGAGCTCGAGCTGCGGCTGAAGCTGCTCGCCGACGCCGCGCTCGTCGGCCTGCCGAACGCGGGCAAGTCCTCGCTGCTGCGCCGGATCTCGAACGCGAAGCCGAAGGTCGCCGACTATCCGTTCACGACGCTCGCGCCCGTGCTCGGCACCGTCGACGCGCCCGACCGCGAGCGGCAGCTGACCGTCGCCGACGTGCCGGGGCTGATCGAGGGAGCGAGCCGCGGCGTCGGGCTCGGCCACGAGTTCCTCGCCCACCTCGAGCGCGCGCGGCTGCTCGTGCACGTGATCGACGCGGCCGCCGCCGACCCGGACGGGCAGTGGCGGACGATCGACGCCGAGCTGGCGGAGTACGGCGCCGGGCTCGAGGCGCGGCCGCAGGTGGTCGTCCTCAACAAGCTCGATCTCCTCCGCTCGCCGGCCTTCGAGATCGACGATCCGCGGATCGTGGGCGTCTTCCGCATCTCCGCCGTCACCGGCGAGGGCGTCGAGGAGCTCGAGCGGGCGCTCTTCCGGCTGATACCTCCCGGCGCGGCGTCGCCGTCGGGCGACGACGCGCTCGCGGACTTCCTCGTCTACCGACCCCGGGTGCCGCGACGGCAGCGCTACCGCGTCCTCCGCACCGACCGCGGCTTCCGGATCGTCGGCGAGGCGCCCGAGGGCGAAGAGCTGGAACGGGCGCTCAGGGCGGCCGGCGCCCGCAAGGGCGCGCTCGTCGAGGTCGGGGACGAGGAGCTCGAGGTCTCGTGACCGTCGGCCTCTTCGGCGCCAGCTTCGATCCGCCGCACGACGGCCACCTCGCGCTCGTCGCCGCGGCGCGCGAGCAGCTCGGGCTCGCGCGGATCGTCGTCCTCGTCACCGTCCGGCCGGCGTACAAGCGGGTCGCCACCGACGCGGAGACCCGGCTCGCGCTCGCCCGCGCAGCGTTCCCGGGCTGCGAGATCGAGACCGAGGAGTCGACCACCGACGTCACCGTGCGCGACGCCGAGGCGCGCTTCGGCGAGGTCGTCTTCCTGATCGGCGCCGACCAGTTCGTCGACTTCCCGACCTGGCACGACCCGGACGCGGTGCTCGGGCACGCGCGGCTCGCCGTCGCGACGCGGCCCGGCTACGCGCGCGAGCGGCTGCAGGAGACGCTGGCGCGCGTCTCGCGGCCGGAGCGCGTCCTCTTCTTCGAGATCCCGGCGCTGGCGATCTCCTCGCGCGACATCCGCGCGCGCGTCGCCCGCGGCGAGCCGGTCGGCGAGCTCGTCCCGCCCGCGGTCGCGGAGCTGATCCGGGCGCGAGGGCTCTATCGCCCGTGAGCAGGGCTACACTGTTCGCACCGACCGAAGGCAGCTGAGACCACCCTGGAATCCCTCGAACAAGCCCGCCGCATCGCCGAGCTCGCGCAGGAGAAGCTCGCCGAGCACGTCGTCATCCTCGACCTGCGGCCGGTCTGCAGCTACACCGACTACTTCGTGGTCTGCACGGGGCGCAACGCCCGCCAGACGAAGGCGATCTGGGACGAGGTGCGCGAGCGGATGAAGGCCGACCACGGCCTCGTGCCGCGCTCGGTCGACGGCGAGCGGGAGGCGACCTGGATCATCGCCGACTACCTCGACGTCGTCCTGCACGTTTTCACGCCCGAGCAGCGCACGTTCTACGACCTCGAGGACCTGTGGGGCGACGTCCCCGCGATCGAGGTCGAGGCCGCCGCCGGCTAGCGTTGTCCGGAGCGGCAACTATGCTGCATCGGTGCTGACGACGAACCAGAAGGGCGCGATCGCCGAGACCGCGATCGTGAAGGACGCGGTACGGCTCGGGATCATCGTCGGACATCGACGCCTTCGCCGTCTACTGTCCCGATCGCGACACGTGCTACCACCTGCTGTTCGCACGCTTCGGCGGCCAGCGCTCCGTACAGCTGCGTATCGCGCCCTCTGCGAACAACCAGAGACGGGGATCAATCGTGCTGAGGACTTCGAGTTCGCCGCTACACTGCGAGCCACTGGGGCCGTAGCTCAGCTGGGAGAGCGTCTGGCTGGCAGCCAGAAGGCCACGGGTTCGAGTCCCGTCGGCTCCACTTTTTCGGACATTGCGCAAACCTCCGGCGTAACGAGTCGGTAGGTGGGCAGGATCTCAGCTCGGCCGTTCACGCGTAGCTCCTCGATCAGCAGCCGCAGGAGCGCCTTCGCCTTCTTCGGATCGCCTTCGGCGATGACCGTCTCGAGCAAGTCGGCGACTTCGGCGACGACGGCGGGTATCGGCGCGTGTGCGGCCTCGGCCGGCGCTTGAAGCGAGAGCTCGGCTTCTTGGGCGTGGAGGTCGTCGAGGCGCGCCTGGAGGCGCGTCAGCCGGTCTTCGCAGCGTTCGGGTGAGAGCTTGCCCTGCTCGAAGGCCTCGTAGTAGCGCTTCAGCGCCTGCTCGGCGCGGGCGATCTCGGCGCCGATGGAAGCGAGCCGTTGCTCGAACTCCGGCCGACGCTTCTCGGCCTCGGCGTTCGCGGCAGCGACGGCTTCGCGGACGATGTCCTTGTCGCGGTAGATCGTCATGAGCTGATGAAGAACTGCCTCGTCGACTTTGTCGCGGGGGAGACGTTCGCCGGTGCACGCTTTCGGTCCGTACTTCTGGCGGCCGGTGCAGGCGTAGTAGTGGTAGCGGCCGCCGTTGCCGTTCGCGGACATGCCGACGTACGCCTTGCCGCACTTCCCGCAGCGGAGCAGCCCGGAGAGCAGGAAGTCGGAGGCGTTGCCACGCCGCTTCGCGTGGTCTCCCCGCTCGGCCAGGATCGCCTGTGCCTTCGCGAAGGTGAACTCGTCCACCAGAGGCTCGTGCACACCGTCGAACACACTGTCGCGCCAGCGAATCTTCCCAACGTAGGTCGGGTTGTTGATGATCCAGTGCACCGCCGGATGCCCCCAACCAGCAGACGGCGCGGGAGCACCTTCGTCGCGCAGCTGCTGCGCGATCGTCGTCGTGCCGAGCCGCTTGCGCGCGTACAAGTCGAACACGCGCCGCACGACAGGCGCTTTCACCGGGTCCGGAACGAGCACGCGCTCCTCGTTCGCGAACGTGTAGCCGAACGGCGGGCGACCGCCGAACCAGCGTCCCTCCTTCGCGCGGCGTTCGATTCCGGCGCTGATGCGGTCGACGATGGTGGCATGCTCGAACTCGGCGAACACCGCCAGCATCTGCAACATCATCCGCCCCGCGGCCGAGCCGGTGTCGAACGGCTCCGTCGCTGAACGCAGCACCACATTCAGCGTGTCGAGTTCTTCGGCGAGCTGAGCGAGTTGGCGCACTTTCCGGCTGAGCCGGTCGACGCGGTATACGAGCAGCATGTCGACGGCGCCGTTGCGGGCGAGGTCGAGCGCTGCTTGCAGGCCGGGTCGGTCGGGCTTGGTGCCGGTCGCCTGGTCCTGCTTGTGCGCGACGATCCGCCATCCCTCCTGCGCCGTGCAGAACGCCTCCAGCCGTTCGCGTTGCGAATGCAGCGAGGTCGGCTGGTTCTCCTCGTCGGTCGAGATCCGGGTGTAGATGCAGACCCTGGTTAGCGCCATGACGCCTCCTCGTCGGGCTCCGGGTCGTCCATGAAGCCATCGATCTCGGACGGACGCAAGTCCGCCTCGGCGGGCGCGGCCGAGCGGGGAGAGTCGCTGCCAGAAACCGGGGTACTGGTGCCGCCAGCGGCGGCCGAGCGCGTTTGCCGGGTCGAGCGAGCTGCCGGCGAGGTTTCGGCGCACTGGCAGTTCGGTCAGGGCGCAGCTGGCCTGGTCGGTGTCGAGGCGCTGCCAGATGCGGGCGAGCGGACCGGCCGTCCGCAGTCCGGTTGCAGTCGTCGCGAGGATCGGCCAGCTCCCTTCGCTGAGCTCGAGACAGAGCTCGCGGAGGTTGTCGAGGCGTCGCCTGCCGGGGACGACGATGAGGATGCTGCGCGGGCCGGGGTACTCGTAGAGCTTGCGTTCGGCCGTGCGGTAACGGTGCAGCTTCTCGTCGAGCCGCTCCAGGGTCTCGGTGCCGCGGTCCCACTCCAGCAGCAGGTCGATCGGACCAGTCGGCGCAGTGAGGATCAGCTCGGCGTCGGGACGTAGCGTCCCTCGCATTTTCTCGCCCATACGCGCGGCGGCTTCTCTGGGTCCGAACCAGGCTGCGAGGCCGAGCGTCTGATCGGGCAGGGTCGCCGCGATCAGGTCGGTGACGAAGCTGTTCACCTCGAGCCGGTGGGCGAGTTGCGGATGCGAGCGCCAGTCCTCGCGACGTTGCCAGGCGAGCTGCTTGCGGTCGAGGTCGAGGCTGGCGGCCACCAGGTGGGCGCCAGCCTCGTCAAGGAGCCAGTGCGCCTGCGGCTTACCAGCACCACGGCGCGAGGCGGGATAGAAGCGATCGAGCACGCGCTGCCGATAGAGGAACAGCAGCCAGTCCTGCGCTCGACGCCTCGAGGAGAAGAACAGCAGCGTCAGCTGGTCGGTGAGCAGCACCTGCTGGTCGTAGAGGCAGAGTGCGACCTCCCGGTCGCGCTCGGTCAGATGGCGTGCCAGCTCGAAGACGTGCTCGGCGCCGATGCGCCGAGCACGCGACTGCGCGGAGGTCGGATCGCGGTCACGGTTGGTCCATATTTGTCGGAGTTCCGCCCGGGGCCGGATCACGCAGCGTCACGCCCCTTCCGCCGCTTCCGCGGCAGCGGGATGACGCTGCCGATAACGCCGTCGGAAGCGCCGTCCATAACGCCGCCGAAACCGACGCCCCGTTGCTTCCCGTCGGCGGCGTCGAGCAGCAGCTCGGCCAACAGCGACGCCGCCTCTTCCTGCTGCGCCGACTCCAACGGCACCCGCCGCGGCGGCAGCAGCCGAATCTCATCTCTCGAGTTCTTCTTCGCCAATCATCGTCGGGCCAGCAGAGGAGCCAAGATCAAGACGATGTGCGAGAAGGCCCGGGCCTCGCGCCGAACCTTCCACTACAGAGAAGCCCTTTCGGATGCCGAAAAGTGACACCGCCGAAACGGTCCTCTACATAGACAGGCGCTCTTGACCCGCGAAAAATCACAGGCAGCGCGAAGGATTTACATAACCCGAGCTCCCACGGTGTGTGTTCGCGAGTCAAGTGAGACACCGGGTGCTTGGGAGATCTGCGACAGCTGTTTTCGTTAGGTGGTCCTCCTTTTCCGGCGTCCGAGTGGCTGGTGGCGTTTGCTGCGGTCGGGGACGAGCGCGCGGATGAGTTCGTCGCCGTGGTAGACGTGGATCAGCTCGCCGACCTCGAGGATGCGGACGCGGGCGCCGGCGTAGCGGCGGGGGATGATGATCGAGAGACCGTCGTAGCCGACGACGCCGCGGCCGTCAACCTTGCGCAGGATCGCGTGCGGCGGGTAGCTCGGGGGGTCTCTCTCGCCTCGGCGGGCGTGAGCTCGCCGAGGGGCTTGGCGGCTTGCCGGCCGGGCAGGTAGCGCTCGGCGGGGGTGTGGTTGCGGATCCCTTGGTGGGGCCGCTCGTGGTTGTAGTGGTCGCGGAAGCGGTCGAGCAGCAGTTGCAGGTGCTCGAGATCGAGCGGCGGCCCTTCCTCGGCGAGCCACTCCTTCAAGGTGCGGTGGAAGCGCTCGAGCTTGCCGAGTGTCTGCGGGTGCGCGGGCGCGGCGTTGATCAACTCGACGCCTGCCTCGCTGAGCCGTCGCTCGAAGGCGACCTGCAGCCCGTACAGACGGCCGGTGAAGATGAGTCCGTTGTCGGAGAGCAGTTGCCGCGGCAACCCATAGCGAGCTTGCGACCGCGACCGCGGCGAGCAGGAAACGCGCGTGGTCGTCGAGCAGATCGACGACCCAACCTGGCCTGCCCTGCGCGAGTGTGACCTGGGTCATTCCTCCAAGACACCGGAGCGAGCCAAACGCTTCCGCAGTTCCAGCTCGTGATCGGCGGCACAGTGGTGTTGGACACAGGCAATGGAAGTGGCGGTTGGACAAGCGGTTCCACACGCGTCATCTGGCGCGTTCAGATCGAGGCACTTGAACTCGGGGCGGTTAACTCTCAGCTCTGGCGGATCAGCGGCCAGCTCGGCCCTGGCGATCTCTCGACCTACCCGAGCACGTGGACCGGGGCAGCGTTTGCCAGCGGCCTCGGAAGCTATACCCCGAGATCGTATGGCTATGAAGGTGAAACCGGTCCCTACGTGGAGACGTTCGATGGGCAGGCAACGTCTTCTCTCGATATGACGATCTCGAAAGCGTTCGTCTTCAACGTCATCAACGGCGCGAACAGCGCCGCCTACGAGACCCGTCTGCTCGGGGCGTTTGTGGAGATTCTCTGATGCACACTTCGAGAGCCGCAACACGATTCATCAAGATCGAGACTGTTCGCGCGGCGCGCTGATGCCCGAGTACTACACGTACAAGCGCGACGTGCCCCTGAGGCCCGGTGAACGGCTCGGCTTCACCCGCAGCCGCGGCTACTACCCCATTCCCGCGCCCAAAGCCGCCCCGCCGCCCGCAAGCTCGAAGAGCGCACCGGGCGGATCGGCGCAGAAGCACCCGGTGCAGCCGAAACCTTCGGTCACGTCCGCTCGCTCGCCGCAGCACGGGCCGGCGAATCGACACCCCGCGCAGGCGACCCACGCGGCCTCCTCTCACCCGGGCCAGCGGGGCAAGACCCACCCATTCCAGCCGACTCCCGCGTCCACCCGCCCGCCGCAAAGCGCCTCGCGCGGAGGTGGCGTTCTTGGCGGACTAGAACACGTCGGCAGCGAGTTTGCGCGAGGGCTTGTGAAGGCGTCGCAGGCTGCGCACGCGGCCATTGACACTAGCACCCATGTGGTGGTCAACGTCGTCGCCGTGCTTCCCTACGCCGAGTACTACGGCGCCTACGAGACCGCAAGAGGAATCAACGCGCTTGGCGCCAATGGCGGGGAGGCCGGCTCGGTCGTGTCTCATATTCTGGCTTCGCCGCTGACGGTGCTCGAGGCCCATGGTCTGCTTGGCGATGCGTGGATCGACCTCCTCAAGGGGGAGCCGATCCGCGACGAGCAAGTTCGGGGCTACATCAATCCTCTGCACTCGTTTCTGTCTCGCCGGCTCCGTGGGCCGCGCACATATTTGCCGGGCATCGGGGAGCGCGGAATCGACTTTCAGTGGTAAGCAGACGACTGGTATCACTCGTCGCGTGCGGCATCATCGCCGCCGCCTTCCTCGCCGGCTGCGACTCGGTCGATCCCACCTCCCAATCCTTTGCGATCACGTTCCACAACGACACCGGCCGCAACGTCCACCTGAAGTTATGTGCGGACGACGCGTGCCGCCAGTTCGACTACTCAGACGCATGGCGGGCTGGGCAGTCGGCACTGGAGAACATCTCCGACCGCGACCTGCTCACCCGGTGGCTCGTCCAAGACGATAAGACCGGTCGCGTCCTGGGCTGCTTGCCACTGCGTTTCGATCAGAAGTACGAAGACGTCGCGGTCAACGTCTCGCAAGCCGTCCCCTGCCCAGGGAGGCGGCCTCTGGTCGTGCACAAGGGGAAGGGCATGGGGCGATCATGACGCCGTCAACTCAAGCGCTTTGACCGGAGCCCGCCGCGGTGACGGGACCCAGGATAACGGGAGAGTGAGTGGAGTAGCGGCCACATTCAGTTGGTTTCGCCCAGTCCCCTCCACTCCCGAGACCACGTCGTCAGCTGCGCCGCGCGCCGCGGTTCTTGTCGACGATCGCGAGCAGGATCAGCACGAACGACGCGAGGCGGATCGCGTACGCGGCGACCCCCTCGTTGCCGTGCGTGCGCTGGACGAGCAGGACGACCCGGTTCGCCGCGTAGACGAGGAAGGCGAGCGAGAAGAGCGCGAAGAAGCGGTCGCCGGTCGCGCGCCAGAAGCGCGCGAAGAAGAGCGCGACGACGACGGCGCCGAGCGCGACCGCGCCGGAGACGAAGCTGACCGTCGCGCCGGTCGTCGCCAGGATCATCGCGCCTCCCAGATCAGCCCGTAGAGCAGGGCGGCGATGCCGGCGAACGCCGTCAGCGCCCGCGCGAGCCCGAGGTCGCCGCCCGTGACGACGACCTTGTCGAAGACGAGCAGCACGTTGTTCGCCGCGAGCAGCAGGAAGCAGATGCCGCTCCAGAGGAGCAGCCGCGTCGGCGCCGTCCGGTAGGCGCGGAAGAGCAGCGCCGAGCAGAGCAGGCTGGTCGCCGCGCAGAGGACGTAGACGACGTCGGCGCCCGTCATCGATCCCTCTTGCGCAGCCTGAACGCGTCCGCGAAGCCGCCGATCGAGTCGGTCGGCTGCGAGAAGACGAGCCGGGTGACGCGCGTCCGGTAGGTGCGGTAGACGAGCGCGAGCTCGGCGACGACCGGGCGCAGGTCGGCCGGCGGCGCGTAACGGAACCCCTCGCCGGAGGGCACGACCAGGCCGGCAGCGGCGAGCGAGCCCAGGCAGGCCGCCGCTGCCTCGGTGTTCGTCTTCAACGTCCGGCTCACGTCGCCCGGCGTCCAGTCCCGTGCCTCGTCGGCCGCGACCAGCAGCAACACCTCGAGCTGCTGGATCGAGACGATCGTCGACCGGATGAATTCCTCGACCTGCTGGGGGATTCCGCCTGCCACAGCGCATTTTCAGTATTCCAAGCTCACCCGGACGGTGCGGCGAACGCCCCGGCCGAACCTGTCCGAAAGGGACAGTAGGCTGCCGCGCATGCGCCTGATCGTCGCCCGCTGCGAGGTCACCTACACCGGCCGGCTGCACGCCTACCTGCCGGAGTCGACGCGCCTGCTGATGCTGAAGGAGGACGGCTCCGTGCTCGTCCACGCCGACGCCGGCGGCTACAAGCCTCTGAACTGGATGACGCCGCCGACGGCGATCGAGGCCGACGGCGAGACGATCGTCGTCCGCAAGCGGCAGGGACGGAGCGAGGACCGGCTCGAGATCCGGCTGCACGAGGTGCTCGCGGACGTCGAGCACGCGATGGGCGAGGCGGCGGCGCTCGAGAAGGACGGCGTCGAGCGCGACCTGCAGCTCGAGCTGGCGGCACGGCCGGAGGCGCTCGGCGAGCCGCTGCGGCTCGTGCGGCGGGAATGGCCGACCGAGGTTGGGCCCGTCGACCTGATGTGCCGCGACGCGGACGACGGCTGGGTCGCGGTCGAGATCAAGCGCGTGGGCACGATCGAGGCGGTCGAGCAGCTGACGCGCTACCTCGACTTCATCCGGCTCGACCCTGCGAAGGCGGCATGCCGCGGCATCCTCGCCGCGCAGTCGGTCAAGCCGCAGGCGGCGACGCTCGCCGAGGCGCGCGGGCTCACCTCCGTCGAGGTCGACCTCGCGGCGCTGCGCGGCGAGCGCGAGCCCGAGCTGACGCTCTGGTAGCTCAGCCGCGCCGGCGGCTGCGGTAGGCGCGCGTCTTCGTCCGGTTGCCGCAGAGCTGCATCGAGCACCATGCCGCCGAGCGGTTCCGCGAGTAGTCGTAGAACGCCCAGCGGCAGTTCCGGCAGGCCTTCAACCGCTGCCAGGAGCCGTCGAGCATCGCGGCGAGCGCGAGCGCGACGACGCGGTCGAGCGGGCCGCGACCCTCGATCCGCGGCCCCTGCGGGCCGAGCCGGACCGCGAGCCGCGCCGCCTCGCGGTCGACGAGCTCGACGGCGTCGGGGTCGCCCGCGCCGCCGCCGTTTTCGACGAGGAGCGCGCGCAGCGCCTCCCGCAGCCCGCGGGCACGCTCCCGCTCGTCGCTTCCGTGCTCGCGGAGCCAGTCGTCGAGCCAGTCGCGACCGTGCTCGAGGTCGACCGTGTTGACGAACGCCTGCACCTCGCGCAGCTCGCCCGGCGCGGCCTTCGGCAGGTCGTAGCGCGGGCTCAGCGGTTGCTCTCGATCCTCGACACCACTAAAATCCTATTGCCGGTGTCGGAAGCCGTCCACCCGATCGCGCAGAGGGTATCGCCGGGCACGCTCGCGCGCCGCGTCGCGTACCCGCTGCGGCTCGTCCGCGCCCGGCTCGCGCGCCGGATCGAGCGGACGCTCCTGGTCGGGCTCGGGATCGCGGCGGGCGCGTGCGTGCTCGCGCTCGTCGACGCCGGCGGCGTCCTGATCCAGGACCGGAACCTCGAGCGCGCGACCGCGGCGCTTGCGCCGTCCGACCGGGCGGTGCAGGTGACCTGGTACGGCACCGTCTCGACCGGGCGGTACGCCTGGTCGCGGATCGACGAGGCGGTGCGGCCGGAGCTCGAGACGGCGACCGGCGCGGAGCCGATCGGGACGATGCTCTACCACGAGGCGTCGATCGGCGGACACCTCGTCGACCTGCGTGCGGTCGACGGCGCCGGCCGCTACGTGCGGCTGCTCTCGGGGCGGCTACCGCGGCCGTGCGTGCCGTCCCGGTGCGAGGTGCTGCGGATCGCAGGCTCCGGGCCGATCCCGTCGGCGCCCGGCCTCCGGCTCGTCGAGGTCGGACGCGCCACGATGCCCGTGGACGCGCCCTTCCGCGACTTCCTCGGCCGGCCGCCCGTCGACACGGCCGTCGTCCGCGGCGCGCTCTCCTACCACACGCCGCCGCAGCCGCCGCTCGTGCTCGCCGACGGCGTCGACGGGCTCTCGCGCTCGCCGCTGCTATCGACCTTCTACCGCAGCTACGCCTGGTTCGTGCCGGTGCGGCCGGGCTCGGTGCACCCGTGGACGGTGAACGCCTTCCGGGCGCGGATCGACCGGCTGCGCTCGGACGTCGGCACCGGCGCGGGGCTCGCGTCGTCCGACGCCTTCGACGTGACCGCGCCGACGGACGAGCTCGCCGCCGCGGCCGCGCAGGGCCGCGCGGCCGCGCACCGGCTGCTCCTGCTCGGCGGCGAGGCGGCGGCGCTGCTGCTCGCGTTCACCGTGCTCGCCGCGTCGAGCCTGCGGCGCGACGTCGAGGCGGCGCGGCGGCGACTCGCCTGGCACGGCGCGCGGGGCTGGCAGCTCGCGCTCTTCTCGCTCGGCGAGTCCGGCGCCGTCGCCGCGGCCGCGACGCTCGCCGGCTGGGGCGCCGGGATCGGGCTCGCCGCGCTCGCGGCGTCGCGCGCGGGCGTGCCGGTCGCCGCGACGCTCCGCCACTCCGCCGCCGCCGACGCCGGGATCGGCGTGGCGGTCGCGCTGGCGGCAGCGGCGGCACTACTCCTCTACGCGACGCTGCGTGCGCCGGCGGCGCGGATCGGCGGCGCGCGCTTCACGGCGACGGACGCGCTCGCGCTCGGCGCGCTCGTCGCGATCGGCGTCGGCCTCGCCCGCGGGCAGGCGGACGCGGGATCGCTCGCCGCGGGGAACGGCACCGGCGCCTTCCTGCTCCTGCTGCCGGCGCTCGTCGCCTTCGTCGCCGCGGTCGTCTGCGCGCGGCTGCTCGTCCCGCTCCTGCGCGGGCTCGAGCGCGCGGGCCGCCGCGGGCCGCTGCCGGCGCGCCTCGCCGCGCTCTCGCTGGCGCGCAACCCCGGGCACGCGACGGTCGCCGCCGCCTTCCTCGTCGTCAGCCTCGGGCTCGCCCTCTTCGCGGCGGTCTACCGCTCGACGCTCGTCGCCGGCGAGCGCGACCAGGCGGCCTACGCCGTCCCGGCGGACTACCTCCTCTCGGAGGACCTGTCGCAGCTCGTTCCGGTGAGCCACGTGCCCACGCCCGCGGGGGCGATTCCGGTCGTACGCCAGTCCGGCGACGTCTCGCGGCTCGAGACCTCGCAGGGCGCCGACGTGCTCGGCATCCCCGCCGGCGACTGGACGCGGCTCGCCGGCTGGCGCTCCGATTTCTCCTCGCGACCGCTGGCGCGGCTCGCGGCGGCGGTGCGGCCGGAGCTGCCGCCGGCGCTGCGGACGGTGCCGCTTCCCGCCGGCGCGCGCCGGCTCGAGCTCGGAGTCGCGGGCCGCGGCTATCCGATCCGGCTCCGCGCGATCGTGCGCCTCGGGAACGGCGACTTCGCGACGGTGCTGCTCGGCGCGACCGGGAGCCGGCCGGGCGTGCTGCGCGCGCGACTGCCGGCGGGCTCGGCCGCGCTGCTCGGCTTCGACGTCGAGCAGCTTCCGTCCGGTCGCGGGCCGGCGGCGAACGGCGGCACCGGGCTGCAGCCGACCGCGAACGGGCGCGTCCGGCTCGGGCCGCTCCGTGCGGGCGGACGGACGCTGCCGGTCGACTGGAGCGGCTGGACGGGGATCGGCGGAGTCGCGCCGCGCGGCGGCGGCGTCCTCGCCTACGCGCTGACGCCGGACGTCGACAGCGTCTTCCGGCTCCGCCAGCCGACCGACGGCCGCCCGGTGCCCGCGGTCGTCTCGCCGGCGCTCGCGCGCGCGGCCGGCAAGGACGGGCTGCTCCCGTTCGACGTCGGCGGCGAGCGGATCGTCCTCCGCGTCGCGGGCGTCGCCTCGCACTTTCCCGGCTCGACCCAGCCGGACTTCGTCGCCGCCGACGAGGGCACGCTCTCGACGGCGCTGAACGCGCAGCTGCCCGGGCTCGGCCAGGCGAACGAGCTGTGGGTGAACGGCCCCGGCGCCGCGTTCGCGAAGCCGCCGTACGACCTGCTGACGGTGCAGTCGCGCGCGCAGGTCGAGGCGCGGCTGCGCGACGACCCGCTCGCGCGCGGCGCGCTGCTCGTCCTCGCGGGCACGGCGCTCGTCGCGCTCGCGCTCGCGCTGCTCGGCCTCGCGCTCGGGCTCGCCGCCGACCTGCGCGACGAGAGCGGCGAGCTCTTCGATCTCGAGACGCAGGGGGCGGAGCCGGCGCTGCTCCGCCGCCACCTGCGGCTGCGCACGCTCGTGCTCGCGGCCGTCGGCGTCGCCGGCGGGATCGCGACCGGCGCGGTGCTGAGCGCGCTCGTGCTCGACCTCGTCCGCGTGACGGCGAGCGCGGCCGCGCCCGAGCCGCCGCTCGCGCTCACGCTCGACTGGCGGATCGTCGGCCTCGGCGCCGCCGGCTTCGTCGCCGTCGGCGCGGCCGTGCTCGGCGCCGCGACCCGGATCGGCTTCCGCCGCCGCGTCGCGGGTCGCTTCCGCGAGGTCGGGGCGTGAACGCCGTCGAGCTGCGCGACGTCTTCCGCGTCCACTCGACCGCCGAGGGCGACGCGGCCGCGCTGCAGGGGCTCTCGCTGGCGATCCGCGACGGCGAGGTCGTCGTCGTCCTCGGCCCGTCCGGCTCGGGGAAGACGACGCTGCTGCGGCTGCTCGCCGGCTTCGACCGGCCCTCCGCCGGCGTCGTCCGCGTCTTCGGCGAGGACGTCGCGAAGCTCGGCGCGCGCGCGCTCGCCCGTTACCGGACGCGGCAGCTCGGCTACGTCGACCAGCACTACACGCGCGCGCTTGCGGCAGAGCTGCCGGCGCGCGAGCTCGTCGCGCTGCAGCTCGGGCTCGACGGCCGGACGCGCGCGGAGCGGCACCGGCGCGCGGACGAGCTCCTCGACCGCGTCGGCCTGCTCGAGCGGCGCGCGCACCGGCCGGCCGAGCTCTCCGGCGGCGAGCAGCAACGCGTCGCCGTCTGCGCCGCGCTCGCGAACGGGCCGCGCCTCTTCCTCGCCGACGAGCCGACGGGCGAGCTCGACGCGGAGAACGCCGCGGCGGTCTACGCGCTGATCGCCGAGCTCGTCCGCGCCGAGGGCTGCACCGCCGTCGTCGTCAGCCACGACCCGCGCTCGGCCGGGATCGCCGACCGGATCGTCCGCATCCGCGACGGCCGCGTCTCGGAGGAGGAGGGGCCCGGCGCCGGCGAGGGCGAGCTCGTCGTCGGCCGCGGCGGCTGGCTGCGGCTGCCGGAGGAGTTCTTGCTCCGCGCGGGCATCCGGGAGCGGGCGCGGGCGCATCTCGAGCAGGGCCGGATCGTCGTCACGGCGGCGGGAGAGGACGCGGCGCGGGCCCGGGTGCCGGAGGTCGTCGCCCTCCCGACCGCGGCGGCGGGCGGCGTCGCCGTCGAGCTGCGCGAGGTGACGAAGCGCTACGGCGAGGTCGCCCCGCTCGCAGGCCTCTCGGCGTCGTTCGAGGCCGGGCGGCTGGCCGTCGTCACGGGGCCGTCCGGCTCCGGCAAGACGACGCTGCTCCAGCTGCTCGCCGGGCTCGAGGTGCCGGACGAGGGCGAGGTGCTCCTCTGCGGCACCGACCTCGCGCTCCTCGATCGTGCCGCCCGCGCCCGGCTGCGGCGCGCGTCGGTCGGCTACGTCGGCCAGCAGCCGGGACTGACGCCGTTCCTCTCGGCGCGCGAGAACGTCGAGCTCGGACTGGCGCTGCGCGGCGCCCGGCCGGCGGAGGCAACCGAGCGCGCGCTCGACGCGCTCGAGGCGGTCGGCCTGGCGGAGCGGACGGAGCAGCGGGTCGAGCGGCTCTCGACCGGGGAGCGGCTCCGGGTCGCGGTCGCGCGCGCGCTCGCGCCGCGGCCGCCGGTGCTGCTCGCCGACGAGCCGACCTCGCGGCTCGACCAGGCGAACGCGCTCGCCGTCGCCGTCCTGCTCGCCCGGCTCGCGCGCGAGCGCGGCGCGACGATCGTCTGCGCGACGCACGACCCGATCGTCGTCGAGCAGGCCGACGCCGAGCTGGCGCTCGCCTACAGCGGCAGGTCGCGCGCCGCGAAGAAGAGCGCCTCGCTGAACGTGGGGTAGGGCTGGATCGTCTCGCGGAGGACGTCGACCGGCACCTCCGCGCGAATCGCGAGGCAGATCTGCTGCAGCCACTCGCCCGCCTCCGGGCCGGCGGCGACGGCGCCGACGAGCACGCGCCGCTCCGGGTCGGCGACGAGCTTGACGAAGCCGGGGCGCTTCGGCCGCTCGAAGGTCGAGGTGCGCGCGGTCGAGTCGATCTTCCACTCCGCCGAGACGAGCCCGTCGCCCTCCGTCCGCCCGACCGCCGCCACCTGCGGGTCGGTGAAGATCGAGCGCGGGATCGCGCGGTAGTCGGCGCGCGCGGGCAGGCCGGCCAGGTCCGCGGCGGCCACGCGCGCCTGGTACTTGCCGACGTGCGTGAACATCGCGATCCCCGTCACGTCGCCGATCGCCCAGACGCCCTCGGCCGCGCGCAGCCGCTCGTCGACCTCGATCCCGCGGCGGGAGATCTCGAGGCCGAGCTGCTCGAAGCCGAAGCCCTCCGTGTTCGGCCTGCGGCCGGTCGCGACGAGCAGCCGCTCCGCCTCGAGCACGCGGCCGCCCTCGAGCGTGACGCGGAAGCCCGGCTCGACCCGCGCCACGCCCGTCCCGAGCGCGAGCTCGATCCCCTCCTGCGCGAACACGTCCGCGAGCAGCGCGCCCGCCTGGGCGTCCTCGCGCGCGAGCAGCCGCTCCGAGTGGTCGACGACCGTCACCCGCGATCCGAGCCGCCGGAAGAACTGCGCCAGCTCCGCGCCGACCGGCCCGCCGCCGACGACGACCAGGCTCTCCGGCACCTCGCTCGCGGTCGTCGCCTCGCGGTTCGTCCAGTAGTCGAGCCCCGCGAGCCCGTCGACCGGCGGCACCGCCGGCTCGGAGCCGGTCGCGATCACGAGCCGGTCGTAGGCGAGCTCCTCGCCGTCGACCGAGACGACGCCCGGCCGTTCGACCCGCCCGTCGCCGCGCACGAGCCGCACGTCCCGCTCGGCGAGCCACTCCTCCTGCGAGGAGTCGTCGCCGCGGCCCGTCACCCGGTCGCGCCAGGCGAAGACACGCTCGGCGTCGATCCCGCGCACCTCCGCACCCGGCGCGAGCGCCGCCGCGGCGACGACCTCGGGCGCGCGCAAGAGCGTCTTCGACGGCATGCACGCGAAGTAGGAGCACTCGCCGCCGACGAGCCGCCGTTCGACGAGCGTCAGCTCGCAGCCGGAGTCGTGCCGGCGGAGCGCCGCGACGAAGGCCTGGCCGGTCGATCCCCCGCCGAGCACGACGACGTGCATCGGCGCACTATCGCAGCTAGGGCGCTCCCCGCTCGACGATCAGGTCGTCGTAGAGCTCGCTCAGGTTGTTGACGGCGTTCGCGACGTCGCCGGGGTCGGCGCCGCCGGTCTCGGCGGCCGCGGCCACGTCGCGTGCGGCGCGCCAGCGGTCGACGAGCTCCGGGTCGTCGCCCGCCGCGGTCACGCCATCGGCGAGGTCGAAGCCGCGCGCCTCCAGCATCCGCTCGACGAGCGCCGCGAAGTCGGGCAGCGCCTCCTCGGGCGAGTCCTCGAGCTGCTCCTGGAGCGACTCGCGCTCCGTCTGCCATTCGTGCCGGTCGAGTCCGGGCTCGGGAGTGGACATGCCGCTCTCGTGCCGCGACGGCGCGGGCGGCAAACCCGGGAATGCGATCCGGCGACGCCGCGTTGACCAGCTACAATCTTCGTAGTTACTAAGAGCCGAGGAGTGATCAGCACGTGAGCGAGCTTCTGCTTGTCCCCCTGGAGGACGTCGTCGTCTTCCCGAACATGACCGTCTCCCTCGACGTCGAGGTCGGCGACGAGGAGCGCGTGCTGCTCGTGCCGCAGCACGGCGGCGACTACGCCCGCGTCGGCACGGTCGCCGAGGTCGTGGAGCGCAGCCGTCGCGGCGTGCTCGTGACGGGGCTGCACCGCGGCGTCGCCGGCGTCGCGCGCACCGGCGAGGACGGCCGCCTGCTCGTCGAGGCCGAGGAGCACGTGGACGAGGAGCCGCCGCGCGTCAAGACCGTCGAGCTCGAGCGCGAGTACCGCGCGATCGTCGAGGAGATCCTCGAGCTGCGCGACGC
>DASSSQ010000041.1:0-7338 GCA_035708405.1 Gaiellaceae bacterium
GCCCGACGTGCGTTCGAAGAGCGCCGTGTCCTCGAAGCCCGGAGTCGAGACGCGCGACCAGCCGTACTGCGCGCACTGCTCCTCGATCGTGCGGATCACGCGCCACCAGAGGTGGTCGCGCGGCAGGACGTCGTGCGTCCCTCGCGGTGCCTGGAAGCCCGGGCTCATTCCGCCGACGCGCGCAGCTCGGCGAGGAACGGGTTGCGCTCGAGCTCGCGGCCGAGGGTCGTCGGGCCGCCGTGGCCCGGATAGATCGTCGTGTCGGCGTCGAAGCGGTCGGCGAGCGTGCGCACGGAGGCGAGCAGCGTGTCCCAGTCGGCGCCGGGCAGGTCGACCCGGCCGACCGAGCCGGCGAAGAGCAGGTCGCCGCTGAAGAGCGCGCCGTCGGCGGCGTACGCGAGGTGCGCCGGCGAGTGGCCGGGGATCGAGACGACCTCGAAGGAGATGCCGGCGAGCTCGAGCGTCTCGCCGCCCGCGAGCAGGTGGTCGGCGGTGTAGGCGCGGCCGGGGAAGCCGACCGGCGCGTAGTCGCCGAAGCGCTCGAGCAGCTGCCGCTCTCCCTCCGGCATGTAGACCGGCGCGCCGCTCGCCTCCGCGAGGTCGGCGACGGCGCCGAGGTGGTCGAAGTGCCCGTGCGTGATCAGGATCGCCGCGCAGGCGGCGCCCGCACGGGCGAGCTCGAGCCGCAGCGTCGCGGCGTCGGCGCCGGGATCGACGACGACCGCCTCCGGCGCGCCGCGCTCGCTGCGCACGACGTAGCAGTTGGTCTGGATCGGACCGAGCGAATACGTGTCGACGGCGAGCGCCACGTCGGCGAGTGTAGTAAGAGCGCCCTGCGGGCACCCGTGCGGTCGTGCGGCACTGGAACGTCACCGAGATCACCGAGGCGGACGGCTCCCGCTCGCCGCACGTCCTGCATTCGCAGGAGGGCGAGGCGCGCGTCGTCGCGATCCACCTGCGGGCCGGGCAGGAGCTCGGCGACCACCAGGTGAAGGAGGCGGCGCTGCTGCTCGTCGCCGACGGCCGCGTGCGGGTGGAGGCGGGCGGCGAATCGGTGGACGCCGGTGTCGGGACGGTCGTGCGGTTCGACCCGGACGAGCGCCACGCGGTCGTCGCGGAGGGCGACGCGCGCGTCGTGCTCGTGCTCGCGCCGTGGCCGGCCGAGGGGCACTACCGGCCGGGCGAGCTGCGCGGGGCGGGGCTCAGCGCTTCTTCGCCGGACGCTGCGTAGCCGACGAGCCTTCCTTCGCCGTCCGCGCTTGCCAGCGCCGGTACGCGAAGCGGTCGATCACGTACGTGAACGGGATGAAGAGCGCCGTGTAGATGACGGCCGGGATCAACGCCGCGACGTAGCGGTTGCTCGCGTGGCCGGCCGAGAGCGAGAAGAGGAAGAAGACGACGATGCCGAGCAGGCCGGCCCGCTTGACGGCGCGGTTCCACGAGGGCGGCTGCGGCTCGCGCCGCGCGCGGCCGCCGGCCTTGCCCTTCTGCTGCGCCGAGCCCTTGGCCGCGACCGCCTTCGAGCCGTTCGTCCGCTCCTTCTTGCGCTGCTCCTGCTCGACCAGCTCCGGCGGCGGCTCGTCGAGCTCGTTCCCCTCCTCGTCGACGTAGACGAACTCGTACTCGTGCCGCTTCGCCTTCAGCTCACGGCGCCGCTGCTTCCTCGTCGGCATCGAGGACAGGGTACTCGCCGCCGATCACGCGTCCGACGACCTGCTCCCCGCCGAGGTGGTAGGCGAGGTAGCGCCAGTCGGGAGCGTCGAGCAGGACGAGGCTCGCCGACCGGCCGGGCGCGATCCGGCCGAAGCGGTCGGCGCGGCGCAACACGTGCGCGGCGTTGACGGTGACCGCCGCGAGCGCCTCCGCCGGAGCGAGCGTCAGCTGGGTGCAGGCGAGCGAGCAGACGAGCGGCAGGCTCTCGCAGAACGCGCTGCCGGGGTTGAAGTCGGTCGCGAGCGCGACCGCCGCCCCTGCGTCGACGAGCGCCCGCGCCGGCGGCATCGGCCGGTTCAGGAAGAGCGCGCTCGCGGGCAGCAGGACGCCGACGACGTCGCTCGCGGCGAGCGCGCGGACACCGTCCTCCCCCGTCGCCTCGAGGTGGTCGACGGAGCGGGCGCCGAGCTCGACCGCGAGCGGGATCGCCCCCTGCTCGGTGAACTGGTCGCCGTGCAGGCGTAGCGCGAGACCGGCGTCGCGGCACGCCTTCAGGTAGCGCCGCGCCTGCGCCGCGTCGAAGGCGCCTCGCTCGAGGAAGACGTCCGCCGCCTCGGCGACCTGCGCGGCGTCGGGGAGGACGTCGCGCAGCGCAAAGTCGAGGTACGCGTCGGCGTCGCCGTCGAGCTCCGGCGGCACGGCGTGCGCCCCGAGCCACGTCGGGACGCCGCCGGCGGCCGCGACCGCACGGAGCGACGCGAGCTCGGTCTCGCGGTCGAGCCCGTAGCCGGACTTGCCTTCCCAGAGCACGGTGCCCTGCCGCCGCATCCACCCGGCGTGCCGCTCGACGGCCGCCGCGAGGCCGTCCTCGCCGAGCGCCCGCGTCGCGCGGACGGTCGAGAGGATGCCGCCGCCGGCGGCGTGCAGCTCCTCGTAGTCGGCGCCGCCCGCGCGGAGCGAGAACTCGTCGACGCGGTCGCCTCCGAACGACGGGTGCGTATGGCAGTCGACGAGGCCGGGGACCGCGCACATGCCGGAGCACGAGACCTCGTCGACGTCGCCGTCGAGCGGCTTCAGGTCGCGCATCCGCCCCACGGCGGCGATCGTGTCGCCGTCGCAGAGGACGTACGCGTCCTCGAGCACGTCGACGGCGGCGAGCTCGGCGCCGCGCAGCGGCGCGTGGCGGCCGGCAGGCGTCGCCACCTGCGCCAGGTCGCGCAGCAGCAGCACTACGCCGGCGTCGTAGGGATCCGCAGCCCGCCCTGCTCGGCGGCCTCGATCGCCTCGGGATAGCCCGCGTCGACGTGGCGCATCACGCCCGTGCCCGGGTCGGTCGTCAGCACGCGCTCGAGCCGCTCCGCCGCCTCGGCGGTGCCGTCCGCGACGACGACCATGCCGGCGTGGATCGCGTTGCCGATCCCGACGCCGCCGCCGTGGTGCACGCTCACCCACGTCGCGCCCGCCGCGACGTTGACGAGGGCGTTGAGGATCGGCCAGTCCGCGATCGCGTCGGAGCCGTCGCGCATCGCCTCCGTCTCGCGATACGGCGAGGCGACCGAGCCGGCGTCGAGGTGGTCGCGTCCGATCACCACCGGCGCCGAGACCGCGCCGCTCCGCACGAGCTCGTTCATCGCGAGCCCCGCCTTCGCGCGGTCGCCGTAGCCGAGCCAGCAGATCCGCGCCGGCAGCCCCTGGAACGCGACCCGCTCGGGCGCGAGCTCGAGCCACCGCTGCAGCAGCGGGTCGTCCGGGAAGAGCTCGCGGAGCGCGGCGTCGATCGTCGCGATGTCGGCCGGGTCCCCGGACAGCGCCGCCCAGCGAAACGGCCCGATGCCGCGACAGAACAGCGGCCGGATATAGGCCGGGACGAAGCCCGGGTATGAGAAGGCCTCCGCTACGCCGGCTTCGCTGGCCTCACCTCGCAGGTTGTTGCCATAGTCGAAAACATAGGCGCCCCGTCGGACGTACTCGAGCAGCCCCTGCACGTGCGCGGCGATCGACTCGCGCGCCCGCCGCAGGTACTCGTCCGGATCGGACGAGCGCAGCGCCGCCGCTGCCTCGACCGAGAGCCCGCGCGGCACGTAGCCCGTCAGCGGGTCGTGCGCGGCGGTCTGGTCGGTGATCAGGTCGAACGCCTCCCCGCGCGCCGCCAGCTCCGGCACGACGTCGGCAGCGTTCCCGAGCAGCCCGACCGACAGCGGCCGCCGCTCGGCGGCCGCGCGCCGCACCCGCGCGAGCGCGTCGTCGAGCGAGTCGGCCGCCTCGTCGAGATACCGCGTCTCGAGCCGCCGCTCGATCCGTGCCGGGTCGACCTCGACGCAGAGGATCGCCGCGCCCGCCATCGTCCCCGCGAGCGGCTGCGCGCCGCCCATGCCGCCGAGCCCGGCGGTGAGGACGGTGCGGCCGCGCAGGTCGGGCGAGCCGAAGTGCTTCTCCCCCGCCGCCGCGAACGTCTGGTACGTCCCCTGCAGGATCCCCTGCGAGGCGATGTAGATCCACGAGCCGGCGGTCATCTGGCCGAACATCGTCAGCCCCTCCGCCTCGAGCCGTCGGAACTCGTCCCACGTCGCCCAGCGCGGCACGAGCAGCGAGTTGGCGATCAGGACGCGCGGCGCGTCGGCGTGCGTCGTGAAGATGCCGACCGGCTTGCCCGACTGGACGAGCAGCGTCTCCTCCGGCCCCAGCTCGAGCAGCGCGCCGACGATCGCCCGCAGCGCCTCGTGCGACCGCGCCGCCTTGCCCGAGCCGCCGTAGACGACGAGCTCCTCGGGCCGCTCCGCCACCTCGCGGTCGAGGTTGTTGAGCAGCATCCGCAGGGGCGCCTCGGTCGACCACTGGCGCGCGTGCAGCTCCGTCCCGCGCGGCGCGCGCACGCGCGAGAGGTCGCCGACGAGCGCCTCGACGCGCGCGGCGAGCGACGACGCCGAGCCGACGCTCACGCCAGCTCCCCCGCCTCCGCCTCGACCGCCGCGACGAGCGAGCCGTCGCGGATCGACGTCGCGACCGCCTCGATGTCCGGCGCGAGCGGCCGGTCCTCCCGCAGCCGCGGCGAGAGCTCGCGCACGAACGCGCGCGCCGCCCGCACGCCGACGCCGGGCTCGAGCGGCGCGTGGAACTCGACGCCCTGCGCGCCGGCGAGGAGCTCGATCGCGAGCGCGCGCTCGCAGTTCGCCAGCACCTGCCACGCCTTCAGGCCCGAGGCGTTGCCCATCGACACGTGATCCTCCTGCCCGGCGCTCGTCGGGATCGAATCGACCGACGCCGGGTGCGCCAGCACCTTGTTCTCGGAGACGAGCGAGGCGGCCACGTACTGCGGGATCATGAAGCCGCTGTTGAGGCCACCGTCGACCGTGAGGAACGGCGGCAGCCCGTCGGAGAGGTTCGGGTTGACGAGCCGCTCGATCCGCCGCTCGGAGATGTTGGCGAGCTCGGCGGCCGCCATCGCGAGCGCGTCGAGCGCGAAGGCGAGCGGCTGGCCGTGAAAGTTGCCGTTCGAGACGAGCGTCTCGTCGTCGACGAGCACGAGCGGGTTGTCCGTGGCGGCGTTCAGCTCGACCGACACGGTGTACTCGGCGTAGTCGAGCAGGTCGCGCGTCGCGCCGTGCACCTGCGGCGCGCAGCGCAGCGAGTACGCGTCCTGCACCTTGTCGCACCAGCGGTGCGCCTCGTTGATCGCCGAGCCCTCGAGCAGCCGCAGCACGTTCGCCGCCGAGGCGACCTGCCCGCGCAGCGGCCGCAGCGCGTGGATCTGCGGCAGGAACGACGTGCGCGAGCCCTGCAGCGCCTCGAGCGACATCGCGCACGCGACGTCCGCCGCCCGGGACAGCCGGCGCGCGCGCACGAGCCCGAGCGCGAGCTGCGCCGCCATGAACTGCGTGCCGTTGATCAGCGAGAGCCCCTCCTTCGCCGCCAGCCGGAGCGGCTCGAGCCCGACGCGCGTGAGCGCCTCCGCGCCGGAGAGCCGCTCCCCGTCGACGAACGCCTCGCCCTCGCCGACGAGCGGCAGCGCGAGATGCGCGAGCGGCGCGAGGTCGCCGGACGCGCCGACCGACCCGCGCGAAGGCACGACCGGCAGCACGCCGTGGTCGAGGCAGTCGAGCAGCAGCTCGACCGTCTCGACGCGCGCGCCGGAGTTGCCCTTCGCGAGCGTGTTCGCGCGCAGCAGCATCGCCGCGCGCACGACCTCCGGCGGGTACGGGTCGCCGACGCCGCACGCGTGCGAGCGGAGCAGCCGCAGCTGCAGCTCCTCGGTCAGCTCGTCGGGGATGGCGGTGTCGACGAAGCGGCCGAAGCCGGTGTTGATCCCGTACGTGTGCTCGCTCGTCCCGTGCGCGGCGCGCTCGACGAGCGTCCGCGCGGCGCGCATCTTCTCCCGCGCCGCGTCGGCGAGCGCCGCCGGCGCGCCCTGCACGGCGACCGCCCACACGTCGGCGACCGTCAGGTCGTCGCCGGTCAGCCCGATCGCCGTCCGCTGGGCCATCGGCGGCGAGTGTAGCCCTGCTCCGCGCGGGCTCAGGTCGCGATCACGACGCCGACGCCGAGCAGCGCCAGCGTCAGCAGGCCGATCGCCGCCCGGAGGACGAAGGCCCGCGCGCCCGCGCGCCGCAGCGTCTCGGCCAGCGCCGGCTCGGCGAGCGCCCGTGTCCGCAGCCGGGTCAGCGCCCGCGCCTGGCGTACGCCGGCGGCGGTGACGCCCAGCAGGGCGGCGCCGAGCGCGAGCGCGACGACGGTCTCCGTCGCGCCGAGGCTCCCGGGCAGGAGCGCCGCGCCGGTCGCGAGCGCGACGAGCAGGCTCGCGCCGCCGACGACGCCGTAGGCCCGGCCGAGCCCGCGGAAGAAGACGATCCGCGCCGGCGGCTCGAGCGTCCGCCGCGCGACCCGCCCGACGACGCCGATCGCGACGAAGCCGCCGATCCAGACGGCCGCCGCGAAGAGGTGGACGGCGACGAGGGCGGTGGCTGCCGCGAGCACGGCCATGGCTTTTATCCTATCGGAACCGTGTTTAACTTCGACGCGCAGAACACGCGTGCGCGAACGAGCCGCCGTCCCTACCCGAGCAGCCGCAGCTCGAGCAGCCGCCCCGCGTCGAAGCCGTCGATACGGAGCGCGGCGCCCGCCGCCGCCGCCGCCGCGCCCGCCGGCATCAGGCCGACGAGCTCCGAGCCCTCGATCTCGACGCCGCGCGCGCGGGCCTCGCGCTCGACCGCGGCGACGATCTCGTGCAGCGCCGCCGCCTCCCAGTCCTCGACGTTCATGCTCACCTGCGCGTGTCCCGCCCGCGGCAGCTCGAGGCCGAGCGCGCGGACGCCGGGGAACCCGCCGCCTCGCTCGCGGACGACGGCCGCGATCGCGCGGGCGTCGTCGACGGTCGCCCCGCCGGCGAGGTCGACGTTGAAGGCGATCAGCGGCCGCCGCGTCGAGCCGCCCCGGCCCGAAGTCGGGCGCCAGCTCGCCCGCGTCGATCCGCGCCTGCAGCGCGTCCGGGCCGCCGCGACGGAAGAACGCCGGGCCGCGCCCCTCGCCCACCTCGCCGTAGAGGAACACCGGCAGCGCGAGCTCGTCGCCGATCCGGCGCGCGACGCGCAGCGCGGCGGCACGCGCGCGTTCCATGTCCTCGGCTCGCAGAGGGACGACGGGGACGACGTCCGCCGCCCCGATGCGCGGGTGCACGCCCTCGTGACGGCG
>DASSSQ010000042.1:0-14498 GCA_035708405.1 Gaiellaceae bacterium
GCTACCGGGTCGTCGGCATCGTCGAGCTCGGCGGCGTCTCCTCGCTCGGCGGCGCGACGATGGCGATCTTCGACCTGCAGACGGCGCAGCAGCTCTTCCGCAAGCAGGGCAAGCTCGACTCGATCTCGGTCGGCGCGAAGCCGGGCGTCTCGCCGCAGCAGCTCGTGCGCGAGATCCGGCCGGTCCTGCCGCCGACGGCCGAGGTGCGCACCGGCGCGCAGCAGGCGGCGAAGGACACGCAGAACACGAGCGCGTTCACCGACATCCTGCAGAAGTTCCTGCTCGCGTTCGGCGGGATCGCGCTCTTCGTCGGCATCTTCGTGATCGCGAACACGCTCTCGATCACGATCGCCCAGCGCGCCCGCGAGTTCGGCACGCTGCGGACGCTCGGCGCGACGCGGAAGCAGCTGCTCTCGTCGGTGATCCTCGAGGGGCTCGTGATCGGCGCGCTCGCCTCGATCGCCGGCCTCTTCATCGGGCTCGGGCTCGCGAAGGGCCTCGACGCGCTCTTCGTCGCCTTCGGGATCGACCTGCCGAAGGCGGGCACCGTCTTCGCGACGCGCACGATCGTCGTCTCGCTCGTCGTCGGCGTCGTCGTCACGCTGCTCGCGAGCCTGATGCCGGCGATCCGCGCGACCCGGGTCGAGCCGATCGCGGCGGTGCGCGAGGGCGCGCTGCCGCCGTCGCGGCTCGAGCGGTTCGGCGTGCCGGTGGCGGCGGGCTTCCTCGCCGTCGGGCTCGCGCTGCTGCTCTTCGGCGCGCTCGACACGTCGGCCTCGAGCACGCAGCGGCTGCTCGCGATCGGGGTCGGCGTGCTCGTGGTCTTCATCGGGATGGCGCTGATGGCGCCGCGCTTCGTGCCGCCGCTCGCCGAGACGCTCGGCTGGCCGGCCGCGCGGACCGGCGTCTCCGGCTCGCTCGCGCGCGACAACGCGATGCGCAACCCGGCGCGGACGGCGTCGACCGCCGCGGCGCTGATGATCGGGCTCGCGCTCGTGACCGCGGTCGCCGTGCTCGCGTCCGGGCTGAAGGCGCGCTTCGAGGGCGCCGTCGACGCGCTCTTCCAGGCGAACTACGCGCTCACCTCCGAGAACGGCTTCTTGCCGACCTCGATCGCCTCGGAGCAGGCGGTAAAGAAGGTGCCGGGCGTGCTCGTCGTCTCGGGCGTCCGCGCCGGCGACGGCAAGGTCTTCGGCAAGCGCGTCGCCGTCACGGGCGTTGACCCGCAGGTGACGCGGGTGATCTCCGCCGACTGGGTCGCGGGCGGCGACGACGTGCCGGCGAGGCTCGGCTCCGACGGCGCCTTCGTCGCGAAGGACTACGCGACGACGCATCGCCTCGCGCTCGGCTCGCCGCTCTCGGTCGAGACGCCGACCGGCAAGACGCTGAGCCTGACGCTGAAGGGGATCTTCGACCCGCCGAAGGGCGGCTCGCCGTTCGGCACGGTCACGATCTCGAGCGCGCTCTTCGACCGCTCGTACCAGCACCCGCAGAACGTGTACGCGTTCGTGAACACGCGCGGCGGCGTGACGGAGGCGAACACGAAGGCGCTGAACGCGGCGCTCGCGCGCTTCCCCGATGCGAAGATCCAGACCGAGAGCCAGTTCAAGGCCTCGCAGGAGAAGGGGATCGACGTGCTGCTGAACCTGCTCTACGTGCTGCTCTCGCTCTCGATCGTCGTCTCGCTGTTCGGGATCGTGAACACGATGGTGCTGACGGTCTTCGAGCGGACGCGCGAGCTCGGGATGCTGCGCGCGGTCGGGATGACGCGGCGCCAGGTGCGGCGGATGATCCGGCACGAGAGCGTCGTCACGGCGCTGATCGGGGCCGCGCTCGGGATCCCGCTCGGGATCGGGATCGCGGCGCTCGTCGGCCGGGCGATCTCCTTCGTCGCCTTCACGGTGCCGTGGGGCTCGATCGTCGTCTTCGTCGTCGCGGCGGTGATCGTCGGCCTGCTGGCGGCGATCTTCCCGGCGCGGCGCGCGTCGCGGCTGAACGTGCTGGAGGCGCTCCACTACGAATAGGACCGCGCTGATCGACGCGCTCCTCGGGGTCTACCCGGCGGATCTCGAGGAGCGCGCCGACCTCGAGCGGATGCTGCAGCTCGCGTCCGATCTCGCGGAGCCGTTCTCGCGCGAGCAGCTGCCGGCGCACTTCACCGCGTCGGCGGCGGTCGTCGACGCGGCGGGCCGGCGGATCTGCCTCGTCGACCACGTCAAGCTCGGGCGGCGGCTGCAGCCGGGCGGGCACATCGAGGCGGACGACGAGAGCCCGGCCGCGGCGGCGCTGCGCGAGGTGCGGGAGGAGACGGGGCTCGAGCCGCGGCTCCATCCGTTCGCGCCGCGGCCCTTCGACGTCGACGTGCACGAGTTCCCGGAGCGCGACGGGCAGCCGGCGCACCTCCACCTCGACCTGCGCTACCTGCTCGTCGCGGACGGCGAGCCGGGCGAGGGCGCGGCGTGGCTCTCCTTCGCCGAGGCGCTCGCGGCGACGGACGAGCCGGCGTTCCGGCGGCTGATCGAGAAGGCGCGCCGCGCCGTCGAGCCGGCCGGCTAGAAGCGGAAGCCGGTCGCGGTCGGCGTCGGCTCGAGCGGGCTCGCCGGCAGGCCGCCGCGCGGGACCGGCTCGTTGAAGGCGCCCGGTGCGACGTCGTTCGGGCCGTCCGGGTGGAAGAGCGAGGCGAGGTACTGGATCTGGCCGCGGCCGGGGCCGAGCTCGAACTGGCCGCCGCCGTAGAGCGCGATCCCGCGCTCCGCGCAGACGTCGTAGAAGTCGAAGAGGCGCCGCAGCGAGCCGAAGCGCGACGGCTTCGAGTTCAGGCAGCGCGGCGGAAACGGCAGCGCGTCGACGTCGGCGACCGAGTGGATCGGCGCGTCCCAGGTGAGCCGCGCGCGATGCGGCTCGAGCACCGGCGCCGTCTCGCCGGTCAGCGCCGGATCCTCGATCCACGCCTCCGGGAACGCCTCGGCGACCCGGCGGTAGAGCGCGGCGTCCGGCGGGTTGTCGACCGAGGTGCCGGAGTAGTGGCCCTTCAGGTCGACCACGTCGACGCGCCCGAGCCCCGCCAGCTCGGCGCAGAACGCGTCCGTCCACGCCGGCGTCGGGTCGAGCTTGAAGCGGATGCCCGGATAGAGGTCGATGTACGGCCGCAGCGAGGCGGCGCGCGTCGAGACGACGTAGCGGACGGGCCGCGGCTCGCGGCCGAGCAGCTCGTGCAGCGGCCGGCCGGCCTGCCGGAGCGCCAGGTCGAGCGCCGCGCTCCCGAACGCCCACGGCCGGTAGCCCGGGAGGTCGTCGACGAGCCGGACGAACGAGTCGAGCGTGTGCTCGCCGGCGAGCTCGAGGCCGGGCCCCGCCCGCTGGAGCTCGAGCTGCGCGTCGCCGTCGTAGGTGACGTCCTCGCCGGTACCCTCCTCGCCGCCGCCGCGCAGCCGCACGACCGTCGTCCGGCGCGTCCACTGCGCGAGCTCGAGCGCGAGCCCGTCCAGCGCGACCTCCTCGATCCGGAGCGGGAGATCGGCCAGTGCGTCGTAGCTCGCCACGGAGCGACCATACTTGCGGCGATGGCCTGGTGCGACGAGTTCGACGGCAGCTTCGGCTGGGTCGAGGAGACCGGCTTCATGCGCCGGACCGGCCACGCGCTCGTCGTCGACGGGAAGGTCTGGCTGATCGACCCGTACGACGTCGACGGGCTCGAGGAGCGGGTGCGCGCGGCCGGCGAGCCGGCGGGCGTGATCCAGCTGCTCGACCGGCACAACCGCGACTGCGCCGCGCTCGCCTCGCGGCTCGAGGTCACGCACTGGAACCTGGCGGCGCCGGAGCCGTTCCGCGCGATCCCGCTCGCGACGCCGCCGCGCTGGCGCGAGGTCGCGCTCTGGTGGCCGCAGGGCCGCGTGCTCGCCGTCGCCGAGGCGCTCGGCACCGCCCGCTTCTACCGCGCCGGCGACGAGCGGCTCGCCGTCAACCCGCTGCTCCGTCTGGCGCCGCCGCGGCGGCTCGGGCGCCTCGACCCCGAGCGGGTCCTCGTCGGCCACGGCGAGGGCGTCCTCGACGGCGCCTCCGCCGCGCTCGCCGAGGCGCTCGCGACCTCGCGCCGGCGCATCCCCGCGCTGCTCGCCGGCGCCTTCCGCGCGCACGTGCTCAGCGGCGCGCGGCACTGACGACCCGCCGCGCGGCCTCGGCGAGCGGCCTCGGCGGCTCGGCGCCGTTGCCGTTGGCGCTGAAATGGCGCCACGCGACCTCCGCCTTCTCGCGGCCGCCGCGCCTGAGGCCCGCGACCGCCTCGAAGTCCGGGGTCAGCTGCACCGTCCGCCGCCGGCCCGCCGTCTCGAGGATCCGCCGGTTGACGACCTCCTCCGACCCGACCGGCGGCCGGCCGCGCGGCGCGTCGCGGTCGTGGACGACGACGTAGGGGATACCGCACTCGTTGCAGATCCGCGAGAAGAGCGGCAGGTTGCCCTTGCCGCCGCAGTCGACGATCGCGACCGCCTCGCGGTCCGGGTCGAGCCCGAGCGCCGCGAACACGAACGGGAACGCGAGCTTCTCCGTCCGTCCCTCGACGAGCAGCGCAGCGCGGGAGAGGAAGAGCTCGGCGCGCTCGGCGTCGAACTCGGCGAAGGCGCGGAAGCTCTCGCGGTCGGAGAGCGGCGTCGGCTGGGCGACCGCCGTGCCGAGCCGGCGGTTGTGCCGGACGAGCGCCAGCTCCTCGAGCCGGTCGACGCTGAGGAAGACCGCCGCGTGCGTCGAGTAGAGCACCTGGTTGCCGTTCTCCGCGAGCCGGCGCACGAGCCGGTAGAGGTGCCGCTGCGTCTGCGGGCTGAGGAAGAGCTCCGGCTCCTCGAGCAGGACGACGAGCCCCGAGGCGCCGGACTCGCAGAGCCGCTCGAGGCCGCCGACGAGCGCGAGCCCGCCGTCCGCGGGCGCCTCCGGGTCCGGCAGCAGCACGCGCGCGGCCGCCGCGGCCTGCGGCGTCGACGGCGGCGCGACGATCGACCCGGAGCGCAGTCCGGCCGGCAGGAAGAGCGTCGGCGGCGCGCCTTCGCGGTTCAGGTTCAGCGTCGCCGGCGGCCGCGCGTCGAGGAAGATCGTCCGCGCGCCGAGATCCGCCTCGAGGTGGACGCGCGCGCCGCTCCCCTCCGAGACGTCCTCCAGCGTCGGCACCGGCGCCGACGCGTCGAGCAGCGACCAGACCGCGGACAGCACCGTCGACTTGCCGCTCGCAGCCTCCCCGACCAGCGCGCAGAGCCGTCCCGGCGCGAACGTCACGTCGTGCGCGGCCCGGAAGCCGTGGATGCGGACGCGGTCGAGCACGCCGCGTGTCTACCCCTTGAGAAGATTCCGAACGAAGAAGAGCAGGTTCGCGGGCCGCTCGCCGAGCCGCCGCATCAGGTACGGGTACCACTCCGGCCCGTACGGCGTCGCGACGAGGACGGTGTAGCCGCGGCGGACGAGATCGAGCTGCAGCTGCGGGCGGACACCGTAGAGCATCTGCAGCTCGAAGCGGTCGCGGCCGACGCCGTGCTCGTCGGCGAAGCGGAGCGCGCGCTCGATCAGCCGCTCGTCGTGGGTCGCGATCGCCGTGTAGCCGCCGCCCGCGAGCGAGGCCTCGACGAGGCGCGCGTACGCCGCGTCGACGTCGGCCTTCTGCGGATGGGCGATCGCCGCCGGCTCGAGGTAGGCGCCCTTGACGATCCGCAGGTTGGGCGCGAGCGGCGCGAGCGCGGCCAGGTCGTCCTCGCTGCGGTAGAGGTAGGCCTGGAGGACGGCGCCGACGTTGTCGCGCCCGGCCTCGCGCAGACCGCGGTAGATCCGCAGCGTCGCGTCGACGAACGCGGACTGCTCCATGTCGATGCGGATGAACTGGCCGCGGTCGAGCAGCCGCTCGAGGTTCGCGCGCGCGAGCTCCTCGCCGATCTCGAGCCCGAGGTGAGTCAGCTTCAGCGCCACGTTCGCCCGCAGCCGCTCGGCGGCGATCCGGTCGAGCAGCGCCTCGTAGGCGGCGACGACGGCGGCGGCCTCCGCCTCGTCGCGGACGCCCTCGCCGAGCAGCGTCGTGTTCGCCTTCAGCCCCTGCTCGTTCAGCGCGCGCAGCACGGGAACCGCGTCGTCGACCGTCTCGCCCGCGACGAAGCGCGCCGCGCCGAGCTTCATCCCGTGCCGGCGGACGAGCCGCTGGACGCGCGGGCTGTCGGCCGCGGCGAGGATCGCCTTGCGCAGCACGGCGTCGAGCGAGCTCAGCGCCCGCCTCGCACGCAGCTCGCCGTCTTCTGCTCGGCGACGACGTTCTCGAGCACCTGGCTCGGCTGCTCGTCGGAGGCGAGCTCGAACCGTCCGGGGCGGGAGACGACGAGCGTCGTCTGCGCTCCCTGCGCCGCCGGCAGCAGGCAGACGCCGCCCTCGAGCACGCGCCAGTAGCGCATGTAGCGGACGCGCAGCGTGTAGCGGCCGGGCCGCTTCGTCCAGCCGGCGATCCGGCTGTGGCTGAAGAGCGTCAGCCGCGCGCCGCCGGGGCCGGAGAGGATCGGCGTCGGCCGCGGCAGCGCGTACGCCGTCCAGAGCCGGTCGACGAGCACGCGGCGGAGTCCGGAGCGGCCGGAGCGGAGCAGCGTCGCCTCGCCGGCGGCGCCGAGCGAGTCGATCCCGGTCGACGGCAGCAGCACGTAGCGGACGCCGAGCCGCCGCAGCCACGCGCGGTAGGCGGCCGGCGGGATCCGCTGCCGGTAGAGGAGCGGGTTCTGCGCCAGGTCGAGCTGGCGGTACCAGCCCCGGGCGAGCGCGAAGCCGGCGGCGGGGACGTAGTAGGCCTCCCAGTGCTCGATCGTCGGCACGACCTCGACGCGGAAGTTCGGCCCCTCGTGCGTGCGCAGGAACGCGAGCGCCGGCTCCCACGCTGCGGGGTTGCGGAAGACGCTCTCCGATCGCTGCGCGGCCATCAGCGCGTAGGGGACGGTGTTGTAGGCGAACGCCGCGGCGAGCGCGAGCGCGACGAGCAGCCGCGGCCGCATGTCGGCGAGCAGCGCCGCGAGCAGCATCAGCGGGAAGATCAGCAGCTGGATCCGCACGAGGTTCGCGCCGAGCGGCGTCCGGACGAAGAACGCGAACGCGCTCGCCGCCATCCAGAGGACGAAGAACGCCGCGATCGGCGCGGCGCGGCGGCCGCGCAGCCCGAGCGCGACGCCGAGCACGCCGACGCCGAGCGCCGCCAGCAGCGCCCAGCCGTGGAACGGGTAGACGCCGTCGTAGGGGAAGAGGGTCAGCGCGGCGAGCTCGACGCCGACGAGCAGGACGAGCGCGCCGGCCATCAGCAGCGACCGGCGCTCGAAGCGTCGGTTCGCGATCGCCGTCGCGGTCAGGACGAGGCAGAGGAGCACGAACGCGAGCGGGCTGAAGCCGAGCGTCAGCGCCGCGCAGGCGGCGGCGAGCCACGTCCTCCCGGCCTGGAGCGCGCGCACGGAGCCGAGCAGCGCCGCGAGCCCGAGCGCGTAGCTGTAGGTGCCGGTGAAGAGCGGCCCGGCCGCGAGCACGGCGAAGATCCGCGCCGGCCAGCGCCCGACCGCCGGCCACTCCGCGTGGACGACCGAGGCGAAGAGCGCCGCCGCGATCACGGCGGCGGCCAGCACGAGCGGCCGGTTGCCGACGATCGAGGCCGGCAGGTAGTAGAGCAGGCTGTACGAGGCGAGCGGGTAATGGCCGCCGTACCAGAGGTTGTCCCAGAGCCCGAAGCCGTCGCGCACGAGCAGCGTGCGGTAGAGGTGCGCCGGCGCGTCGGCGGTCGGCGCGTTGACGGCGACGAGGACGGCGGCGCTGCCCGCGGCGATCACGGCCGCGCCGACGACGCCGCTCGGGCCGGCCGTGCCTCGGTGGACGACGCTCACGGAAATCTCCTTCTATCGCACGGCTAGAGTCCGTGCTCGGGGATGTCTCCAGAGCGGCATCGGATCGGCCTTGCCGCGTGCGCCTGTGCGCTCGTCGTCGCGGCGCCGGCGACGGCCGCGCCGCGTGTTGCGGTCGTCGTCCAGCCGCCGTTCCCGCTCGAGCGGTACGCGGCCGAGGGCGCGGTCGGATTGGTCGTGCCGGGCTCCGGCTCGACGGTCACGCGCGCCGGCGCGCTCGCCTCGCTCCTGCGCGGGCGCGTCGAGAGCGCGCTCGTCGGCGGCGTCCCGGGCGGGCCGGCGGAGATCCGGCTCGCGCGCGCGCCCGGGACGGTCACGATCCACGTCGCGCTGCCGCCGCCCGGGCGGACGCACAACGTCGTCCGCTATCCGATCGCGATCGTCGGCGGCGGCTACCACGGCCTGCTGCGCTCGTCGGCGACGCGGATCCCCGGGCTCGTCTCGATCGCGGACGTGGCGCCGACGGCGGTCGCGCTGGCGGCGGGGCAGCCGCCGCGGATCTCGTCCCGCCGCGACCCAGCGGCCGCCGCCGACGCGGGGCGGCTCGACGCGCGGCTCGCGGCCGCGCACGCGGTGCGGGTCCCGGCGCGGCTCGCCTACACGGGGCTGCTGCTCTTCGCGTTCGTGCTCGCCTTCCTGCTCCGCTCCCGCATCTGGGCGCGCGCGGCCGTGCTCCTGCCGCCGTTCGCGCTCGCCGCGTCGCTCGCGCTCTCGGCGGCCGGCGTCTACGGCACCGGCGCGGTCGTGGCGGTGATCTGCGCGGCGGCGGTCGTCGCCGTCGCGGTCGGGAGGCTCGGCGACGTCGCGACCGCGGCGCTCGCGGTCGCCTGCCTCGCGGCCGAGCTCGTCGTCCTCGTCGCCCGGCCGGAGGTGAACGCGCTGGCGGCGATCGGCCCGCACCCGGACGGCGGCGGCCGCTACTTCGGGGTCACGAACGAGGTGGAGGCGATGCTGCTCGCGCCGGCGCTCTTCGCCGCGGCCGTGCTCGGAGGCGCGGCGGTGCCGGCGGTCGGCGCGCTCGCGCTCGTGCTCGTCGGCTGGAGCCGCGCGGGCGCGGACGGCGGCGGCCTGCTCGTCTTCGCGGCGGCGTTCGCGGTGCTCTGGCTGCGGCTCCGCGGCGGCCGGCTCGGCGTGCGCCGGCTCGTCGTGGTGCTTGCAGGAGTGGCCGTCGTCGGCGTCGCGCTCGTCGGGATCGACGCGGCGACCGGCGGCTCGAGTCATGTCACGACGGCGGTCGGCGGCGGCCCCGGCTCCCTCCTCGGCGACCTCGGCCACCGGCTACACGTCTCCTGGGCGGGCGCGACCTCGTCCTGGCCGATCGTCGTCCAGACACTCGCTCCGCTCGTCGCCTGGGCCGTCTTCCTGCTCTCGCGGCCGCGCCACGCCGTCGTCGACGCGATGCTCGTCGGACTCGCCGTCTCGCTCGTCGTCAACGACACGCCCCAGGACGCGATCTCGACCGGCGCGATGTGCTGCGGCGCCCTCTGGGCGTGGGCCCGCCTGGAACGGGCGCCGCGGCCGCGGGCGCGGGAGGTCGTGACGATCACGCCCCACCCGCGCCCGGCCGGCCGCACCGGCTAACCGCTTACGGCCAGTAGCTGCCGCTGGCGGCCGCGAGGGACGCCAGAACCGACGCCACGACGACGAAAACGGGCAGATAGATGCGATGCATTTCGGGTCGTCCTTTCGTTGTGCTGATTGAAGGGACGACCCCCGGGGGCCGCGCTGCCAGTATGCGGTCCCGCGAGCCCTGGGAGCAAAGAGACAACGCAGCACCGATGACATGAGGCACTGCCTCAGTTAGCATTCGAGCGATGCCACGGTCCGCATCAACCCACGTCGACGATCCCAGGAGCGTCGGACGGCGTCTGCGCGAGGCGCGTGAGGCGGCGGGCGTCTCGCAGCGGAAACTCGCGTTCGCCGGCTGCACCTCCGCGTACATCTCCCGGATCGAAGCCGGCCAGCGCATCCCCTCGCTGCAGCTGATCCACGAATTCGCGCGGCGCCTGCGAGTCTCGCCTGAATGGCTTGCCACGGGCGTCGACGGCGATGGTGAATCCGCTGCGCTCCTCGACGCCGAGGTGGCGCTTCGACTCGGTGAGGTCGCCGAGGCTCGCACGGTCTACGAGCAGCGGCTTCGCGACGATCCGCAGGACCCCGTCGCTCTCGGCGGCCTTGGCGCGCTCGCGTTGCGGGAGAGCGACGTCGACGAGGCGATCGATCTGCTCGAGCGCGCGCTCGACGTGCGCCAGGGGCGGATCCTCGACGATCCGAGCGCCGTCGAGAACCTTGCGCGCGCCTACGCCGAGGCGGGCGCCGCCGAGGCGGCTATCGCACTTCTCACGCGCGCCGTGGAAGAGGCCGAAGGCGCCGAGGCGCTGGTCGAGGCACTCAGGTTCAAGGTGCTGCTCGCGAACGCGCTCATCGACCGTGGCGAGCCGCGCCGCGCCGAGCTGATCCTCGCCGACTCGATCTCGCTGGCGGTTGACCTTCGGGACCCGCTTGCAGAAGCTCGCGTCTACTGGTCGCAGTCCCGGCTCCACTGCTACCACAACGATCCGCGCCTGGGCGCGCGCTACGCACGCAAGGCGATCGACATCCTTGAACGCACCGAGAACCAGACGTACGTCGCCATGGCGTACCACCTACTTGCGTGCGCCGAGATCGAGGCGGGTTCTCCTGACGAAGCGTTGAAGCATCTCGCGAACGGCCGCGAGCACTTCGGCGAATCGCTTGCCGAGTACGACGACGCGAAGTTCGCGATCGAGGAGACGCGTGCGCTGCTCGCGCTCGAGCGCGTGCACGACGCGGCGCGGCACGTCGCGCGGGCGCTCGACCAGGCCAACGTGCTCGATCCACGTGACCGCGCACGCGCCTATGGGATCGCTGCCGACGTCTTCCGTACCACCGGTGACGTCGACCGTGCACTCGAACTCTACGACCGTGCGCTCGCCTCCTTGGAGGAAAGCGGGGGCCCATTCGTCGTCGAGACCGCGACCCGCTACTCCGAGCTGCTCGAGGAGCTCGGCCGCACCGACGAGGCGCTCGCGGTCCTGCGCAGCGCGGTCGCCGGCGCGCGCGAACACGAGCCGCGCGCCTCGCGACGCTAGTCCGGCAATCGCTAGGCTGCGCCGGCACATGCGGCGCGTGCTGGTAGCGGAGGACGACCGGGGCCTCGCGGAGCTGATCCGCGTCGCGCTCGAGCAGGCGGGCTACGAGGTCGTGCTCGCCTACAGCGGCTACGACGCGTGGGCCGCGAGCGGCGCCGAGGTCGACCTCGCGATCCTCGACGTGCTGATGCCGGGGATCAGCGGCGACGCGATCGCCGAGGATCTCGCCCGCGCGCGGCCCGGCCTGCCGGTGATCCTGATGACGGGGCAGAGCGGCAGCGCGTTCACGTCCGGCGCGCGCGCGCCCGTGCTGCGCAAGCCGTTCTCGCCCGAGCGGCTCGTCGAGCAGGTCGAGCGGCTACTCGACTGAAGGCAGCCGCGGCCGGTCGGGCTCCGCGGCCGCCGGCCGGTGCCCCTCGGTCAGCAGCACCTCCGCCGACGCGACGACCGCGTCGTACTGCGCCGGGGTCAGCACGACCGCGGCACAGCAGTCGGGATCGTCGCACTCGCAGAGGAACGCGATCGCGCGACTCGCAGCGAACAGGCGTCGCCGGTCCTCGTTCAATGCTCGTCGATTTTCGTCCGGAAGCGGCATCGACCCCACCTCGTCCGCGTCGCCACCCGGGCGTCTCCCTTGGCGGGACGTCCCCACCGGGTTCCGGATCCAAACCGGGGGTAGAGTCGCGGCGTGACCTGGCCCGCCCGTCTCGCCGCCGCCTGGGCGATCAACGTGCTCGCGCTCTGGATCGCGAACGGCCTCTTCGGCGGCGTCCGCATCCACGGCTGGGCCGCGTACCTCGTCGGCGCCGCCGTCCTCGGGCTCGCGAACGCGGCGCTGAAGCCGGTGCTCGCGATCCTGACGCTGCCGCTGATTATCGCGACGCTCGGCGTCTTCTACCTGCTGATCGCGATCGGGATGGTCGCCCTCGCGGCCTGGGTCGCGCCGGACTTCACCGTCCACGGCTTCTGGACGTACGTCGGCACAGTGATCGTGATCTGGCTCGTCAACTGGGCCGCGCATGCGTTCGTCGACCGCTCGCTAAAGCGCCGCTGAGCGGCCCGGTTCATGAGCTCTCGCACCAGCGCAGAACCTCGGCGAAGCGGCGGTCGGCGAGGACGCCGAAGAGCTGATCGCGCGTCAGCTTCGCGCGGCTGGTCGCCGGGCTCGAGATCCCACAGAGGAAGCGAGCGCGCTGTCGCGGCGTTCGCATCGCGTCCGGGCTGCCGAGCTCGACCGCGCGCAGCGAGCGTCGGCTGACGAGCATCTCGATCGGCGGCGTGGGCGCGGGCGGCGGCAGCCGCTGCGCCACCCCCTCGAGGCAGAAGCTGCAATGTCCACACGGCTCCTCACGCTGCTCGCCGAAGTAGCCGACGAGCGCGCCGACCTGACAGCCGGCGTGCACGACGAGCGACAGCACACGCTCGATCCGCTCGGTCTCCGCTCGCTCGCGCTGCTCGAACCGCTCGACGAGCCGGTCGAGGAGGGCGTCGCGCGACTCCGGCACGCGGAGCGCCGTGTAGCGCTGCCGCGGCTCGGCCACCTTCAGCTCGACGAGGCCCTCCTGCTCCAGGTAGCCGAGCGCGGCGACGATCCGACTTCGCTCCTCGCCGAGGACGAGCGCTGCGTCGTCCGGGACGATGCTCGTCCAGACGCGGGCTGCGTTGCCGCAGTCGAGCACGCGGCGCAGGAAGTCGGCGCGCTCACCCTCGAAGCCGTCCGCGAGCTCGTCGAGCGTTCCGCGCAGCGGCCTGAGGCTGTAGCCGGCGTAGAACGGCGTCCCCTGGCGCAGCAGGCCGTCGAGCTCGAGGTAGGTCAGGACAGTCTTCAGCACGAGCGGCCGTACGTCGTGGCGGTTCGAGAGGTCGTACTCGGAGACGGAGAACTGCTCGCCGGGCGCGTGCGCGAAGATCTCGTCGAGGAGGGCGGCGAGCGCGTCGCGGGTCGGCGTGTCGCCGTAGGCGAAGTTCTCGAGCGTGGGCACGTCGTCCGGGCAGGCGAAGAGCTCGCAGGTGCTCGGCGCCCCGTCGCGGCCGGCGCGCCCGATCTCCTGCGCGTACGACTCGAGCCCCTTCGGCAGGTTCAGGTGGTAGACGTAGCGGACGTCGGCCTTGTCGATGCCCATGCCGAAAGCGATCGTGGCGACGACGACATTGTGGTCGGAGGCGGTCCACCAGTCCTGGACGGCGACGCGGTCCTCGGCGCCCATGCCCGCGTGGTAGGCGCGGGCGGGGAGTCCGGCGGCGGCGAGCAGCGCCGCGACGCGCATCGCCGTCCGCTGCAGCGTCACGTAGACGATCGTCGAGCCTGCCGGCCGCACGCGCAGGCGGTCGATCAGGAGCTGGTCGCGGTCGGCTGAGGCGACGGGCGTCGTCAGCAACGTCAGGTTCGGCCGGTAGAAGCCCGTGACGACGGCGTCGGCCTCCTCGATCCCGAAGCCGGCGCGGATGTCGGCGACGACCGCGGGCGTGGCGGTGGCGGTCAGCGCGAGCACCCGCTCGGCGCCGAGCTCGCGCGCCCGCACCGCCAGCTTCAGGTAGTCGGGCCGGAAGTTGTGGCCCCACTCGGAGATGCAGTGGGCCTCGTCGACGGCGAAGAGCGCGATCTGCGCCCGTTCGAGCTGGGCGAGGAAGCGCTCGTTGGCGAACCGCTCCGGCGCGACGTAGAGCAGCTTCAGCTCGCCGGCGCGGAGTCGCGCGGAGACCTGCCGTGCCTCCTCCGGGCCGAGGCTCGAGTCGAGCCGCGCCGCCGCGATGCCCCTGCGCGCGAGCGCGTCGATCTGGTCCTTCATCAGCGCGATCAGCGGCGAGACGACCACCGTGACGCCGTCGAGCATGAGCGCCGGCAGCTGGTAGCAGAGGCTCTTGCCGCCGCCGGTCGGGAAGACGGCGAGCGCGGAGCGGCCGGCGAGCAGCGTCTCGACGACCTGCTCCTGGCCCGGTCGGAAGCCGTCGAAGCCGAACGTGCCGGCGAGCAGATCGCGCGCGCTCGGGGCGGTGACGGCGTCGGGCATCGTCGTGCCACGGTACGCAATCCATCGGGAGGCATATGCGACGAGTTCGCAACGGTTGCTAGCGTGGACCGCTCGGACCGGAAGCAACCAGGAAGGAGGTGAGCGCGTTGCTCGCACTCACCGACAGCGCGGTTGAGGCCGTGAAGAACATCGTCGCATCCGTGGACGATGTCCCCGAGACGGGCGGACTGAGGATGCACGCGGAGCGGGAAGGCGCCCAGGCGAACTTCACGCTCAGCGTGGTTGCGCTGCCCGCGGAGGACGACGAGGTGGTCGAGGAGCAGGGCGCGCGCGTCTTCCTCGAGCCGCAGGCCGCGTCGCTGCTGGACGACAAGGTGCTCGACGCGAGCGTCGACCAGAGCCAGGTCGCGTTCACGATCGCCGATCAGGCGTAGGAGCCGTGGAGGGCCCGGTCCGCACGGGCCGGGCTCCGGCGTCCCGCTTCGCCCTACGCGTCGTTCGGCTGGACGATCAGCGAACTTCCG
>DASSSQ010000043.1:0-9175 GCA_035708405.1 Gaiellaceae bacterium
GTGCTGATGCTCGACGAGCCGGACGCGATCCGGCGCAAGTTCAAGACGGCGGTCACGGACTCCGGCCGCGAGATCCGCCGCGCCGACGACAAGCCCGGGATCTCGAACCTGGTCGACATCCTCTCGGTCGCGACCGGCGAGGCGCCCGAGGCGATCGAGGCGCGCTACGACGGCGCGGGCTACGGCCAGTTCAAGCAGGAGGTCGGCGAGGCGGTCGTCGCGCTGCTCGAGCCGATCCAGGCGCGCTACCGGGAGCTGCGGGCCGACCCGGGCGAGCTGCAGCGGCTACTCAGGGCCGGCGCGGAGAAGGCCCGCGCGGCTTCCGGGCCGACGCTCGAGCGGATGTACGAGCTGATGGGCTTTGTAGCGCCTTGATCTCCTCGGCGGTCAGCTCGCGCCACGCGCCCGGCGCGAGCGAGCCGAGCGTCAGCCCGGCGTAGGCGCGCCGGTGCAGGCGCCGGACCGGGTGGCCGACGGCGTCGAGCATCCGCCGCACCTGGCGGTTGCGGCCCTCGTGCAGCGTCAGCTCGAGCCGGGACGGCGCGAGCCGGCGGACGCGCGCCGGCGCGGTCGGGCCGTCCTCGAGCTCGACCCCCTCGGCGAGCCGGCGCAGGATCTCGTCGGACGGCTCGCCCTCGACGTCGGCGACGTAGACCTTGGCGACGCCGTAGCGCGGGTGCGCGAGCCGGTGCGCGAGCGGGCCGTCGTTCGTCAGGAGCAGCGCGCCGGTCGTGTCGACGTCGAGCCGGCCGACGGGGACGACGCGCGAGGGAAGGTCGACGAGGTCGACGACGGTGCGGCGGCCCTGCGGGTCGCGCGCGGTCGTGACGACCCCGCGCGGCTTGTACAGGAGGACGTAGGCGAGTCGCTGCCTGGCGAGCGGCTTCCCGTCGAGGCGCACGTCGTCGTCCGCGCCGACGAAGGTGTTCAGCCGGCCGGGCTCGCCGTTGACGGCGACGCGGCCCGCCTTGATCAGCTCGTCGGCTCCCCGGCGTGAGGAGACGCCCGCGCGGGCAAGCCAGGCGTTGAGTCGCATGCTTGGATTGTCGCCGTGAACCGGGTCGTCAGAGGAGCCTTCGCCGGCGCGGCCGCCGGCGTCGCGTGGAAGGCGCTCGAGCCGCTGCTCCAGCGCGAGTTCGGCAGCCCCTACTCGGACGCCGGGATCGTCGCCGGCTTCGTCGCGCGCGGCGGCGTGCGGCGCCAGGCGCTCGAGGTCGCGATGCAGGCGGTCGACGGCGGCCTCTTCGGCGCGGCGTTCGCGAAGCTCGGCGGGCACGGGATCCGCGGCGGCGTCGCCGCCGGGCTCGCCGAGAACGCGGCGTTCTGGCCCGCGGTCGCGCTGATCCAGCGCGTCCATCCCGACGTGCGCTCCGGCCGCTGGCCGAGGCCGTTCGCCGATCCCGCGTCGATCCAGGTCGCCTTCGCGGGCCACGCGCTCTTCGGGATCTTGCTCGGCGCGCTGCTCGACCCGCCGCGGATCCGCAACGCGTCGACCTAGTGACAGAGTGTCACTAGCTCGCGCGGCTGCCGGCGACCGTCTCCAGCCGCTCGCGGATCCGCGCCTGGTCGGCGCCGAGGTCGTCGAGGCGCGGCAGCGCCGACAGCGACTCGAGCCCGAAGACGCGCTCGAAGAGCGGCGTCGTGCGGTAGCGGATCGCGCCGGCCGCCTCGTCGCGGCCGGCCTCGGCGATCAGGCCCCGCTCGGCGAGCGAGGCGACGACCGAGTCGGCGGCGACGCCCCGCACCTTCGCGATCTCCGGACGGGAGACCGGCCCGAGGTAGGCGACGATCGCGAGCGTCTCGAGCGCCGCGTGCGAGAGCCCGCGCTCGACCGGACGCTCGTAGAGGCGGGCGCACGCCGCCGCGGCCTCGCGTGCCGCGCGGAAGGCGTAGCCGCCCGCGGCGTGCTCGAGCACGATGCCGCTGCGCCCCTCGCGGTAGCGCTCCGCGAGCAGCCCGAGCGCCGTCTCGACCCGCTCGAGGCCGTCGTCGGCGGCGATCGCCAGGTCCTCAACCGACAGCGGCTGCGAGGCGACGACGAGCAGCGCCTCGACCGTCCGGGCGAGCTGGTCGACCGGGTTGGACGAGATCAGGCGGAGCGGACGTTCCATGCGAGACCCCTTTCTTCGACGTCGGCACGCGCAATCCTGATCGGGGCGAACGGCGCCGCCTGCTCGACCCTGACCTCCCCCGCCTTCCGCAGCTCGAGCAGCGCGAGGAACGCGACCGCCTGCTCGACGCGCGAGAGCGAGCCGAACTCGCCGTCGAAGTCGAGCACCCGGCGGCGGCGGAGCAGCGCGCGGAAGCGCTCGAGGAACTGCGCGACCGGCGGGAAGCGAAGCGCCATGTGCGCGAGCGAGACCTGCGGCGGCGGGACCGCGAGCGCGCGCAGCGCCGCGGCGAGCTGCGACGGGTCCTGCGGCGCGAGCTGCCGCTCCGGCCGCGGCGCGAGCGGCGCCGGGCCGAGCCGGAAGTAGCGGTCGGACTCGGCCGCGAGCCGCTCGGCGAGCCAGGCTGCGCCCTCCTTCGCGCGGCGGTACTCGGCCAGGCGGCGCGCGAGCTCCTCGGCCGCCTCCTCGGGCTCGAGGTCGGCGAGCTCGGCGTCCTCGTCGGCGAAGAGGCCGCGCGCCTTCAGCTCGAGCAGCGTGGCGACGAGGACGAGGAACTCGCCGCACGCGTCGAGGTCGAGCGAGTCGCGTTCGGCGAGCCGCTCGACGAAGGCGACGACGATCTCGGCGACGTCGACCTCCGCCGGCTCGAGCTCCTCCTTGAGCACGAGCGTGAGCAGCAGGTCGAACGGGCCTTCGAAGGCGTCCAGGTCCAGCTCGAGCTCGCGCACGACCACGCGCGGCAGGCTAGCGGCCGTGTCGGACGCGTCCCTTGGGGAGCGCCATCCGCGGGCCGCGCGCGGCCGGCTCCTCGCCGCGCCGGCCGCGGGCGAACTGCCACCAGAGGAAGAACGCGGTCGAGACGAGGAAGACGCCGAGCGAGACCCAGAAGTTGAGCCGCATGCCGAGGTAGTGGTGCGAGCCGGGGTCGATCCGCAGCACCTCCTCGTAGCAGCGGAACGCGCAGTACCAGGAGACGTAGAGCGCGAAGATCCCCGGCCGCCGGATGCGGAAGCGACGGTCGATCCAGAGCAGGACGAGCACGCCGAGCAGATCCCAGACGAGCTCGTACAGGAACGTGGGATGGAAGGTCGTTCCGACCGGGTAGCCGAGGTTGTGCGCGGGATCGATCTGGAGCGCCCACGGCAGGTCGGTCGGCTTGCCGAAGAGCTCCTGGTTCCACCAGTTGCCGATGCGGCCGATCGCCTGCGCGAGCAGCAGGCCGGGCGCGACCGCGTCCATCATCAGGCGTACGGGCTTGCCGTCGCGGTAGACGATCACGCAGCCGGCGATGACGCCGAAGAGGATGCCGCCCCAGATGCCGAGGCCGCCCTCCCAGACCTCGAAGACGCCCTTCCACTTCGGGTCCGGCACCTCCGACCAGCTCGTGACGACGTGGTAGAGCCGTGCGCCGACGACGCCGAAGCCGACGCCCCAGACGGCGCAGCGGAGCACGAGATCCCAGTCGCCGCCGGTGCGCGCCCAGCGGCGACCGGTCAGCCAGACGCAGGCGATGATGCCGGCGAGCAGCATCAGGCCGTACATGTGGACGGTCAGCGGGCCGAGCGAGATCGTGTTCTGCGACGGCGAGGGGATCGAGAAGAGGAGACGCACCTAGGCCATCGTAGGGAACGGATACGGCGCCCGCGGGAGACCTCGCGGAATCCCGGGGCGCCGTGGACGGTGCGGTCAGCGCAGGATGCGGAGAGCGATCTCCTCCGAGCAGCCGCGCTCGACCAGATCGATCGCCAGGTGCAGGTCGACGTCGTGGCGGGCGGCCAGCTCCTCGGCCGCCGCGTGCCCGTAGCCGGCGCGCTCGAGCATCTCGCTGCGCCAGCGCTCGATCCGCTCCAGCTCGGTCTCGACGGTATGTAGCTCGGCCGCAGGCATCGGTTCCTCGATCTTCTTCTTTCTGCCGACTCATTCGGTCAAACGACACCTGTGGATGTCGCCATTCCGGGGGATCTCACAGTTAACGAAACGCGAACGGGATCCGAACCGCGCGCTTGCGACCGCGGCGGCGAGTCGAGGGGTCGGGGCGCCGCGCGCCGGAGGCGCACCCCCACCCTTTGGGTGGGGCTCAACCCGCCTCCCTCACGGTCGACGCTACCGCCCGCCGGCGTGTGCGGGTGTGACGGGTTCGTGAAAAGTGTGGAGTTTCTCCTCCACAGCCCGGCTCCTCCGGGAGGCGAGGAGCTACGCGCGGCCGCGCGTCAGGTCGAGGAGGCGGCCGAGGATGCGCTCGCCGTCGGCGCGCAGGCCGTTGTGGTCGTACTCGCTCGTCACCCACGGGCGGAGGTTGCGCGTCAGCGCGGCAGTCTCCTCCGAGAACGCCCGCTCGACGTAGAGATCCTCGGCGTAGATCGCGGCCGCGGCCGGCACCTCGTTCCGCGCGAGCTGCTCCGGATCGTAGAGCCGCGGCCACTCGTGCCGGGCCAGCAGCTCTGCCGCCTCGGCGAGCGGCCGCAGCCCGCCGACGTCCTCGAAGAGCCACGAGAAGACGTGCTCCCCGGTCAGCAGCTCGGGCGAGGCGGCGAACGCGTCCGGCAGCAGCCGTTCCGCCGACCAGCCCGTGACGCAGCCGTCGGCGTAGCAGGCCTCGTGGACGATCGCGTACAGCGGATTGCGCGCGTAGTGCGGCAGCGCCGCCTCCAGGTCGTGGCGGAAGGCCGGCGCGTCCGGCGGCAGCTCGAGCACGTAGTGGATCTGCTCCGCGCCGTAGCTCATGCCGAGCAGGCCGCCGAGCTGCCGTAGCCGCCGCGGCGTCAGCACGTCGCCCGAGGCCAGGACGATCTCGCCCGCCTCGGCCCGGCGGCACAGGTCGAGCACCCGCTCGCGGTCGCCGGGATAGCGCTCGTAGTAGCGACGGTTCCGCTCGCGCACCCGCTCGCAGGTCGCCCGGTAGACGTCGTCGACGTGGCGGCCGACCGGCGGCAGGCCGCCCGTGATCAGCGCCTCGCGCAGCCCCTCCGGCGCGAGCGAGAGGTAGCTCGTGACGCAGAAGCCGCCGAAGCTCTGCCCGAGCACCGACCAGCGCTCGACGCCGAGCTCGCGGCGGATCCACTCGGCGTCGCGGACGATCGAGTCGGCGCGGAAGTGCGTCAGGTAGCGAGCCTGCTCCTGCGGGGACAGGCCCGGCAGCGTCCCGACCGGCGTCGACCGGCCGGTGCCGCGCTGGTCGAGCATCAGCACCCGGAAGTCCCGCAGCGCGCGCGGCAGCCACGTCGGCAGCGTCGGCGCGCCCGTCGGACGCGGCGCCTCCGAGCCGGGGCCGCCCTGGAAGAAGACGAGGAACGGCTTGTCGAGGCCGTCCGGACCTGCGACCTCGCGCGCGAAGACGGCGATCCGCTCGCCGTCCGGCGCCGCGTGGTCGAGCGGCACCGAGAACTCGTGCTCGGTCAGGACGAGCCCGGGCGGGCGAAAGATCGGCATGAACCGAGCCTAGAGGAGCGCGGCCTCGCCGAGCAGCGCCTTCACCTCGCCGTAGAACTCCGAGGTCGGCTGCACCCGGAAGCGCGGCCCGAGCTGGAGCAGCCTCGGCCCCTCGGAGGTCTCGCACTTGACGAGGACGGGCGACTCGCCCGGGAAGTCGCCGATCACGCGCGAGAGCTCGCGGATGATCCCGGCGCGCGCCTTCGCCGCGTCGATCCGCAGCGTCACCTCGCGCCGCTCGGCGACCGCCTCGAAGGGCTGCAGCTCGGAGGCGAGCAGCTTCGACTCGCCCTCCTTGCGGTCGATCCTCGCCCGGGCGACGACGATCCGGTCGGCCGTGCAGAGCTCGCGCGCCTGCGCGTAGACGGACGCGAAGACGACGCATTCGGCCGAGCCGGTCACGTCCTCGAGCGTCAGGAAGACCATCGGCTCGCCCTTCTTCGTCGTCAGCTGCTTGACGCCGGCGACGATGCCGGCGACCGTGACCGCCTCGCCGTCGCGGCGGCGGTCGAGCTCCGCGAGCGTGCAGTCGGTCTTGCGCCGCAGCTGGTCGCGAATCGCGTGCAGCGGGTGCTCGGAGACGTAGAGGCCGAGCACCTCCTTCTCGAGCCGCAGGAGCTCCGCCTTCTCGAACTCGTCTGCGGGGAGGACCGGATGGTGGCGCGGCGGCGCCTCGGTCGCGTCGCCGAGGTCGAAGATCGACGCCTGGCCGAGCAGCCGGTCCGCCTGCTGCTTCTGGCCCCAGGCGACCGCCTGCTCGAGCACCTCCAGCATCCCCTTGCGGGTCGCGCCGGTCGAGTCGAGCGCGCCGCACTTGACGAGCGCCTCGAGCACGCGCTTGTTCGAGACCGCGCCGTCGACCCGCTCGGTGAAGTCCCAGATCGACGCGAACGGCCCGTCCTCCCGCGCACGCACGACCGCGGCGGCGGCGCCCTCGCCGACGCCCTTGACCGCGTTCAGGCCGAAGCGGATCTTCCCCTCGACGACGGCGAAGTCGACCTGTGAGGAGTTGACGTCGGGCGGCAGGACCTCGATCCCCATCTCGTCGCACGCGTTGACGTAGAAGGGCACCTTGTCCTTCGTGTTCATCACCGACGAGATCAGCGCCGCCATGTACTCGCAGGGGTGATTCGCACGCAGCCACGCGGTGCGGTAGGAGATCAGCGCGTAGCAGGCCGCATGCGCCTTGTTGAACGAGTAGTCCTGCGCCTTCTCGATGTCGTCCCAGAGCTGCCGCGCGACCTGCTCGGAGGTGTCGTTCGCGATGCAGCCCTCGACGAACTTGTCCTTCAGCGACGCCATCAGCGCGTGGATCTTCTTGCCGATCGCCTTGCGCAGGTCGTCCGCCTCGGCGGAGGTGAAGCCGGCGATCTGCTTGGCGATCTCCATCGACTGTTCCTGGTAGACGGAGATCCCGTAGGTCTGACCCAGGATCGGCTCGAGGCGCGGGTCGAGCAGCTTCACCTGCTCCTTGCCGTTCTTGCGGGCCGCGTAGTTCGGGATGTACTGCATCGGCCCCGGCCGGTAGAGGGCGCCGAGCGCGATCACGTCCTCGAACACGGTCGGCTTCACCTGGCGCAGCGCCTCGCGCATGCCGGACGACTCGAACTGGAAGACGCCGGTCGCCTCCCCGCGGGCGAGCATCTCGTACGTCTTCTTGTCGTCGAGCGGGATCGTGTCGATGTCGAGCCCGTCGATCAGCGCGACCGCCTTGTCGATCACGTCGAGGTTGCGCAGGCCGAGGAAGTCCATCTTCAGCAGGCCGAGCGCCTCGACGTCGCCCATCGTGAACTGGGTGACGATCTCGTTGTCTCCGCCCTTCTGCTGCAGCGGCACGACCTCGGTCAGCGGCTGCGCGCCGATCACGACGCCGGCGGCGTGGATCGAGTCGGCGCGGGTCAGGCCCTCGAGCGGCAGCGCGAGGTCGACGATCTCCTTCGCGACCGGGTCGGAGTCGATCGTCCTGCGCAGCTCGGCGCCCGGCTTCAGGCACTCCTCGAGCGTCTGGCCCGGCCCTTCCGGGATCAGCTTCGCGATCCGGTCGACGACCCCGTAGGGGATCTCGAGCACGCGGCCCGCGTCGCGGACGGCGGCGCGCGCGGCCATCGTCGAGAAGGTGATGATCTGCGCGACGCGGTCGGAGCCGTACTTCTCGCGCACGTAGTTGATCACGCGCTCGCGGCCCTCGACCGAGAAGTCGATGTCGATGTCCGGCATCGACTTGCGGCCCGGGTTGAGGAAGCGCTCGAACAGCAGGTCGTAGCGGAGCGGGTCGAGGTTCGTGATCTCGAGGCAGTAGGCGACGAGGCTGCCGGCCGCCGAGCCGCGGCCCGGGCCGACGCCGATCCCCTGCTGGCGCGCGAAGTGGATGAAGTCCCAGACGATCAGGAAGTAGTCCGGGAAGCCCATCTCCCGGATCGTCTTCAGCTCGAACTGCAGCCGCTCACGGTGCTCGTCGGTGTCCGTGGAGTACCGCCTTTGCAGGCCTTTCTCGCAGAGCTCGACGAGGTAGTCGAACGAGTCGCGCCCGTCCGGGGTCGGGTAGTGCGGCAGCAGGATCCGGCCGAGCTCGATCTCGACCGAGCAGCGGTCGGCGATCTCGAGCGTCCGCCGCAGCGCCTCGTCCATGCCCGGGAAGTCGGCGGCCATCTCCTGCGGCGACTTGAAGTAGAAGTGGTCGGTCTCGAAGCGCCAGTGGTTCGGGTTCTTCAACGAGTCGCCGGACTGGATGCAGAGCAGCGCCTCGTGTGCGCGCGCGTCCTCGTGGCGGAGGTAGTGGACGTCTCCGGTGCAGACGAGCGGCAGCTTCGCCTCGCGCGCGAGCGCCTGCAGCTGCGGGTTGATCCGGTCCTGGACGGACATGTGGGCGTTCTGCAGCTCGACGTAGACGGAGTCGCGGCCGAAGATCTGCGCGAGGCGATCGAGCTCGGCGGCGGCGTCGGCGGGGCGGTCCTCCTCGAGCGCCTTGCAGACGCGGCCGGAGAGGCAGCCGGAAAGCGCGACGAGGCCGGTCGAGTGCGACTGCAGCAGCTCCCAGTCGACCCGCGGCTTGTAGTAGTAGCCCTCGAGGTAGCCGAGCGAGCTGAGCTTGATCAGGTTGCCGTAGCCGACGTTGTCGGCGGCGAGCAGCGTCAGGTGGGCGTAGCCCTTCTGCTGGGCGCGACGGTCGTCGGCGACGTAGACCTCGCAGCCGAAGAGCGGCTTGACGCCGTGCTTCTTGGTCTCCTTGGCGAGCTGGACCGAGCCGGCGAGGCTGCCGTGGTCGGTGAGCGCGACCGCCGGCATCTCGAGCTCGGCGGCGCGCGCGGCCAGCTCCGGCACCCGGCAGGCCCCGTCGAGAACCGAGTACTCCGAGTGGACGTGGAGGTGGACGAAGGGCGCGTCGGGCACGGCCGGGCCATCGTACTACCGGCCCAGGACGACCTCGTTTCCCGTTTTCAAGTCGGCAACGCCACGTCGAGGATCGGCGGCAGCGGCAGGCGCACCTGAATCTGCTAGATGAGTAGTTCCACCGGTTCAGGTGGTGTAGTCGACGAGTGCGCGTGGTGGTCGGCCGAGCCGGTGGTTGAGGCTGATGGCGGCGGCGAGGGCGAGGAAGCGGCTGCAGATGCGGGTTTTGAGGCCGTGGAGGGTGC
>DASSSQ010000044.1:0-15976 GCA_035708405.1 Gaiellaceae bacterium
GGGTGCCGGCGCGCCGTCGATGGCGGCGAGGAGGTCGGCCGTCGACGGGTTCATCGTGGCACCCCCGTCCACCACCGACGCGTCGAAGCTCTCGACGAGCGCCCGGTTCCCGCCGCCGGCCGTGACCGCGACGACGGCGCACGCCGCGTCGTCGGTGCCAGGCACCGCGTGCAGCAGGCGCTCCTCGCGCTGCTGCGTCTGCGCGTGCATGTTCGCAATCTCGATCCCGGCCACGGTGCCGCGCGCAACGCCGAGCGAGAGCGCCTTGCCGGGGTCGTCCGTATGGACATGCACCTTGAGGGCCTCGCGGTCGCCGACGACGAGCAGCGAGTCACCGAGCTGCTCGAGCTCGCGCTCGAGGTCGTCGGAGTCGAGGTCGTCGCCCTCGACGACGAAGACGGTGCAGTAGCGGAAGCGCGAGAGCTCCTGGTGGATCGCCTCGAGGCCGATCTCCTCCGTCGCCTCGGCCGGCGGCGGCAGCTCCTCCCCGGTGAGCGCGGCGCAGAGGCCGCGCACGATCTCGACGAGCCCCGCCGCGCCCGCGTCGACGACGCCCGCCTCCGTCAGCACCGGGAGCAGCTCGCGCGTCTGCGCCACGGTGTCGTCGCCGCGCGCGACGATCGTCGGCAGGTCGCCGCCGTGCTCGGCTGCGTCCGCCATCGTCCGGATCGCGGTCAGCATCGTCCCCTCGACCGGCTTCTTCACCGCACGGTAGGCGGCGTCACTCGCCGAGCGGAAGACACGCGCGAGGTCGTCGGTCTCGGCCAGCGCGTCGCACGCGCCGCGGACGATCTGCGAGAGGATGACGCCCGAGTTGCCGCGGGCTCCCATCAAAGCCGCTCGCGACACCTCGTGCGCGAGGCCGGCCCGGTCATCCGGCCCGCCGTGCTCGAGCGCCTCGGCGACCGCCCGCACGGTCAGCGTGAGATTCGTGCCGGTGTCGCCGTCCGGCACCGGGTAGACGTTGAGGTCGTCGATCCGGCCGCGGTTCGCCTCGATCGCCGCCAGCGCCGCGCGGGCGAGCGTGCGCGCGACTTCCAGGCTCATGCCGAGCGCCGCGCGTTCTCGATGTGGACGTCGACCGCGGCGACGGGGAGGCCGGTCAGCCGCTCGAGCTCGTAGGTGACCTGCGAGCGGAGGGTCGCCGCGACCTCGGCGAGGTTGAGCCCGTACTCGACGACGACGCGCAGGCCGATCCGCACGCCCGCGCCGTCCTGCGAGACGCCGATCGCGGAGCGCTCGCGACCGAGCATCCGCCCGACCGGATTCTTCGACGCGAGCCCGACGACGCCGTAGCAGCGGGCCGCAACGCGGGCGACGAGGTCGGCGACCGCGCCGGCCGAGATCGTGATCGTCCCCAGCTCGGACGGGATCGAGAGCTGCTGGTTCGCCATCCCCGCTTGGACCCTAGCGGCGGGTCGCGCGGTTGCTAGACGGCCTTGGTGACCTTGCCGGCCTTCAGGCACCGCGTGCAGACGTACGCGCGAGTCGGCGAGCCGCCGAGGAGGACGCGCATGCGCTGCAGGTTCGGGTTGAAGCGACGCTTCGTCGCCACCATCGAGTGGCTCCGGTTGTGCCCGAACCCGGGCTTCTTGCCGCAGATGGCGCAGATCTTGGACATCGGCGGCCCATGGTAGCGGAAGGGATCTAGGCGCGCCGGGTCTGGATCCCGACTGCTGCGACGACGACGAGCCCGCCGGCGATCGTCGTCCACGCGGGCTGCTCCGACTGCGCGAGCCAGACCCAGAGCGGGCCGAGCACGACCTCGAGCAACGAGATCAACGCCACCTCCGCCGCCGGGATCAGCCGTGCGCCGAGGGTCAGGAACGCGAGCCCGGCGCCGATCTGCCCGATGCCGAGCGCGGCGAGCAGGCCGAGGTCGTGCCCGCCGACCGCGCCCGGGCTCGCGAACGGCAGCGCGGCGACGAGGATCAGGAGCTGGGAGAGGCAGGTCGCGGGCGCCATCGAGATGTCGGCACGACGCCGCGCGAAGACGACGCTGCCGGCGAACCCGAGCATCATCACGGCGGCGAAGCCGACGCCGATCGACCAGCCGCCCGGCCCGCCGACCATCACGCCGACGCCGACGAGCGCGACCGCCATCGCGATCCAGGTCTGCCGGGTCACCGCCTCGCCCAGCAGCACGCGGGCGAGGAGCGCCGCCAGGATCGGCGACGCGGCCTGCATGAAGAGCACGTTCGCGACCGTCGTGTGGTTGAGCGCGACGATGAACGCGCCCGAGGAGACGGCCATGCAGAGCGAGAAGCCGAGCCCGGCCCGTCCCATCCGGGCGAAGGCGGAGACGAGCGCGCCGCGCTCGACGACGGCGGCGAAGACGAGCAGGCCGAGCAGGGCGAAGGCCGCGCGGCCCGCGAGCTGCGTCGCCTCGTCGACCCCGACGGCGCGCTGGAGGACGCCCGCGCTCGACCAGGCGAGCGCCGCGAGGACGATGTAGGTGCGCCCGAGCCGCTGCTCGCGGCGCTCCGCGAGCGGCGCCGCGGCCAGAGCGCTCACCGCGTGCTTACCCGCGGGCGCTCGCCCGCACCTGCGCGAAGACGTCGGCCATCTCGAGCGCCGTCCGCACCGCCTCGGCGCCCTTGCCGACGCGTGCCTCCGCCTGCCCGAGCGTGTCCGTCGTCAGGACGCCGAAGGAGACGGGCACGCCGGTCTCGATCCCCGCGAGCTGCAGGCCGCTCGCCGACTCGCCGGCGACGTAGTCGAAGTGCGGCGTCTCGCCGCGGATCACGCAGCCGAGCGCGACGATGCACGAGTAGCGGCGCGTCTTCGCGAGCGCCATCGCCCCGAGCGGCAGCTCGAACGCGCCCGGCACCGGCATCACCGTCACCGACTCGCGCTCGACGCCGGCCGCGTCCAGCTCCTCGAGCGCCGAGCCGAGCATCCGGTTCGTGATCTCGCCGTTGAAGCGGGAGACGACGATCGCGACCGCGCGCCGGTGCCCGGCCGGGTAGCCCTCGATCACCGTGTAGCCGTCGGGGACGTCGATCTCGCCGGCGGCGTGCTCGGCCTGGGCGCGCTCGGCCACCTCGACCTCGTCCTCGGGCTCCGCCTCGACCTCGAGCTGCTCGGGCGGCGCCGGCGGCAGCTCCGGCTCGGGCTCCTCTTCCTCCGGCTCGGTCTCGTCCGTGTCCTCGTCGGGCTCCGGCTCCGGCTCCGGCTCGGGCGTCTGGATCGCGAACGGATCCTCGGCCTCGCGGCGCGCGGGCCACTCCTGATCGAGCGGGTCCTCCCCGGTCCACTCCGGCGTGTCGCTAGGCATGCGCGGTTCGGTCACTCGCCCTCCGGCTCGAACTTCAGGTCCTGGTGGTGCAGCCTGTGCCCGAGCTTATCCCGCTTGGCGGCCAGATAGCGGCGGTTCTGCTCGTTCGGCGGCACCTCGATCGGCAGCTGCTCGGTCACCTCGAGCCCGAAGGCGGAGAGCCCGGAGACCTTCTTCGGGTTGTTCGTCAGCAGGCGGATCGTCGACAGCCCGAGCTCGGCGAGGATCTGGTTGCCGATCCCCCACTCGCGCTCGTCGGCGGCGAAGCCGAGCGCCAGGTTCGCGTCGACGGTGTCGAGCCCCTGCTCCTGCAGCTCGTAGGCCTTCAGCTTGTTCAGCAGGCCGATGCCGCGGCCCTCCTGCGCCATGTAGAGGAGGACGCCGCGACCCTCGGCGGCGATCGCATGGAGCGCCGTGTCGAGCTGCTCGCCGCAGTCGCAGCGCAGCGAGTGGAAGACGTCGCCGGTCAGGCACTCGGAATGGACGCGGACGAGCACGTCGTCGGCGCCCTCGACCTCGCCCATGACGAGGGCGACGTGGTGCTTGCCGGTCAGCGTCTCGCGGAAGGCGACCGCCTGGAACTCGCCGTACTCCGTCGGCAGCGCGGCCGTGACGGCGCGCTCGACGAGCTTCTCGGTGCGCCGCCGGTACTCGACGAGATCGGCGACCGCGATCATCTTCAGGCCGTGCCGCTCGCAGTAGGGGACGAGGTCGCGGACGCGCGCCATCGTCCCGTCCTCGTTCATGATCTCGCAGACGACGCCGGCCGGGATCAGGCCCGCGAGCCGTGCGAGGTCGACCGAGGCCTCGGTCTGGCCGGTCCGGCGGAGGACGCCGCCGTCGCGCGCGCGCAGCGGGAAGACGTGGCCGGGCTGGACGAGGTCGCGCGGCGTCGACCGCGGGTCGACCGCGACCTGGATCGTGTGGCTGCGGTCGGCGGCGGAGATGCCGGTGGTCACGCCCTCGCGCGCCTCGACCGAGACGGTGAAGGCGGTGCCGAGCCGGGCCTCGTTGTGCTGGGTCATCGGCGGCAGGCCGAGCTCGTCGCAGCGCTCCTCGGTCAGGCAGAGGCAGACGAGGCCGCGCGCGTGCGTCGCCATGAAGTTGACCGCCTCGGGCGTCGCGAACTGGGCGGCGATCACGAGGTCGCCCTCGTTCTCGCGGTCGGGGTCGTCGACGACCACGACGAACTTGCCGTTGCGGATCTCCTCGATCGCGTCCTCGACCGCCGCGAAGGGCATGGTCTGCGTCATCTCCGCAGGGTAGTCGACCGCTCGACGTACTTCGCGAGCACGTCCGCCTCGAGGTTGACCGAGTCTCCGGGCTCGAGGGCGCCGAGCGTCGTCGCGGCGAGCGTGTGCGGGACGAGCGCGACCGCGAAGCCGGTCTCGTCGAGGGCGGCGACGGTCAGCGAGCAGCCGTCGACGGCGATCGATCCCTTCTCGACGCAGTAGCGGAGGACGTCGGCCGGCGCGTCGAACCAGGTCGGCTCGCCGGTCTCGCGGACGGCGCCGGCGCCGTCGACGTGGCCCTGGACGATGTGCCCGCCCATCGGCTCGCCGGCGCGGAGCGCGGGCTCGATGTTGACGCGGTCGCCGGGCCGGAGCCGGCCGAGCGAGCTGCGGCGCAGCGTCTCGGCGACGGCGTCGAAGGCAAGCCGTCCGTCCGCGGCCTCGACGACGGTCAGGCAGACGCCGGCGACCGCGACCGAGTCGCCGACCGCGGCCTCCGTCCCCGCCTCGACGACGAGCCGCGTCGCGCCGCCGTCCTGCTTCGCGGCGACGACGGTCCCGACCTCGCGGACGATCCCGGTGAACACCCGGCCAAGGCTACCGGCCCTCCACGTGCCCCCAAGGGATCCCCGCGACCCCCTGGGGAAAGGCTATCGACGAAGGTGTGACGTGTCTGTGCCGTTTGTGTGCCGAAGGCGTGACGGCGCCTGCCGGCGACTAGATTGGCGGCGTGCGCGTCGGCATCCAGCTACCCGAGGTCGAGCGCGACGTGCGCTGGCCCGAGTACGCGGCGATGGCGCGCGCGGCGGAGGAGTCGGGCTTCGACTCGATCTGGGTCGGCGACCACCTGCTCTACCGCGGCGACGGGCGGCCGGAGCGCGGGCCTTGGGATGCCTGGACGCTGCTCGCCGGGCTCGCGCGCGAGACGGAGCGCGTTGCGCTCGGGCCGCTCGTCGCCTGCACCGCGTTCCGGCCGCCGGGGATCCTCGCGCGGACGGCGGCGGCGGTCGACGAGCTCTGCGGCGGGCGGCTCGTGGTCGCGCTCGGCTCCGGCTGGAACGAGGCGGAGTTCCGCGCCTTCGGGATCCCGTTCGAGCAGCGGACGGCTCGCTTCCTCGAGGCGTTCGAGATCGTGCGGCGGCTGCTCGCAGGCGAGCGCGTCACCTTCCACGGGCGGTTCCACGCGGTCGAGGACGCGGTGCTGCTGCCGCCGCCCGCGCGCCGGCCGCCGCTGATGGTCGGCACCGTCGGGCCGCGGATGCTCGCGGCGACGCTGCCGCACGTCGACACGTGGAACTGCTGGTGGGAGCAGTACGGCAACACCGCGGATGGCTTCGCGGAGCTGGCCGCGCGGATCGCGCCGGGCGTCGAACGGAGCGCCTGCGTCCTCGTCGCCGTCGACGGCGGCCGCGGCGAGCGCCGGCACGAGCCGCCGCCCGTCGACGCGCGCCGGGTCGCCGGGCACCTGCGCGAGCTCGCCGACGCGGGCGCGGACGAGGCGATCCTCGTCGTCGACCCGATCGACGAGCGCTCGATCCGGCTGCTCGGCGAGCTGCTGGGCTAGAGCGCGCAGACCCGCGTCAGCTCGAGCGCCTCGACGAGCCAGCTCTCGAGCGGCGCCACGTCGTCGCCCTGAAGCTCGACGCGGAGCCGGCCGTGGTCGCGGTAGAGGGTCAGCGAGGCCGGCACGACCGACCGGCCCGGCTTGAACGACGCGTGCAGCAGGACCGCGGAGGAGGTGTCGACCACGCGCGCCGGCGGCTCGACCGCGACCGCGGCGAGCTCGCACTCCGCGCGCGCGAGCCAGCCGTCGACGTCGGCGGCGTCCGTGTCCGTCAGCGCGCAGAGGAGAACGCTCATGCCGGCGCCGGCTCCTTCCTGCGCAGGTCGGCGAGCGCCGTCTCGAAGTCCGCCGGCAGCACCTGCGGCGTGTCCGCGTCGCTCCCGCGGACGATCGCCGCGACCGCCGCCTGCTGGCAGAGCGCGTGCAGGTCGGCGCCGGAGAAGCCGTCGCTCCGCGCGGCGAGCGCGTCGAGGTCGACCCCCGCGAGCGGCATCGGCTTCGTCATCTCCGCCAGCATCGCGCGCCGGCCCTGCTCGTCCGGGAGCGGGATCTCGATCGTGCGCGAGAGCCGGCCGCCGCGCGTCAGCGCCGGGTCGAGCCGGTCGGGCCGGTTCGTCGCCGCGAGCACGAAGACGCCGCGGTCGCCGCCGATCCCGTCCATCTCCTGCAGGAACTGGTTCAGCTGCCGGTCGTAGCCCGCGTCGTCGCTCTCGCCGCGCTCGGCGCCGAGCGCGTCCGCCTCGTCGAGGAAGACGATCGCCGGCGCGGCCGCGCGGGCGCGCTCGAAGAGACGCTTGACCGACTGCTCCGACTCGCCGGCCCACTTGCTCGTCACGTCGGCGGCGGAGACCGGGAAGAAGGAGCAGCGCGCCTGCGCCGCGAGCACGCGCGCGACGGTCGTCTTGCCGGTGCCGGGCGGGCCGACGAGCAGCGCGCCGGTGGGCGGCTCGACGCCGAACTGCCGCGCGCGGTCGGGATCCTCGATCAGCGCCTGCAGCGCCTGCAGCTCGCTCTTCGTCTGCTCGGGCAGGACGAGCCGGTCCCAGCTCCAGCCGTCGACGGTCGGGCGCTCGGCCCCGCCGAGCCCGTTCAGGGCGCCGAGCAGGTGCACGGTCGAGACGGGCGCGGATGCCTGCAGCGCGGCGAGCGCCGCCGCGTCGACGGCCTGGAGGAGCGACGCGGCCGTCAGCCCGTCGCAGCGGGCGGCGACGGCGTCGAGGTCGAGCTGCGGGTCGGCCGGCCGGCCGGCGAGCGCGACGGCGAGGATCGCGCGGCGCGCGACTGCGTCCGGGAGGCCGATCTGGAGCCTGCGGTCGAAGCGCCCGGGCCGGACGAGCTCGTCGCCGAGCGCGTCGAGGTCCGAGGTCGCGCCGACGACGACGAGGCCGTGGATCGCGCGCGCCTGCTCGAGCAGCGAGACGAGCGGGTCGACGAGCGGCGCGCGCCGCGCGAGCTCGGCGAGGTCGTCGACGAAGAGGACGCAGGGCGCGGCCGCGGCGGCGGTCGCGAACGCGTCGGAGAGCTTCCGCGCGTCGGTGCCGACGGCCGCGGCGCCGACCTCGACGAGGCCGAGCGCGAACTCGCCGGCGAGCGCGCGGCCGAAGTGCGTCTTGCCGCTGCCGGGCGCGCCGTGGAGCAGCAGGCCGTTCCAGTCGATCCGGTACTCCTCGGTGCGGTCGGGGAAGGCGAGCAGCAGGCCGAGCGTCTGCTTCGCCTCCTGCTTGAGCCCGTCCATGCCGCCGACGTCGGCGAAGCTCGGGAGCGACTGCGGCGGCGCGACCGCGAAGCCGTCCGCGGGCGCGGGAGGCGCGGCGACAACCTGCGGCGCAGCGGCGTGCCCGAGCAGCGGCTGCACGCGCTCGCAGAGCTGGCGCGCGCCGTCGCCGGGAGCCCGCTCGATCCGCGCCTCGCCGCCGGCGCCGAGGATCGCGATCGTCGCCCAGACGAGGCCGCCGTCGTACTGGACGGCCGTCAGCCGGTCGTACTCGAACTGCTCGAAGTGGAGGCCGAAGAGCCAGCCCTTGTCGAGGAAGAGCAGGCGGGCGCTCGTCGCGACGAGCATGCCGGGCCGGCCGCGATACCAGCCCTGGACGAGCGCGAGCGTCTCCTCTCCCGGCTGCAGCAGCTTCGGCAGCTCGCGCAGCTCCGGGCCCGCGAGCACGCCGCGCAGACCGTTGGGGGCGATCGGATCCGCTGACATGCCGCGACTATCGGCACGAGCGGCCGCGCGCTTGACCTTCTACTCAGGGCTCGTGCAGGTAGGCGGAGAGGAGGACGTCGTCCCCGACCGGACGGGCCTCGAGCCGGGTCAGGCGGCGCGGCTCCGGCAGCGCGGCGAGCGGGCCGGCGCCCTCGCCCGCGAGCGTCGGCGCGACGAAGACGAGCACGCGGTCGACGAGGTCGGCGGCGACGAACGCGGCGGCCAGGGTCGGGCCGCCCTCCAGCAGCAGCGACTGGACGCCCTCGGCGGCGAGCGCGGCGAGCTCCTCGGCGAGCGGGCCCGGGCGCAGCTCGAGGTCGAGCCCTTGCGGCAGCGACGAGCCGAAGACGATCCGCCGCGGCTGCCCCTTCGGCGTCTCGACCCCGCGCGCGGTCAGCTGCGGACGGTCGATCCGCGCCGTCCCCGCGCCGACCGCGACGGCGTCGGCGGCGGCGCGCAGCTCGTGCACGAGCCGGCGCGAGGCCTCGCCGGAGACCCAGCGCTCGCCGGGCAGCGCGATCCGGCCGTCCAGCGTCGCCGCCGCCTTGTAGGTGACGAACGGCCGCCGCTCCGCGACCCACGTCCGCCAGGCCTCGTTCTGCTGCCGCGCCGCGAACGAGTCGACGAGCTCGACCTCGACGCCGGCGGCGCGCAGCCGCTCGATCCCGCCGGCCGCCTTCGGGTTCGGGTCGCGCGAGCCGACGACGACGCGCGCGATCCCGGCCTCGACGACCGCGTCGGCGCACGGCGGCGTCCGGCCGCGGTGCGCGCACGGCTCGAGCGTCACGTAGAGCGTCGCACCGCGCGCGCGCTCGCCCGCCTGCTCGAGCGCGATCGGCTCGGCGTGCCGCACCGCCTCGTACTCGTACCAGCCCTCGCCCACGACCTCGCCGTCCGCGACGACGACCGCGCCGACGAGCGGATGGTCGCGCACCTTCCAGCGCCCGCGCTCGGCCAGCTCGAGCGCGCGCTGCAGGCTCATCTAGGCCAGCTCTTGGACGAGCCGGCGATAGGCGCGCGGCAGGTCCTCGCGCTCGAAGATCGCCGCCCCGCAGACGAGCAGCGTCGCGCCGGCGTCGTAGATCTCGCGGATGTTCTCCGGGCCGACGCCGCCGTCGACCTGGACGTGCACCTCCGCCGGCAGGGCCGCGCGCAGCGTCCGCACGCGCTCGAGCGCCCCCTCCATGAACTCCTGGCCGGAATAGCCGGGCTCGATCGACATGCAGAGGACGAGGTCGACGCCGTCCGCGACCGCGACGACGTCCTCGACCGCCGTCTCCGGCTTGAACGCGAGGCCGACCTGCAGCTCGAGCTCGCGCGCCGCGGAGATCGTCGCGGGCACGTCCTCGACCGCCTCGTAGTGGAAGGTGACGGAGTCGCCGCCCGCCTGCGCGATCTGCGGGAAGTGGTGCACCGGGTCGTCGACCATCAGGTGGCAGTCGACGGCGCCGCCGACCCGGTGGACGAGCGGCGCGACCGCCTGCAGCACGATCGGCCCCATCGTCACGGGCGGCACGAAATGGCCGTCGCCGACGTCGAAGTGGAAGACGCGGGCGCCGGTGCGGAGCAGGTTGTCGACCTGGTCGCCGAGGTTCGCGAAGTCGGCCGCGTAGAGCGACGGCTCGACCTCCACCGTCCGTATCCAGTCGCGCCAGGGCATCGCCGCCCGCGGATCCTACGCCCGCAGTCGGCTGACGAAGAAGCCCGAGGTCGCGTGCCGGTGCGGCAGCGTCAGCAGGAACTCCGGCCGGCGCGGGTGGCGGAACTCGGGGTGCTCCTCGCCGAGCGGCTCCGGCTCGAGCCCGCTGGCGTCGACGACCGCCTCGTTCTCGTCGGCGTTGATCGTGCAGACGGAGTAGACGATCGTGCCGCCGGGCCGGACGCGCTCGGCCGCCGCGCGCAGGAGCTCGAGCTGCAGCTCCGGCAGCGGGCGCGCGCGCCAGCGGAGGTCGGGCCGCCCCGAGAGGACGCCGAGGCCGGAACAGGGCGCGTCGACGAGCGCGCGGTCGAAGCCGGACTCGGCAAGCTCGCGTGCGTCCGCCTGGGCGACGCGGATCTCGGGCCGCCCGCGGAACCGCTCCGCGAGCTCGCGGGCGCGTCCCTCGTTCGGCTCGACGGCGACGACCTCCTCGCCGCGCAGCAGGTCGGTCTTGCCGCCGGGGGCCGCGCAGGCGTCGAGGACGCGGCCGCCCTCGCCGACGCACGCCGCCGCGAGCCGGGACGCGCGGGAGATCTCGTGCGGGGCGAGCGGCTCGACGACCTCGTTCTGCGCCCGCATCAGCGCGAGCGCCTCGTCGCGGCCGAGGTCGCGCTCCCAGACCTCGTAGACCCAGTCGGGATAGGAGTGCAGGAGCGGCCCCTCCGGCAGCGCCTCGAGCAGCGGATGGAGGCCCTCCGACAGGCGGCGCAGGACGGCGTTCGTGAAGGGGATGGCGCGCTCGAGCCGCGCGCGGCGGACGAGCTCGACCGAGTCGGAGACCGCCGCGTGCGCCGGAATCCCGGCCGTCCAGCCGAGCTGGTAGGCGCCGAGCCGCAGCGCTGCGAGCACGGGCGGGTCGAGCTTCCGCGTCGGTCTCCGTCCCAGCTCGTCGATCGCGTGGTCGATCGTGCGGACGCGCTGGATCGTGCCGTAGGCGAGCCGACGGGCAAGCGCGCGGTCGCGCTCGTCCAGGTCGGCGGCGCCGGTGCGGAAGGCGCGGTCGGCGTAGGCGTCCTGCTCGAAGACGCGGCGCACGACCTCGTAGGCGGCGGCGCGCGCGGGCGCGATCACGTCCGGCCGACCAGGATCGCCCAGCCGAGGCCGTCTCGCTGCCGGCGCAGGTACTCCTCGCGGCGGCGGCGGTCGAGCTCGCGGAACTCGTCGGCCTGCGGGTGCTCCGGATTCGCCCGCAGCCACTCGTCGACGGTCAGCCAGTGCAGGCTCTCGTAGCGGTCCCAGTCGTCGTCGCTCGACCTGATCACCGTCACGAGCCGCGGTCCGGCGGCCGCCTCGAAGCGGGCGACGGTCTCGCCGAGCGGGACGAACTCGTCGTACGGCTCGGACGAGCGCGAGTACGGCTCGCCGACGGCGACGAAGCCGCCGGGCCGAACGGACGGCGCGAGCGCGGCGACGGTCTCGGCGAGGCCGCCGAAGGCGAAGGTCGCGCCGAGGCAGAGCGCGGCGTCGTAGGCGGAAGGCTCGTACTCGACGGCCGCGGCGTCCGCCTCGACGATCTCGATCAGGTCGCCGAGCCGCGCTTTCGCGACCCGCTCGCGCGCGGCGGCGACGAACTCGGGCGCGCGCTCGACACAACGGATCGTGCAGCCGAAGGCGCCGGCGAGCAGGAGCGCGGGCCCGCCGCGGCCGGCGGCGACGTCGAGGACGCGCGACTCCGGCCCGAGCGCGAGCGCCTCGCCGAGGCGGCGGATCTTCTCCGGGCTCGTCGGGTTCTGCAGCTCGTGCCGCGCCTCGGCGACCGCGTACCACCACGTCATCGCAGGCCCCGCAGGAACTCCTCGTAGCGCATCCGGCGGCGGCCCGCCGGCTGCACCTCGAGCGGCACGAGCTCGCCGTCGCGCAGCTCGGCGCGCCAGATCGTGACGCGGCGGCCGCGCAGCTCGGCGCGCGCGCCGATGTGCGGCGAGAGCGCGCGGATCCGCCGCCAGGCATCGAGCGGGTCGGCGAGGTCGAGCTCGCGGTCGTCGGGGCCGAGCTTCGCGGCGTAGGTGACGCCCTCGTCGGGCTGCGGGCGGAACTCCGGCTCGGGCAGGCAGGCGGCGACGAGCTCGGCGGCGAGGTCGGCGGCGTGTGCGAAGACGGCGCCCGCGTCGGCCTCGCCGATCGGGAAGGCGCGCTGCGCGCAGATCGGCCCCGCGTCGAGCTCCTTCACCGTCCGGTGGATCGTGACGCCCGTCTCCTCGTCGCCGGCGAGGATCGCGCGCTCGACCGGCGCGGCTCCCCGCCAGCGCGGGAGCAGCGACGGGTGGACGTTCAGCCACAGCCCGCGCGCGAGCAGCGACTCCGGGATCAGCAGGCCGTAGGCGGCGACGACGACCGTGTCCGCATCGAGCTCGAGCTCCGGCCCGAGCCGCTCCGGCTGCAGAACCGGGATGCCGAGCCGCTCGGCGGTCTCCTTCGCCGGCGGCGCCGCCAGCCTGCGGCCGCGACCCCTCGGCGCGTCCGGCCGCGTGAGCAGGAACGCGATCTCGAAGCGCGCGGCGAGCCGCTCGAGGACGTCGGCTCCGAAGGGAGCCGTCGCCGCGACTGCAAGTCTCAAGGCCCGACGAGGATCGGCTGCGGCCGCAGCACGGCCATCGCCCGCTTGCGGCTCTCGCGGTCGGTGCGGTCGAAGATCAGGACGCCGTCGAGGTGATCGAGCTCGTGCTGGGCGACGCGCGCGGCGAGGCCTTCGAGCTCGTGCGAGACCTCCTTGCCGTCGAGGTCGAGCCCCTGCAGGGTCGCGCGCAGCGAGCGCTCGACCGGGACGAGCACGCCCTGCAGCGAGAGGCAGCCTTCGTCTTCTGTCTCCTTCTCGGCGGAGAGCACGGCGAGGGTCGGGTTGACGACGGCGCGGGCCTCGTCGTCGTCGGCGGTCTGGAAGACGAACAGGCGGCGCAGGACGCCGACCTGCGTCGCGGCGAGCCCGACGCCGTGGGCGTCGTGCATCAGCTGGATCATCCGCTCGGCGAGCCGGCGCACGTCGTCGTCGACCTCGGCGAGCTCGCGCGCCTGCAGCCGCAGCGCGGGATCCGGGTACTGGCGGATCTGCGCGAGCGCGAACCGGCGCCGCGCCTCGTCCTCGGGGTCGCGCTCGGCGCCCTCGTCCTCGAGCTCGATCTCGCCCGCTTCCTCGGCCACAGGCGGCCAGTGTAGTCGGATCAGAGGCCCTGCGGATCGACGTCCACCACCGCCGTCAGGCCCGCGCGGCGCATCGCCGGGGCGGCGGCGGCGAGGAGGCGCGCGGCGGCGGCGGCGACGGCGCGCGGCTGCTCGGTCTTCGCGACGAGCTGCGCGCGGTGGCGGCCGCGCAGGCGCAGGAGCGGCGCGGGGCCGAGCAGCTCGGCGCCGGGCAGCGCGTCGCGCAGCTCCTCGAGCGCGCGCAGCGGCGCCGCCGGCTCCGGCCCGGCCGCGACGACGCGCACGAGATGGCGGAACGGCGGATAGCCGAGCGCGCGGCGACGCTCCAGCTCGCCCGCGAGGAAGCGCGCGACGTCGTGGTTCGCGGCGAGCGCGACCGGCCGCGCGTCCGGCTGGAAGGTCTGCACGAGCACGCGGCCCGGCGCGTCCCGGCCCGAGCGGCCGGCGAGCTGCGTGATCAGCTGGAAGGTGCGCTCCTCGGCGCGGAAGTCCGGCAGGCCGAGCCCCGTGTCGGCGTCGACGACGGCGGCGAGCGCGACGCCGGCGAAGTGGTGCCCCTTCGCGACCATCTGCGTGCCGAGCAGGACGGCGCGGTCGGTCTCGGCGAAGCGGCGCAGCGCCGCCGCGAGCGCCTCCGGCTTCGCCGCCGTGTCGGCGTCGAGACGGACGAGCTCCAGCTCGGGGAAGCGCTCGCGCAGCTCCCGCTCGAGCCGCTGCGTCCCCGCGCCGAGCCGCGCGAGCTGTGCCGAGCCGCACTCCGGGCACGCCTCGGGCACGGCCTCGCGGTGCCCGCAGTGGTGGCAGCGGAGCGAGCCGTCCCCGTGGAGGACGAGCGCGACGTCGCAGCCCGGGCAGCGCCGCGTCGCGCCGCAGGCGCGGCAGTGGAGCGCCGGCGCCACGCCGCGCCGGTTCAGGAGCAGGATCGCCTTCGCGCCGGCCGCCGAGACCGCGCCGAGCTCCTCGAGCAGCGGCGCCGAGAGCGGATACCCGGCCTCGCGCCGCAGGTCGACGACCTGCACGGGCGGCAGCGGCCCGGCGATCCGGCCGCCGAGCTCGAGCCGCTCCAGCGTCGCCCAGCTCTCCGGCCGCGGCGTCGCCGACCCGTAGACCGCGACCGCGCCCTCGAGCGCGGCCCGCTTCGCCGCGACGGTGCGCGCGTCGTAGCGCGGATCGGACTCCTGCTTGTAGGACTGGTCGTGCTCCTCGTCGACGCAGACGAGGCCGAGTCGCGGCAGCGGCGCGAAGACGGCGGAGCGCGCGCCGACGACGATTGGCGCCGAGCCGGAGGCGATGCGCTCGCGCTCGTCGCGCCGCTCGGCCTCCGAGAGCGCGGAGTGCAGGATCGCCACCCGCTCGCCGAAGCGGGCGCGCACGCGACCGACGGTCTGCGGCGCGAGCGCGATCTCGGGGACGAGCACGATCGCGCCGAGCCCGCGCTCGAGCGCCGCCGCGCAGGCCTGCAGGTAGACCTCGGTCTTGCCGCTGCCGGTCGCGCCCGCGAGCAGGAAGCGGCCGCCGCCCGACCCCATCGCCTCGACGATTCGCGAGACGGCGGCCCGCTGTGCGGCCGAGAGCCGGGCCGGCTCCGCCTCGCCGGCGAGCGACTGCCGCTCCGCCGGCGGCGGCTGCTCCTTCCGCCGCGCGCGCTTCGGCGGCGCGACGAGCGCGAGCGCGCGCGCCGGCGTCGAGCCGTAGTAGTCCGCGACCCAGAGCGCGAGGTCGACGAGCGCCGGCGGCAGCTCGTCCAGCACGTCGCCGACCGGCACCGGCGAGACGCCCGCCGGCGCTTCCTCCTCCAGCCCGACGACGACGCCCCGCTGCCGTCCGCGCCCGAACGGGATCGAGACGACCGCGCCCTTGCCGACCTCCGGCCCCGCCTCGTAGGTGAACGCCCGCGCGAGCGCACGCGCGGTCACGAGCGGGTAGACGGAGGCGAAGCGGCCCATCCGGCCAGCGTACTCGGGCCCCCGGCGCCCTTTTCCCTTGTGACACTGTGTCACAAGGAGACGACGGTGCCGCGAGTCACGCCGGCGCGGCGCCCTCCGACTCGTCCTTCTTCTGCGCGGCGGCGAGACGGCGCCAGCGGATCGTCCGCGCGAGCAGGAACAGGCAGGCGAAGCCGACGACGACGTTGACGGCGACGAGCGCGATGTTCATGCCGACGCTGAAGCTCAGCACCGCCGAGACCGAGAAGCGGTCGTGCAGGACGTAGGCGAGCAGCCCCTGCTTCGTCCCCGCGCCGCCGGGCGTGAACGGGAGCAGCGTCGAGAGGCTGTCGACGACCTGGACGAGCAGCGCGTTCCGCACCGTCGCCGCCAGGTCGAAGGCGCGCAGGAAGAAGAAGACCGATGCGAGCCGCAGCACCCACGACAGCAGCTGCCAGGACGCGACGCGGCGCAGGTACGTCGGCACGTCGCCGAGGATCGCGAAGCCGCGCTCGAACTGGCGCCGGAAGTCCGCGACCCGCCGGCGGGCGACGAGGAAGGCGCCGAGCCCGAGCAGGAAGAGCACGCCGAGGATCGCCGCCGCCGCCCAGAGGTGCCGGAACGGCCACGCCCAGTCGACCGAGGGCAGCTGCCCGACGATCTGCCGGCTCGGCAGCACGCCGAGCGTCAGCGCCCAGGCGAAGAGGCCGGTGGCGACGACGAAGTCGACGAGCGTCTCGACCACGAGCGTCGGCGCCAGCGTCGGGTACGTCGCGCCCTCGATCCGGCGCTTGACGAGGTAGAGCTTGACGAGGTCGCCCGCGCGCGCGGGCGCGATCGCGTTGATGCCGACCCCGGCCGCGTAGGCGCCGAAAACGCCGCGCCGCCGGATCCGGACTCCCGGATAGGCGGCAGCGAGGATGTTCCGCCAGGCGAAGCAG